>DATCYZ010000100.1:0-40863 GCA_036526195.1 Burkholderiales bacterium
ATAGCAGTTGATAGCGTACAGACCCTGGGCGACCGCACCGGAGCGATCGATATTGGCCTTCTCGGCAATGACGATCTTCTTGTCCTGCCCCCAGAATCGCGCCTCCCAGGCGGCACCCGTGCCGCCGAGTCCCGCACCGACGACCAGGACGTCGATGCCGTCTTCGATGATCGTGTCGTAGGCCATCAGTAGTAAACGCCTTGTTTCATTTTCAGACCGTTGGACTTGAGCGTATGCAGGCCGCCGTCATCGAGGCGGATGTACTTCGGCTCGTTGTAGAGCAGCTCGCTGTCGCGCATTTCCTTGCTGGGCGCGGGGACCTCCGCGAGCTTGGGAATCGCCGTGCCCCAGGGCTTGGTGGTGATCGGCGACAGGAAGTTCTTCTCCGTGCCGTTGCGGAACTTGATCTTCCAGGCGATCGTGCCCTTCTGCTCGTCGCGCTGGACCCGCACGCTGTGGCCGAGCGGGGCAAAGTCGGCGTAGCCGCGCACGTCGATGGCGTTCTGCGGACAGGCCTTGACGCAGGAGTAGCATTCCCAGCACATGTTCGGCTCGATGTTGTAGGCACGCCGGTACGTCTTGTCGATGTGCATGATGTCCGACGGGCAGATGTCGACGCAGTGTCCGCATCCGTCGCACCTTGTCATGTAGACGAAGGTTGGCATTGAGGGGCTCCTTGAATCGTTCCGATACGACCGGCGGGCGGTCTGGTCTAGTAGTGCCGCGGTGCTTCGCGCTTGATGCCGAGCCCCATGTCCATCGGGGCGTCTTTCAGCAGTTCCATCGAGTGGCGTTCGCGCTGCGCGGGATCGTCACGCGTCAGCGTCGGCAGGTTGTCGGCCACGCCCGTAGCCTTGGAAACGCGCTTCTCGAAGGCCGCCGCCGGCTTGAAGAACATGTGCGCAAACTTGGACCACGGCACCGAACCGAACAGGACCAGGGTGGCCAGGACGTAGAGCACGAAGAGGAATCCCGTGCCGGCGCCGGCCAGCGCCCAGACGAGGCCGAGCGTCACGCTCGCGAGCAGCGAGAGGATGAACAGGTCCGCGTGCATCACGCGCAGCGGCGAGCCGCCCTCGGCCGCGACGTCGACGCGGATGAAGAACCAGAACCAGTAGCCGCCGGCGAGAAGCATCAGTCCGCCAAGCCACCAGAGAAGCGTCCAGAGCACCGGGGTCGGCTGCGCCGGCGTCGCGTAGGCGAACACCAGGACGAGCGTGGCCAGGGCGTGGAACACGAAGCCGTACATGGTGAGCAGGTGGGCGAGCCGACGACGCAGGTTGCAGAACTCCCCGGAGGTGAGGATGTCGACGAGCCCCGTCTGGACGGCGATCGCGACCAGTTCGGCGCTGCCGACCTGTTTCGCGCCGCTGCCCTTCGATTTGCGCCAGGCCTCGAAGAAGTATCGCGCGCTGCCCTTGTGCACGACATCGAACAGGGTGCCTGCCGCGACCAGAACGATCATGGCGATGAGAAAACCCTGCATGACGGCAGGGGAAACCGACGCCGACAGCACGGCGAAAGGATTGACGGTGAACATCCAATGCTCCTTCCGGGGGACTGCGCGATTGTAGGAGCGGGCCGCACCGCGGGGGCGAAAAAATGAATATGCCTCCATAGACAAAACTAACTTCGCGTCGCAGTGTGCAGCGGACAATTCCGGTCGCGTGCCGCGGTTTCGCTCTGTTAATATTAGAATTTCATGATACAGCTCGTTGATGTTCGGCTGGCACTCGGATATACCAATCCATTCGGCCCCACCCACTTGGGAGACACCTGATGCAGTTCGACAAGGAACTCGATGCGCGCGGCCTCAATTGCCCCCTGCCCATCCTGCGCGCGAAGAAGTCGCTCACCGACATGCAATCCGGGCAGGTGCTGAAGATCCTTGCGACCGATCCGGGCGCGGTGAAGGATTTCCAGGCCTTCTGCAAGCAGACCGGCAATGAACTCCTGTCGCACGCCGAGGCGGACAAGGAGTTCACCTTCTTCATGAAGCGCAAGTAGGCAGGGCGCGACGCAGATGGCCAGCTACGCCGAAATGCAGGAGGTCTTCGAGGACATCCGCGCGGATTTCCGCTTCGACCACGAGTTGAACGGCTGCCTCAACTGCGGCATCTGCACCGCCACCTGTCCCTCGGCGCACTTCTACGACTACAGCCCGCGCGAGATCGTGCAACTGCTCTGGACCGAGAACGTCGAGCAGGTGTATGACGCGATGCAGGAGAAGATCTGGGCCTGCGCGCAATGCATGACCTGCGCCGCACGTTGCCCGTTCAAGAATTCCCCGGGCGGTCTGGTTGCGATCATGCGCGAAGTGGCCATCAAGCACGGCTTCCAGTCGGCGAAGGACGTGCTGCGCCCCTTCGGGCGGGTGATGCTCAAGCTGATCACCACCGGCAACCAGCTCTCGCCGGACATGATCCAGCCGGATCACTTCCCCGACTGGGGTCCGAACATCCAGAAGGTCGAAGGCGACCTGAAGACGCTGCGCAAGGCGATCCCGGTGAAGACGCTGCAGACCACCGATACCGCCTGGGAAGTGGCGATCAAGACCTCGGTGGAGATGTACACCATCTGGGAAGAGACCGGCGTGCTCAAGCAACTCGAGACCATGGACGAGAACCTCTTCGACGTCATCGAGGACTTCATCGACGAGAAGCGCGAGGAGTACGAGGAGTTGCTTGAGGAACAGCAGGAGAAGGATTGAGGAGGGTGCGATGAATGCCGAAGACACCACAGGCGGAATCGCCGGACACGGCGCGTTTTTCCAGCCGACGAACCTGTCGCCCGAGGAGGCGGAGAAGGCCACGGCCTGGGTCAAGAAGCGGGTCGACAAGCGCGAACTCGACCTGTCCGAGCGCATGGACGACGTGCGCGACCACATGTGGCAGCTCGAGAAGGAGGGCGAGATCATCGTCCACCGCATCTCGGACGCCCACAAGCCGGTCGGCGTGAAGACGCTGTTCGGCTGGGACAAGCGGATTCCGACCTCGCAACTCTGGCACCACAAGTCCTGCGGCCAGTGCGGCAACATCCCGGGCTATCCGGCCTCGCTGCTGTGGACGATGAACGAGCTCGGCATGGAGCCGGGCCGCGACTACCTCGACGAGACCGACCAGACCTCCTGCACCGCGTGGAACTACCACGGCTCGGGCATCGGCAACGTCGAGTCGCTCTCCGCGGTGTTCCTGCGCAACTTCCACCAGGCCTACGTCTCGGGCAAGCGCCTCGGGCACGAACCCGGGCACTTCTATCCGCTGGTGCATTGTGCGACCTCGTTCGGCAACTACAAGGAAGTGCGCAAGTACCTGATCGAGAACGCCACGCTGCGTGAGCGCGTGACGAAGATCCTCGGCAAGCTCGGGCGACTGGTGGACGGCAAGCTGGTGATTCCAGAAGAGGTGGTGCACTACTCCGAGTGGGTGCACGTGATGCGCAACGAAATCGCCTCGAAACTCCAGAAGATCGACGTCTCGCACCTGCGGGCCACGGTGCACATGGCCTGCCATTACTCGAAGATGGTGCATGAGGACGCGATCTACGACCCGAGCGTGCTCGACGGCAACCGGGCGGCGGTGGGCACCTCGATGGCGGCGGCGCTCGGGGCGCAGGTGATCGACTACTCGACCTGGTACGACTGCTGCGGCTTCGGCTTCCGGCACATCATCTCGGAGCGCGAGTTCACGCGCTCGTTCACCATGGATCGCAAGATCAAGGTGGCGCGCGAGGAGGCGAATGCCGACATGATGATCGGCATCGACACCGGCTGCGTGACCACCATGGACAAGAACCAGTGGATCGGCAAGGCGCACGACCAGAAGGCGCATTCGCTGCCCATCATGGCGGACATCCAGTTCGCGGCGCTCGCCTGCGGCGCGGATCCGTTCAAGATCGTGCAACTGCAGTGGCACGCCAGCCCCTGCGAGGACGTGGTCGAGAAGATGGGAATCTCCTGGGCGGACGCGAAGAAGCGCTTCGAGGATTACCTGCTCGAAGTGAAGGCGGGCCGCATCGAGTACCTCTACAAACCCGAGCTGGCGGCGAGTGCCTGAACCGATGAGCGACACCATTCTCGTGGTCGGCGGCGGGCCGACCGGACTCTCGGCGGCGCACGGCGTCGCCTCGATCGGCCGCAAGGTCGTGCTGGTGGACAAGGCCGATCGCCTCGGCGGCGCGCCGATCCTCTCGGGCTACGCGAAGCTGGTGCCTTCGGGCGAGTGGGCCAAGGACGCGATCGGCCGCATGGTGAAGCGCGTGGAAGACGACCCGCTGGTGAGCATTCACCGCGAATGCACGGTGGACAGGCTGGAGGGCGAGGCGGGCGATTTCGCCGCCACGCTCTCGAACGGCGAGACGGTGAAGGCCGGCGCGGTCATCCTCGGCACCGGCTTCACGCACTTCGACTCGATCAACAAGCCGGAATGGGGCTTCGGCACCTACGACGACGTCGTGACCACCACGCAGGTCGAGCAGATGGTGGGCGCGGGCAAGATCGCCTGCCCGTCGGACGGCCGCACGCCCGAGCGCGTCGCGATCCTGCTCTGCGTCGGCTCGCGCGACCGGCAGATCGGGCGCGAATGGTGCTCGAAGATCTGCTGCACCGTCTCGATCAACCTCGCGATGGAGATCAAGGAACTCTCGCCGAAGACGGACGTGTACATCTACTACATGGACATCCGCACCTTCGGGCTGTACGAGGACAAGTACTACTGGCGCTCGCAGGAGGAGTTCCGCACCAAGTACGTGAAGGCGCGCATCGCGGAAGTGACCATCGCGCCCGACGGCAAGCGGCTGCTGGTGAAGGGCGAGGACACGCTGGTCAAGCGCCCGATCGTGATTCCCTTCGATCTCGTGGTGCACGCCATCGGCATGGATCCGAACGAGGACAACCAGAAGATCTCGAAGGTGTTCGGCGTCGGGCTCGAGAAGCACGGTTACCTCGAGCGCGGCGAGCACTACACCAGCACCTTCGCCTCGACGCGTCCGGGGATCTACGTCGGCGGCGCCTCGCTCGCGCCGGAGGACATCGACACCTGCGTATCGCACGGCCTGGCGATGGCCATGCGCGCGGTCGGAGACCTCGGCGCGCGCGCGCGCAAGGCCGCCTGAGCCGGCGCCAGGGCGCCCTGCCGATGCTGCCACTCGATCCGGAGCGCTTCGCCAGGCATCTCTCGGCCTTCGTCGATCTCGCCAACGCGGGGGCCGGCCTGCAGGGCTGGTTCGACGCGCTCGAGTCCAAGCACCGCAAGTTCGCCGGCCTGCTCGGCGCGCCGGTGCGCATCGGCATGGAAGAAACCCGTGCGCTGCTCGAAACGGTGTTTCCGGCACGACGCAAGCTCTATCCGCTGATCGAACGCATGGGCGCCGCGCCGTTTGCGGCGCGGGTCGATGCCCTGCTGCATGGCGAGGCGCCGGTCGCGGCGCGCATGGCGGCGTTCGGCGACGGCCTGCCGTACCCGGAAGGCGAGCTGCGGGAGGCGCGCAGGCTGCGCCGCAAGCTGCGGGGCGCCGCGCACGACTTCGCCGCCGAAGTGCTGCACTTCGCGCAGCCCGCCCGCCACCCGCTGATGACCCGCTGGGTCTGGGACGGCGAGGCCTCGAGCGGCGCCCTGCGCGAATTGATGGACGTGCCCGAGGGGGTCGCCAGGGTCGACGTCGAGATGACGCCGGAGGCCTTCGAGTCGGCGCGTCGCTGGCTCACCGGGCAGTTCGAGGCGCAGGGGCTGTGGCGCGACCATCACTGGTGGTGCGATCTCGTGCTGGCGATGGCCTTCGTCGGATACTTTCGCGCCATGACCGGCGGCGTGCTGGGCTCGGATTTCACGCGCTCGAGCACGCCCGAGGCGCAGCTGGTCAAGCTGCTGGGACTGGAGCCTGCGCGCCAGGGCGGGCGCTCACGCGTGCGCACCGCCGCGCTGCTGCACTGAACGGAAGACGACATGCCGATCCACGAGAAATCGCTCATCGACCCGAACAACCTGCTCACCGCCGAGAAGCTGGTGGTGGACGGCATCGACGTCTCGGGGCACTGGAACACGAAGATCCTGCCGCGCACCGTGGCGGACTACGACCCGGAGTTCGGCAAGACCATCGGCGCGCTTCCGGGCGGCGAGAACGTGCACCGTTGCTGGCAGTGCGGCTCCTGCACCAATGCCTGCACCATGTACGCGATCAACACCGACTTCAATCCGCGCTACTGGATCTACTGCACCAACATCGGCATGCCGGCGGAGATCGTCAAGGACAAGGACATCATCTGGCAGTGCGTGTCGTGCAACAAGTGCACCAACATCTGCCCGAAGGACGTGCGGCCCGAGGGCGTGATGAAGGCGCTGGCGCACTGGCTTGAAGCCGAGGGCCACACGCCGAAGTCGAAATCCACGCAGTTCGACGAGGAGTTCACGCGCCAGTGCATCGAGCGCGGGCGCATCGAGGACGGCGAGGTGATGGTGAATTTCTTCAAGGCGAGCGGCGAGAACATCGTCGAGCTGGCGAAGACGGGCTGGCTCGGGGTGTTCGTCGCGCGCATGGGCAACCTGCCGCTGCTGCGCGACAAGCGCTTCGGCGCGTTCCTCGCGCGCCTGCCGATCCTCGGCCCGATCCGCATGGGCCTGCACATGCTCTTCAAGCCGCGCACCCGCAGCTGGGGCCGCACCGGCGCGGTGCTCGCGGCCTACGTCGCGGAACAGAAAAGGAAGGTGGCACATGGCTAAGGTGGCGTATTACCCCGGTTGCGCGCTGGAAGGCTCGGGCGGGCCGTACGACCGCTCGACGCGCGCGCTGGTGGACAAGCTCGGCCTCGAGATGACGGACCTGTCGGACTGGAACTGCTGCGGCGCGATGGAGGTGAAGAACGTCCACCCGATGCTGCAGACCTACATGTCGGCGCGCAACCTCGCGATCGCCTCGGAGAAGATGGGCTTCGATACCGTGATGGCGCCCTGCAACGGCTGCTATCACAACCTGAAGAAGGCCGAATACGAGTGCGCGACCTCCGGGGAGACCATGCAGACGGTGCAGGACCTCGCGAAGCAGGCCGACGACCCGGTCTACAAGGGCGACGTGCGCACTGTCCACCTGCTCGAATGGCTGATGGAGGAACTCGGGCCGGAGGAACTCAAGGCGCGCATCACCAATTCGCTGAAGGGCATCAAGATCGCCAATTACTACGGCTGCATGTACACCCGGCCGCGGCAGATCTTTCCGGAGAAGGACCAGGGCCCGGGCTCGGAATCCAGCCACACGCCGCACTTCATGGACGACCTGCTCGCCGCGGCGGGCGCGGTGAACGTCGATTTCCCGCTGAAAACCGCCTGTTGCGGCGGCGCGCACACGCTGTCGGACTCCGACACCTCGACACAGCTGGTCCTCAACCTGCTGCAGGCCGCCGAGGACTGCGGCGCGGACATCATCGCCACCGAGTGCCCGACCTGCCATTCGGGACTCGAGATGCACCAGGTGCGCGCCGAGCTGAAGTTCGGCATCAAGACGAAACCGAAGGTCGTCTATTTCACGCAGCTTCTCGGCCTCGCGCTCGGTCTGTCGGCGCGCAAGGTGGCGCTGCACGAGAACGTCAGCGATTCGATCGACCTGCTCGAGGCGCGCGGCGTCCTCTGAGCGATGAGCCATTGCCATGGCTGCGAAGTCCGTCCCGAACTCTTCTATGATGCGGACTTCCAGATCTGGGTGCGGCGCGAGGACGACGGCAGCATGACGATCGGCATGACAGACCTTTCGCAGACGCGCGCCGGACGCATCATGCACGTGCGCGTGCGCCGGCCGGGCAGCCGGCGGCCGCGCGGCAAGCCGGTGGCCACGGTGGAAACCGGCAAGTGGGCCGGGCCGGTGCCCAATCCGTTCGATTGCGTGATCGAGGCGGCCAACGAGGCGGTTCTCGAGGACCCCGTGCGCATCAACCGAGATCCCTATGGCGAGTGGATCGCCCGCGTGCGGCCGGAGGCGCAGGATGCCCTGGCGCAAGCCGGCCTGGTCACCGGCGCCGACGCCGAGGCCGGCTTTTGCCTGCGCTGCCGCACCGACGGCATCGAGTGCAAGCGGGCCTGAGGACGCTGCGCCGCCGTGTCCCCGACCGCCGGATCGGACAAGTACCTGGACCACGAGGAGAAGTCGGTGGTCATCGTCATGACCAGCGGCCCGTCGGCGGCGAGCCGCTGCGCGACCCCGTTCTATCTCGGCGCGCTGCTCGCCTCCATGGACGCCCAAGTGACGATTTTCTTCACCATGGAAGGCGTGCGCCTGATGCAGAAGGGCGTCGCCGAGGACCTCGTGGCCATGGAGGGCGGCAAGAAGATCATCGATTTCATGCGCGAGGCGAAGGCCGCGGGCGTGAAGTTTAACGCCTGCATGCCGGCGCTTCCCGGATTCCGGCTCGAGGCATCGGACCTGATCCCGGAACTCGACGATCTTTCGAGCGGCGGGGCGCTGGCCGACATGATACTTTCCAGCGACAAGGTGCTTTTTTTCTAGGAGAGAGGCGATGGCATCGGTCAAGAACTGCAACCTGCCCGACGAGCTCTACTACAACGTGGAGAACAACGTCTGGGCGCGCAAGGAAGACGACGGCACGGTCACCATCGGCATGACGGCCTATGCCTGCGCCCTGGCGGGCGAGGTGGTGGCCGTGACGCCGAAGAAGGTCGGCCGCTCGGTCGACCTGAACAAGTCGGCGGCGACCGTGGAATCCGGCAAGTGGGTCGGGCCGGTGAAGGCGCCGGTCGCCGGCGAGGTGGTGGCGATCAACGAGGCGCTTTCGGGGAGCCCGAAGACCATCAACGCGGATCCCTACGGCGCCGGCTGGATGGTGCGCCTGAAGCCGGGCAACTGGGACGTAGATGCCGCCGCGCTGGTGACCGGCGCGGCCGTGGCCGCGGCGTTCGAGACGAAGATGGCGGCTGACGGCTTCGCGGGCTGCTGAGCGATGTCGGCCTGGGCGGACTTCGCCGCCGGCATCGAAGCGATCGAATCGGCGCGGCTCGACCCCGCGCTGACGGCGCAGATGGAGGCGGCGGCCGGGACGCTGCCGCCGATCAACTTCTACACGCCGACCTTCAAGACCTACGCCTCGAGCGAGATCGCGTCCTGCGGCAAGAGCGCCTGGCCGGCGGTGTCGATCACCGGCGGGGCCTGCAAGCTGCAATGCGACCACTGCCGCGCGAAGGTCCTCGAGCCGATGATTCCCGCGACCACCCCGGAGGCCCTGTGGCAGGTGGTGAACGCGCGCATCGAGGCGGGCGCGCAGGGCATGCTGCTCACCGGCGGCTCGAATCATCGCGACGAAGTGGAATACGGGCCCTTCCTGCCCACGGTGCTGCGCATCAAGAAGACCTTCCCGGCGTTCCGCATCGCCATGCATACCGCGCTGGTCGACGGCGACATGGCGCGCGCCATGGAAGACGCCGGCATCGATGCGGCCATGCTGGACGTGATCGGCGCGCAGGACACGGTGTCGCAGGTCTACCACCTGCGCCGCCCGGTGGCGGACTTCGAGCGCTCGCTGGAGCACCTGGTGGCCACCTCGATGAAGGTGGTGCCGCACATCGTCATCGGCCTGCACTACGGGCGCCTGCTGGGCGAATGGGCGGCGCTGGAAATGATCGCCCGTCACCGGCCCGCGGCGCTGGTGCTGGTGGTGGTGATGCCGTTCTACGCTCCGGAAGGCCGTCCGTTCGTGACGCCGGACTCGGCCGGGGTGGGCCGCTTCTTCCTGGATGCGCGACGCGCGCTTCCCGGCCTGCCGGTGCTGCTCGGCTGCGCGCGCCCGGCGGGGCGCGCCAAGATGGAAATCGACGCCTACGCGGTGATGGCCGGCCTGCAGGGCATTGCCCATCCCGCCGACGGCGCCGTGGAACTGGCGCTCGGCCTCGGCCGCGACGTGCGCGTCACGCCCGCGTGCTGCTCGATCGCCGTCGGCGAGGAGGTGCTGGCGCTGGAACACGGCGCAAGCGAGCGCGTCGATCCCCGCCTGCTGGTCGAGCAGTCCCGGCGCAGCCGCTCGCGGCTGGCGCGGATTCCCGTGGTGGCGCTCTGAGATGAGCCTGCGCGACTGCGACGTGCTGGTGGTCGGACTCGGCCCGGCCGGCGCCAGCGCGGCGGCGGTCGCGGCGCGCGCCGGCGCGCGGGTGCTGTGCATCGACCGCAAGTGCAAGGTGGGCGTGCCGGTGCAGTGCGCGGAGTTCATCCCGCTGCCGCTCTCGCCGCTCGCGCCCGCGCAGGCGCGCGAACAGGCCATTGCCGGCATGGAGACGCAGTTGCCCTCGGGCGCGCGCGCGAGCCGCGGTTTCTCCGGGCTGATGATCCGGCGCGACCGCTTCGACCAGGCCCTGGCCGCGGCGGCGCAAGCCGCCGGCGCGCTGTTGTGGACCGATGCCACCCTGCAGGCGCTGGACGCCTCGGGCGGCGTGGCGCGTGTCCGCACGGCCGGGGGCTTGCGCGAGGTGGCGTTTCGCGTGGTCGTCGGGGCGGACGGGCCGCATTCGACCGTTGCCGCCTGCCTCGGCCTGCCGCGTCTCGCCACCGTCGGCACGCGGCAGTACACCGTGCCCCTGCTCAAGCCGTCGCGCGACACGGACATCTGGCTGTCGCCGGACACGCCCGGCGGCTACGCATGGCTCTTTCCCAAGGGCGAGGTGGCGAATCTCGGCCTCGGGCTCGATCCGGCGCACGAACGTGACATGAAGGCGCCGCTCGATGCCCTGCATGCCGCGCTTGTACGCGCAGGCCGGGTCGGGCCGGAGATCCTGATGCGCACCGGAGGCCCCATCCCGGTGGGCGGGCTCAGGCCGCACCTTGTCGAGGGTCCGGCGGTCTTCGTCGGCGACGCCGCGGGGTTCACCCATCCGATCACCGGCGCCGGCATCGCGCCCGCGGTGGTCTCGGGGGAGCGCGCGGGCGGCGCGATTGCGGCGTACCTTGCCGGGAACAGCGCGGCGTTCGACACCTACGACGAGGAGATGCGCGAGGAATTCGGGCCGTCGCTCGCGCGCGGGCTCGCCGCGCGCCGCCGCCTGGACGCAGTGTGGAACACGCCGGCCGGGATGGATGACGCGGTGCATCGCGGCGGCTGGATCGCATTCGACGAGTATTACGCGGCGACCGCCGATGGGTCGCGTGCCTGAACAAGGGAGATCCGGATGAAACGATTCGTCGTGGCCTTCGCGTTCGCAGCCTTCACCGGCGGCGCGATGGCCGATGCAACCTTCACGCAGCGCCTCCTGACGCCAGAGACCGCGCTCAAGGCGGCACAGGCGGCGCTGAAGTCGTGTCGCGATGCCGGTTACCAGGTCGCGATTGCCGTGGTGGACCGCATGGGCGTGACGCAGGTCATGCTGCGCGACCGCTTTGCCGGCGCGCACACGCCGCGCATGGCGCGCGCCAAGGCGTGGACGGCGGTGAGTTTCCGGGTGCCCACCACCGCGATCGCGGAAGAGACCCAGGCGGGGCGGCCGCAAAGCGGCGTGCGCCACCTGCCGGGGGTCGCCGCGGTGGGCGGCGGGCTGCCGATCGAGGCCGGCGGTTCGCTGCTCGGGGCGATCGGCGTGTCGGGCGCGCCCGCTGGTGATGCGGACGACAAGTGCGGGGCCGCGGGAATTGCCGCAATTCGCGAAGACATCGAACTGTGAGCGGAGAACGACGATGACGATTGCCGAGGCCCCCAGCGAAGCGAAGCCGGTCACGTTCTACCGGCCGAATCCGCACCTGCGAACGCCGGAGATGCGCTCGCCGGAGTACGTGCAGATGAGCACGGCCGCGGCGATCACGCTCGGGCTGGTGGCCGGCAAGATGCACCGCACCGGCTGCACGAACTGCCTCAACCTGCTGGTGACTTACCCGGAGGGCTGCCGGGCAAACTGCGCGTACTGCGGTCTTGCGCGGCACCGCGAAGAGGCGCGCGACTACGCGGACCGCAACTTCATCCGGGTCGACTGGCCGACGGCGCGGTACGAGGACGTGCTTGCGCGCGTGCGCGCGGGCGCCGATCGGGGCCGGTTCCAGCGCATGTGCATCTCGATGATCACCCACCCGCGCTCGAACGACGATACCTTCGAACTGCTCGGTCGCTGGACGCGCGAGATCCCGGACGTGCCGGTGTCCATCCTGTCGAACCCGACCACCCTCGAGCGCGACGACCTGGTGCGCATGAAGGCGCTCGGCGCCGACATCTTCACCGTGGCGCTCGATGCGGTGACGCCGGCGATCTTCGACCGCACCCGCGGACGGGGCGTCGACAGTCCGCACAGCTTCGAGCGGTACTGGCGCACGCTGGAATGGGCGGCGGAGATCTACGGCCCGGAAAAGTTCGGCGCGCACCTGATCTGCGGCATGGGCGAAACCGAGCGCGAGATCCTCGAGGTGGCACAGAAGATCCGCGACCTCGGCGGCCACAACCACATGTTCGCGTTCTTTCCCGAGCGCGGTTCGCTGATGGAGGACTGGCCCGCGGTGGACCGCGGCCAGTGGCGCCGCGTGCAGCTTGCGCGCTTCCTGATCGACTATCGCGAGCGCCGCTTCGAGCAGATGGAATTCGACGACGCAGGGCGCGTCACCGGTTACGGCATGCCGCAGGCCGACCTCGAGGCGGTAATCGCCTCGGGCAAGCCGTTTCGCACCTCGGGCTGCCCCGGCAAGGACGACACCGAAGTTTCGGCCTGCACCCGGCCGTATGGCGATTCGAGCCCGACGGACATCCTGTCGTTCCCGTTCGCGCCGGCGAAGCGTGATGTCGCGAGAATCCGGCGCCAGATGGCCGGGGAGAAGGTCAAGGCCGGGCTCTGAACGCGAGGCGGCGCGTCGCCGCCGCCGGGTTCAGCCCGGAAGTGCGCGGACCAGGTGGTCCTCGATCGAGCGCACGCCCGCGACCGCTTCGACCGCCACGTGCACGGCGCGGCGCTGGCTTTCCGACTCGACCGCCCCCCAAAGGTGGACCACGCCATCGGCGACCTGGACATTGATGACTGCGCTGTTCGCCCAGTCTTCGCGCGCGAGCAGCTTCTGGATCGTGTCACGCAGGGTTGCGTCATCGGCCGCCGTGGGGGTGGCCGGCAGGCCGCCGCGCACGTGCAGGGCGCGCAGCAGGTCCGTGCGGCTGACGATGCCGACCAGCGCGCCGCGCTCGATCACGAGGACGCGCTTGATCCGGCGTCGCTCGAGCAGCCGCACGATGTCGCCGAGCGAGGCATCCGGGGACACGCTGATGGCCGGGGTGCTCATCACGTCGCGGGCATGCAGGCCGTGCGTCTTGACGAAATCCTGCGCGCGCGCGTCGTCCGAAAGGAAAATCTCGAGCCATCCGCTGCGCGCCTGATCCGTGCCCAGTTCCGGTCGGCGGATCAGGTCGCTTTGGCTGATCACGCCAAGCACGCTACCTTTCGAATCCACGACCGGGACCGCGCTGATGCGGCGCTCGATCATCAGGGATGCAATGTCCGCCACCGTACGGTCCGGGGGCACGGTCTGCACCGGGGCGGTCATGATGTCGCGTGCTTTCATGCATCACAGGCTACCGGACCGGGGGCGCCTGGCGTTGCGCTGGATCAAGTCGGACCATGGTACCCCGATGCGGGCGCCCGTTCAGGCGCAAAATATATTTTGATGTCTGCATAAAAACCACTTGCTTCCTGTGATCCTCGAACAAGTGGAGTATTTCAGTAGATTCGAATATGCACCTGTAGTGTTTGAGGGTCGCCAACGGAGGAGCCCATGGATTCCACACCCAGCAGCGCCCTGATCGACGACCTCGTCAACCGCCGCCTCGAAGAACTCCTGCCGCAGAAGATCGAGCAAGCGCTGGCGAAGCGCGAATCCGAGCGCACGCCCTCGATGACCATCATCGCCACCAAGGGCACGCTCGACTGGGCCTATCCGCCCTTCATCCTCGCCTCGACCGCCGCGGCACTCGGCTGGAACGTGTCGATGTTCTTCACCTTCTACGGGTTGACCCTGCTGAAGAAGGACATCTCCGACCTTCACATCAGCCCGCTCGGCAACCCCGCCATGCCGATGAAGATGCCCTTCGGCCCGGACTGGTTCAAGTCGATCGAGTGGAACATCCCGAACGTGGTGCAGGCCTCGGTGCCGGGCTTCGAGTCGATGGCGACCTCCCTCATGCGCCAGACCATCAAGAACAAGGGCGTGGCCGACATCGCGGAATTGCGCGGCCTGTGCGTCGAGGCGGGCGTGAACCTGATTGGCTGCCAGATGACGGTGGACCTGTTCGGCTTCTCGCGCGAGGACTTCCTGCCCGAGGTGACCGATTACGTGGGGGCCGCGACTTTCCTGCCCATGGCGAAGGATGCGGACGTGAGCCTGTTTATCTGATCGAAGAACGAACCATCCCTGAGGACGGAAGACCATGAGTAGACGCGTGTTCGCGGCAGTCCTTCTTGCAGCATCGGCCGGCGCCTTTGCGCCCGCCGCGCATTCCACGGACGGCTACTTCTCCCATGGGCACGGGATGCGGGGCAAGGGCATGGCGGGGGCCGCGACGGCGATGGCGACGGATGCCTTCGGCGGTGCCACGAACCCGGCGTCCATGGTCTGGGTGGGCAATCGCCTCGAACTGGGCCTCGACTGGTTCAGCCCCCGGCGGGGCGCCGAGCGTACCGGCGCGGGCGCGGCTGGCATTCAGGGCGCCTCGAACAGCGATCTGGACAACTTCTACATCCCCGAATTCGCCTACAACCGCATGCTCAACCCCGGCCTCGCGCTCGGCGTGACCGTGCACGGCCACGGCGGCATGAATACCAGCTATCCCGGCGGCGAGGTGTCGGGCGCGGCAGCGGTCGGTACCTGCAGGAATTTCCGAAACGGGACGGCGTTCGCGGTGACCACGCAGACCAGCTTCAACCTGCTGTGTGGTGACGGCAAGCTCGGCGTCAACCTCGAGCAACTGGTGATTTCGCCGACGATTTCATGGAAGCCGGCGACCAACCATTCGGTCGGCGCCAGCCTCCTCTTCGGTTACCAGCGCTTCAAGGCCGAGGGGCTGCAGGGCTTCGCGGGCTTTTCCGCGGATTCGAGCAAGCTCACCAACAACGGCAACGATACTGCACATGGCTGGGGGATGCGCGTCGGCTGGATGGGGCGTGTCAGCGACCGCGTGACGCTCGGCGCGGCCTATGCGAGCCAGATCCGCATGTCGCGCTTCGACAAGTACGCGGGCCTGTTCGCCGAGCAGGGCGACTTCGACGTGCCCTCGAACTGGAGCCTCGGCGCGGCGTTCAAGGCGACCGACCGATGGACCGTGGCGGTGGACTACAAGCGCATCAACTACAGCGACGTGCGTTCGGTGAACAACGCGAGCAACATCACCGGGACGGGGAACGCCAGCATCCCGCGTTCGCTCGGCTGCGCGAACTGCCGGGGGTTCGGTTGGGATGACGTCGACGTGGTGAAGATCGGCGTCGAATACGTCTACAGCCCGAAGCTGACGCTGCGCGCCGGTTACGGGCGGTCGGGCAACCCGATCCAGTCGCGCGACGTGACCTTCAACATCCTCGCGCCCGGCGTGGTGCAGGATCACTTCACGCTCGGCTTCACCTGGGCGGCGACGCCGACCTACGAGCTCACCCTCGCATTCATGCACGCGCCGGAGAA
The DNA here is from genome assembly GCA_036526195.1 of Burkholderiales bacterium. Taxonomy (GTDB): domain Bacteria; phylum Pseudomonadota; class Gammaproteobacteria; order Burkholderiales; family SG8-39; genus DATCYZ01. The sequence continues at coordinate 15,616 of DATCYZ010000100.1, forward strand.
GCGCGTCACGGGGGCGAGCCTGTACGGCGACTTCGGTGTCGCCGGGTTCAACGAGACGATCCGCCTGAAGGAAACCTCGCTCGGCGTCGGCTGGGCGCTGCGCATGTAGTGCGGCCGGCATCTCGCCGGAATCGCACCAATAGTAACATATATGTTACCATAAGTCCCGGTCCGGCGCCGGACCGGGGCGATTCGTTTTCTGCTAGGCTGCGACGGTATGAAGTCGATTCCCGTCGTCGATGCCGGCAGTCTGAAGAACGCGCTTCGCAAGTACACGCGCGGGCGCAAGCTCGACATCCGGCAGTTCAACCAGGCCGCGCGCCTCGCCTGGCTCGGCCTTGTCTCGCTCTCGCCCCTCGACCCCGAGGATCCCGAGTGCAAGGCATGGATCCTGCACCTCGAGCAGCCCGTCGGCCTCGCCGCGAAGGTGCTCGAGCTCGACGAAGACCTGATGTCGCGCATGCATGTGCTCGACGCCGAGCAGGGCGCGCACCTCGCCGACCTGCTGCGCGCCGGCTTCGAGGCGCGTGTCACCGACCTGCAGGCGCTTGCGTCGCGCGAGTTCTACCTCGAAAAGTACTTCGACGGCGGAGACCGGCGCTGATGGCCGGGGTCGACGCGCGCTGGATCCGCCTCGGCCTGGTCGATCCGCTGACCCTGCATTCGACCTACGCGGGGCTTGCCGCGGCCCAGTCGGCGAGCGACGTGCCGATCGTGCTCTGGGCGCAGGCGAAGACCCACCTGTGTCTCGGCCAGAGCCAGGGCCTGGCAGAGCTCGATCCGGGCGTCGATGTGCCGGTGGTGCGCCGTCCGCTCGGCGGCGGACTGGTCTGGGTCGACGAGCACCAGTACGTATTCGTGCTGATCGCGCCGCGCCGGTTCGCGCCGGGGCGGCCCTCGCGCTGGTTCTCCTGGGCGCTCGGCCCGGTGATCGCCACCTACCGGCAGTTCGGCCTGCCGGCCTACCTCAACGAGCAGGATGTCTGGTTGCAGGGCCGCAAGATCGCGGGCAGCGGTGCCGCCACCATCGGCGAGTGCGCCGTGATCGCGTCCAGTTTCCTGCTGCGCTTCCCCGCGGAACAGTTCGCCGACAGCGTGGCCAGCCCGTCGCCGGATTTCCGCGTCTGGCTGCGCGAAGGCCTGTCGCTGGCCATGACCGAATGGGCTGAGCATGGCGAGGTGCCCGCGGGGCGCGACCTCGAGGCGGCGTTTCGGGATCGCATCTCGGCGCACTACGGCTGGCGCTTCGAGAACGGCTGGCCGACGCCCGCCGAGGGCCTTGCCATCGAGGAGGCGCGAACGGAACTCGAGGAGCCGATCGAGGCGGCGCTGCCGCGCAGCGTGCCCGATGGCGTGAAGCTGAATGCCGGCAGCGCGCTCGTCGAACGTCACCGCGGCGCGCAGCGCGAACGCGTGCTGACCGTCGACGGCGCGGTGCGGCGTCGCGTCGAGGAGTGACGACGGGCCCGACCATTGCCCGGCGACTCGAGCGCCGTTGCATCGCGTTGTGCGCCGATGCGGACATGCTCGACACGCTGCGGGCCGCGCTGCCGGAGGGCTGGACCCTGCGTGCCGTGACCGCCTTCGATGCCGTGGGCGGATTCGACGAGGTCCTGCTGCACCGCTTCATCCTGCTCGACCTCGATGCCGGCGAGGCGATCGACCCGGTGGGGCAGGTCGATACGTTGCGCAGGGAGATGATGGTCAACGTGCCGGTATTCTGCTTCGGCGGCTCGCCTGACCTGCGCAATGCGGCGCGGCTGGCGCGTGCGGACCGTTTTTTCGAGCGCGCCGAGGTGGCGACGCGGGTTCCGGACATCTGCGGACAATTCGCCTGGTGAGGACATGACGACACGCAGGACATGGTTGCGCGCGGCGGCGGCGATCCAGGCGGCCACGCTGCTTGCGCCGCTGCGCGGCGCACTGGCGCAAGGCACCGTCGCGCAGGGCATTCGGCGCATTCGCGGCGAGGTGCGCGTCAACGGTGAACCCGCCAGCGTCGGCACGCCGGTGCGGGGTGGCGACGTCGTCACCACCGGGGCCGGCGGCGAAGCGGTTTTCGTCCTCGGGCGGGATGCCGCGCTGGTTCGCGGCGACGCGCGCGTCGAGGTCAATGGCGCGGGGTTCGTCAGCGTGCTGCGGGTGCTCACCGGGGCCGTGCTGACGGTGTTCTCCCTGGGTCGCCGGCGGCGCATCGAAACGCGGACCGCCACGATCGGCATCCGCGGCACGGGCGTGTATGTTGAAGCGGAGCCGGCGCGCACCTATGTGTGCACCTGCTACGGGGTGGCCGAACTGGTCGCGGCGGATGATCCGACGGCGCGCGAAACGGTGCGCACCGAGCACCATGACCAACCGCGCTACGTCATGGCGCGGGGCGCGCCGCAGATGATCATGGGTGCGCCGATCATCAATCACGCCGATGCGGAACTGGTCCTGCTCGAGTCGCTGGTGAACAGGCGTCCCCCGTTCGTCACCCGTCCGGGGTACCGGCCCGGCACCTATTGAGGCGTGCGCGGCGCGATGCCGAGCTTCTCGTAGACCGGGTCGATGTCGCGCCGGATCGCCGGCAGCTTGCGGACATAGGTGGCGGTGGCCAGCAGACCCAGGACCCCGCCGATCGCAAGCGCGAGCCGCGGGTCGGCCGTTTCGCCGATCCAGCCCGCCGCGAGTGAACCGAAGGGCGCCGCGCCGAGGAAGGCCATGACGTACAGGGAGGCCACGCGCGCGCGCAAGGCGTCGGGCACGATGGTCTGCAGCACCGTGTTCGTCGAGGCGGCGATCATCATCAGGCCGGCCCCGACACAGTAGATGAAGGCGAGCGCCAGCCAGAAGTTGCTGCTGGCCGCGAACCCGATCAGCCCGAGGGACGCGGTGATGCCCGCGGCGGCCATCAGGCGCAGGAGTCCGCGCACCGTGGTGCGCGTGGCCAGGTAGAGCATGGCGCTGACGGCGCCGCCGCCGCCGGCGCCCAGCAGGGCGCCGAGGGTCTCCGGATCGCCGCCGTGCACATGCTGGACGAACCACGGCATCAGCGACTGGTAGGGCGCGACGCAAAAGCTCGTGGCGGCGAGCAGCAGCAGGGCGGCACGGGTGGGCAGGAAGCCGTAGGCGAAGCGCAGGCCGGCCCCCAGGCGCGTCAGGAGCGAGCCGGCCTCGCGCGGGGGCACGACATGCGCCAGCCGCATGCGCGACAGGCTGGTCAGCATGGCGACGTAGGACAGGCTGTTCAGCGCGAAGCCCCAGGTCTCGCCGAACGCTGCGATCACCGTCCCGCCGACCATCGGGCCGATGAAGCGCGCACCGTTCATCATCGTCGAGTTGAAGGCGATCGCGTTCGGCAGCTCCTCGCGGCGTTCCACCAGGCGCACCAGCAGCGCCTGGCGCGCGGGCGCGTCGAAGGCGTTGACGATCCCCAGCACCGCGTTGCCCGCGATCAGGTGCCACACTTCGATGCGGCCGGTGGCGACCAGCGCGAGCAGCGCCAGCGACTGTCCCGAGGCGATCGAATTGGTGATGAGCAGGACACGCCGCTTGTCGTAGCGGTCGACCATGACGCCCGCAAACGGCGCGAGCACGAGGAAGGGGAACTGCAGCGCGAAGGCCGCGAGTCCGAGCATGAATGCCGAATCGGACAGGCGGTGCACCAGCCAGCTGACCGCGATCAGCTGCAGCCAGGTGCCGATCTGCGAGGTACCCTGTCCGGCGAAGAACAGCCGGAAGTTGCGGTGCCGGAAGGCGCGCAGCACATGGCGCATGGCGGCGCCCCGTAGGCCGTCAGGCGCGCGCGCGCAGGGCGTCGAGCTGCGGCCGGAGCCGGTCGAGCGCGGAGACGAAGCCGTCGAGTCGGGCGCGTTCCTGCTCAACCACCGCCACAGGCGCGCGGTCGACGAACGCGGCGTTGCCAAGCTTCGCGCGGCACTTCGCCAGCTCGCCCTCGAGGCGCGCGATCTCCTTGCCCAGGCGCTCGCGCTCCGCCGCAGGATCGATCTCGACCTTGAGCAGCAGGCGCAGTTCGCCGGCGACCGCGACGGGTGCCTCGACGTTCGGCAGGTCCTTGACCGCGTGCACTGCCTCGAGGCGCGCCAGCATGCAGACGTAAGGCGCCGCACGCTCGACCAGGGCCGCCTCGCCGGCAACGTAGAGCGGCACGCGCTGCTGCTGGGGCAGGTTCATCTCGGCGCGCAGGTTGCGGCACGCGTGCACCAGCGCCTGCAGCGAGGCCATCTCGGCTTCCGCGGCGGCGTCGATCCGGTCTTCCTGCGCCACCGGCCAGGGGGCGTGCATGATGGTCGGTCCGGCCCGGCCGGCCAGGGGCGCCACCTTCTGCCAGAGTTCCTCGGTGATGAACGGGATCACCGGATGGGCAAGCCGCAGCACCGCCTCCAGCACGCGCACCAGGGTCCGGCGCGTGCCGCGCTGCACGGCGGCGTCCGGCGACTGCAACTGGACCTTCGCGAGTTCCACGTACCAGTCGCAGTACTCGTCCCAGATGAAGCGGTAGATGGCGTTCGCGACATTGTCGAAGCGGTATTCCGCAAAGCCCTTCGCGACCTCGGCCTCGGCGTGCTGCAGCCGGCTGATGATCCACCGGTCGACGAACGAGAGCGTGACGGGCAGCTTCGCATCCAGGCCGCAATCCTGGTCCTCGGTATTCATCAGCACGAAGCGGGTGGCATTCCACAGCTTGTTGCAGAAGTTCCGGTACCCCTCGCAACGGCCCAGGTCGAAATTGAGCGTGCGCGTGAAGCTCGCGAGCGAGGCGAAGGTGAAGCGAAGCGCGTCCGCGCCGAAGGCGGGAATGCCCTGCGGGTAGTTGCGGCGCAGCGTCTTCTCGATCTTCTTCCGGTGCTCTGCGCGCAGCAGCCCGACGGTGGATTTCTCCAGCAGCGCCTCGAGGGTGATGCCGTCGATCAGGTCGAGCGGATCGAGCGTGTTGCCCTTCGACTTCGACATCTTCTGGCCTTCGGAATCGCGCACGATGGCATTGATGTAGACGTCGCGGAACGGCACCTTTCCGGTGAAGTGACGGGTCATCATGATCATGCGCGCGACCCAGAAAAAGATGATGTCGAAGCCGGTGACCAGGACCGAAGAGGGCAGGTAGCGCTCGAGGTCGGGCGTGCGCTCGGGCCAGCCGAGCGACGTGAAGGGCACCAGCGCCGAGGAGAACCAGGTATCGAGCACATCCGCGTCGCGCCGCAGCGCGGCGCCACCCGCCTGCGCGCGTGCCTCGGCCTCGCTGCGCGCCACGTAGACCTTGCCCGCTTCGTCGTACCAGGCCGGGATCTGGTGGCCCCACCACAGCTGGCGCGAGATGCACCAGTCCTGGATGTTCGCGAGCCAGTTGTTGTACCAGGCCGTCCAGTGATCCGGGTGGAAGCGGACTTCGCCGCTCGCCACTGCCTCGAGGCCGGAGCGCGCCAGTCCGTCCATCTTCACGAACCACTGGTCGGTGAGCATGGGTTCGATGACCGCGCCGGTGCGTCCGGAGCGCGGCACGCGCAGGCGGTGCGGTTTCTCGGCCACGAGCAGTCCCTGCGCCTTCAGGTCTTCGAGCACGCGCTTGCGCGCGTCGAAGCGGTCGAGCCCGCGATAGGCCTCCGGCGCGGCCTTGCCGAGCGTTGCGTCGAGATTGAAAAGTGCAATCTGCGCGAGCCCGTGGCGCTGGCCCACGGCGTAGTCGTTGAAGTCGTGCGCCGGCGTGATCTTGACGCAGCCCGAGCCGAAGGCGGGGTCGACGTAGGTGTCCGCGATCACCGGGATGCGCCGTCCGGTGAGCGGCAGCAGAAGCTCGCGGCCGATGAACGCCTGGTAGCGCGGATCGTCCGGGTGCACCGCCACCGCGACGTCCCCGAGCAGCGTCTCCGGCCGGGTGGTGGCGACCGTGAGGCCGTCACCGCCTTCGGCGAACGGATAGCGGATCTCCCAGAGTTGGCCGTCCTCCTCCTCGCTGTCGACTTCCAGGTCGGACACCGCGGTGCCGAGCACGGGATCCCAGTTGACGAGGCGCTTGCCGCGGTAGATCAGGCCTTCCTCGTGCAGCTTGACGAAGACCTCGACCACGGCGCGCGACATGCGCGCATCCATGGTGAAGTAACCGGCCTGCTGGCCTTCGACATCGGCATAGGTCCAGTTCGCCGAGGCGCCGAGGCGGCGCATCTGGCGCGTGATGGTGGCGCCGGATTGCTGCTTCCAGTGCCAGACCCGCTCGAGGAAGGCCTCCCGCCCGAGGTCGTGGCGGGTGCGGCCTTCTTCCTGCAATTGGCGCTCGACCACGATCTGCGTGGCGATCCCCGCGTGGTCTGTGCCGACCACCCAGTTGGTGTCGAAGCCGCGCATCCGGTGATAGCGGACGAGCGCGTCCATCAGCGTCTGCTGGAAGGCGTGCCCCATGTGCAGCGTGCCGGTGACGTTCGGCGGTGGCAGCTGGATGCAGTAGCCGGGCGTGCCCGCTGCGGGCGAAGCCGCTGCGCGGAAGTGGCCTGCCTGCTCCCATTGCGCGTACCAGCGCTGCTCAATGGCAGCGGGATCGAAACTCTTGTCGAGGGACATCGTGAAAGACCGGAAGAAAAAGGGGGGGCGGCGCGGTTCAGCGCTGCGCGGACGCGGGCGGCGGTTCCGTGTGCCCGGCGGACGGGGACGCCTCGCCGGCGGCGGCCGGCGCGCGGTGGCCGAGTGCGCGCGCGAGCGCATCCGCCACCGCCTCCCGGGACAGGGACTGGACCGATGCCGAAAGCGCGTCGCGCAGCCCCTGCGTTGCGTCGTCCAGCGCCGCGTGCAGCGCGCGGCGCAGGTGCGTCTCGATCGCGCGCTCGATGTCCGGGGCAAGGCGCTCGAGCACGGCCTGCTCCAGCGCCACGGCCAGGGCCTCGAGGGCGGCGGCATCGAGGGACGGCACGCCCCCGGGCGCGGCTTCGACGATCTCGGTGAGCAGCGGCACTTCCGCCTCGGCGAGACGCTGCGCCGCCTGGTGCCGGCGCAGCAGGGCATCGACCCGCTCGACCAGCGGCTTGTGCTCCCGGCGCGGGGGTTCAGCGGCCACGCGCGCGTCCCTGGGTCAGGTCGTGCCGGGCGATCGGGTAGCCGCGGTCGCGGTAGAAGCGGAAGCGCTCCCGCCCGGCGTCCAGGCCCGCCGCGTCGCCGTCCACCACTTCGAGGACACGCTCGAAGCGCTCGAAATGCGGCGGACAGGCCGCCGAAAGGTTGAGCAAAATCTCGCAGGCCGGCGGCGTGTGCGCGTCCGTCGTGATCAGCACCGGCGTCTCGTCCGCCAACGCATCCTGCGCCATGCAATGGGGAACGAAGGCCGTCGCCTGCCAGGTCCACAGGAGCCGCGAGATTCGAACCGCCGCATCGCCATCCGGCGCGTACACCAGCACGCGCTTGCGCTGCGCGTGCGCCTTGCCGGCGAGCCGGCAGGCGACCTCGAGCCGGTCGGCGGCATTGAAATAGAAATCCACGCTGGTCATGCCGGGGCGGCCGTTCAGCGCGCCGCCCGCCCGCCCGCGTGGCGCAGGACGAAACGCACCAGCAGGGGCACCGGGCGGCCGGTCGAGCCCTTCTCGCGCCCGCTCTTCCAGGCGGTGCCGGCGATGTCCAGGTGCGCCCAGCGGAACTTCTCGGCGTAGCGCGCGAGGAAACAGGCGGCGGTGATGCTGCCCGCGGGACGTCCGCCGATGTTCGCCATGTCCGCGAAGTTCGAGCGCAGCTGGTCCTGGTAGTCCTCCCAGAGCGGCATCGGCCAGACGCGGTCCCAGGCATCGTCGCCCGCGGCGCGGATCGATTCGGAGAGGCGCGCGTCGTTCGCGAACAATCCGGTGGCGACATGCCCGAGCGCGATGACGCAGGCGCCGGTCAGCGTCGCGATGTCGACGACGACGTCCGGCGCGTAGCGCTCGCAGTACGTGAGCGCGTCGCAGAGGATCAGCCGGCCTTCGGCGTCGGTATTCAGGATCTCGACGGTCTGTCCGGACATCGTGGTGACCACGTCGCCCGGCTTCGATGCGCCGCCGCCGGGCATGTTCTCCACCGCGGGGACCACCCCGATCACATTGACCGTTGCCTTCATCGAGGCCAGCGCAAGCATCGCGCCGAACACGCTGGCCGCGCCCGCCATGTCGTATTTCATCTCGTCCATCTCGGCGGCGGGCTTGAGGGAAATCCCGCCGGTGTCGAAGGTGACGCCCTTGCCGAGCAGCACCACGGGCTTCTTCGATTTCGCCGCGCCGTTATGGCGCATGACGATCATCTTCGGGGCCTCGTGCGAACCCTTGGCGACCGAGACGAGGGCGCCCATGCCGAGGCGCTCCATGTCCTTGCGCTCGAGCACCTCCAGCTGGAGGCCGTGCCGGCGGGCGAGCGTGCGCGCTTCGCCGGCGAGGAACGTCGGCGTGCAGATGTTCGACGGAAGATTTCCGAGGCGGCGCGCAAGCGCTGCACCCTCGGCGGTGGCCGTGGCCTCGGCAAGCGCATGGCGCGCCACCGCCGGCACGGCGCCCTGCGACAGGGCGAGGGTGACGCGCGCGAGCGCGGGGGTCGGCGCCCGGCCCCGCGTCTTGAGTTCGTCGAACTGGTAGAAAGTCTCGCGCAGCGCGAGAACCGCATGCCTCACGTTCCAGGCGACCGGCCGCCGCGGCGTGCGGATTTCGACGAGGTAGAGCGCCGCGTCCGGGCTGCCGAGGTCGCGCAGGGCACGGCCCGCGGCGCCGAGGGCGTCGCGATACGCGGCGGCGCCGAACTTTGCGCGCTCGCCGAGGCTGACCAGCAGCACGCGCCGGGCTGCCAGTCCGGGGACCTGTTGCAGCAGCAGCGTGGCGCCGGCGCGCCCGGGCAGGTCGCCCTGCGCAAGCGCCGCGCGCAGGGCGCCTGCGGCCGCGCGGTCGGCGCGCCGCGCAGCCGGCGTGAGGACTGCATCTGCCGGGGCGTCGCCTTTGAAGATCCCGAGCACCAGGCACCCGGCCCGCGCGCGCTCGGGCGGCAGCGACTGTATGCTAAATTCCACCGCACTTCTCCCGTACTGCGAATGGCTGGAATGATCGCACGATTCAACCGGATCCGGGAGGCCGCACAGGTCGCGGACGCGCGATGATTTTCGAGCGCGCGCTCCTCAGGGAATTCGCAAGTCTGGCCGCCGCGGTCTTTCTCATGCTGTTCGCGATCTCCGTCACGACGCGGTTGATCCGCCTGCTCGGGCAGGCCGCGGGCGGCAAGATCCCGTCGGACGCGGTGATCGCCTTCCTCGGCTTCTTTGCCCTGTACGCGCTTCCGGTGCTCTTGTCGCTCACGCTGTTCATCGCGGTGCTGATGACGCTCGGGCGCTGGTACCGCGATTCGGAGATGGTGATCTGGTTCAACGCGGGCCAGTCGCTGGGCGCCTGGTTGCGTCCGGTGCTGAAGTTCGCCCTGCCGCTGGTCGCGCTGATTGCCGTGCTGTCGCTCGCGATTTCCCCCTGGGCGGCGGAGATGAGCGAGAAGTACCGCAGCCGCATCGATGCGCGCGACGACGTGGCGCGCGTCAGTCCCGGCGTGTTCGGCGAATCCTCCAGCAAGGACCGCGTGTTTTTCGTCGAATCGCTCTCGCCGGGCGAGACCGACGTGCGCAACGTCTTCATCAGCTCGGTGCAGCTCGGCCGCTCGGGCGTGATGATCAGCCGCACCGGGCGCACCGAGCTTGCGGCGAACGGCGACCGCTTCCTGGTGCTGGAGAACGGCCGCCGCTACGAGGGCAATCCCGGCGAGGCGGACTACCACGTCATGGAGTTCGAGCGCTATGCGACGCGCATCGAATCGAGCGAGGGCAGCGAACCCGAGGCCACGCCGCGCAACCGGTCCACGCTCTCTCTGATCCAGGGCTGGACCGATGCCTACCAGGGCGAGATGGTCTGGCGCATCGGCGTGCCGGTCTCGGCGCTGTTGCTGGCGCTGCTCGCGATTCCCCTGAGCTTCGTCAATCCGCGCGCGGGTCGGTCATTGAGCCTGATCTTTGCCCTGCTGATCTACGTCGTGTACTCGAACCTGCTGACGCTCAGCCAGGCGCGGGTGGCGCAAAGCCGGCTCGAGTTCGGCATCGGCCTGTGGCTGGTCCATGGCGTGATGCTCGCGGTGCTGGTGTTCCTGTTCGCGCGCCGCGCCAATCCCTTCCTGTTCCGGTGGCGCTGAGCATGCGCAGCCGGACGCTCGAGCGCTACCTCGTCCGCCAGATCGCGGCGGCGGTCGGCTTCGTCCTGACCGGGTTTCTCGCGCTGTTCGCGTTCTTCGACCTGATCCGCGAACTCGGCGACCTCGGCAAGGGCGACTACCAGCTCCGCCAGGTGGCCACCTTCGTCATGCTTTCGGTGCCGGCGCACGCCTACGAACTGTTCCCGATCGCGGTCCTGATCGGCACGCTGTATGTGCTCTCGCACCTCGCCAGCAATTCGGAGTTCACCGTCATGCGTGCGGCCGGCCTGTCGCCGCTGCAGGCCGGCGCCTCGCTGGCGAAGTTCGGGCTGGCCTGTGCGGTGGCGACCTTCGCGATCGGCGAGTGGCTGGCGCCCCTCACGGAGGAGGCGGCGCAGAAGCTGCGCATGGGGGCGATGAGCACGGTGATCGCGCAGGACCTGCGCACCGGGCTCTGGTTCAAGGACGAGCGTTCCTTCATCAACGTGCGCCAGGCGCGCGTTGCGAGCCGCCTGGGCGACCTGCGGATCTTCGAGTTCGACGACGCCTACAAGCTGCGCTCCGTCAGTGCGGCGCGCGAGGCGCACTGGGGCGGCAACGGCGAATGGCGGCTGGTCGACGTGGCACAGACGCGCTTCACGCCCGAGGGGCCGCGCACCGAACGCGAGGCGGAACGCAGATGGCGCTCCGCGCTCACGCCCGAACTGCTGGACGTGCTGATCGTGGTGCCGGAGCGCATGTCGGCATTCCGGCTGTATCGCTACACCCAGCACCTGGCGAGCAACCGCCAGAAGACCGAGCGCTACGAGATCGCGATGTGGAAGAAGCTCTTCTATCCGGTGGCCACGCTGGTGATGATGGCGCTGGCCCTGCCCTTCGGTTACATCCAGGCGCGCGCCGGCATGGTCGGACTCAAGGTCTTCCTCGGCATCATGCTGGGCATCTTCTTCCACATGCTGAACAGCCTCTTCTCGCACATCGGCCTGCTGCAGAACTGGCCGCCGGTCGCGGCCGCGGCGGTGCCGAGCGCGACGTTCTTCCTGACCGCGCTGACGATGATGTGGTGGGTGGAGCGACGCTGATGCGGGCGTGCAGGGCTCAACCGGACTGCGGCGGGACGCCCGGTTTCGGGGGCGGCGGCACCCGCACCAGCCGCGTGCCGCACAGTCGGTCGTGCAGGAACTGGCCGTCGCGATCGAAATACGCCCATCCGATCCCGGCCCCGGAGATCGCCAGCGTGGCGAAACTGAGCAGCGCGTTGTGCTGCATGAAGGCCGCCGCGAGGCCGCCCAGGAAGGCGCCGACAAACACGCCGGCCAGCAGCAGGCGAAGCAGTGCCGTGGCGGGTGGAATGCGCGCATGGCCCGGGGCGATCAGGCGGATGCGCCACGCTTTCATGGCGAGCGTCTGCCCGCCCCGCAGCCAGCACCACATGAAGTAGGCCGCGAGAACGGCGAGCAGGTACGCCTGCAGGGCGATGCGCAGGCCACCGGTGGCCTCGCGCCCGCCGCTGGCAAACTGGAACAGCGAGGTGGCGAAGAAGGCGATGGCCACCACGAGCACCGCCTCGTAGGCAAGGCAGGCAAGGCGGCGGGGAATGCCCGGGGTCGCCCCCGGCGGCGTCCCGCTCACTTCCCCTTCGCGGCCGGCGCCTGTCCGTCCTGGCGCCGCTGCCCGCGGACGCGATCCGCCGGCGGCTTGGCCGGCGCCGCCGGGGCCGTGAGCGCTTGGCGTTCAGCCGGTGGCAGCGACTGGTACTGCTGCCACATGCCGCGCAGGTCCGCGTCCTCCTTTCCCTTCAGGCGTCGGTACTTCTCGCGCGCTTCCTCGCGCTGTCTGGGCGTGAGCTTCGCCCACTTTTCCATGCGGGACTGCGTGCGCTTCTGTCCCACCGGGGTCATGTCCGGATAGCGTTTCGCCACGCCGAGCCAGCGCGCGCGATTGGCCGCGTCGAGGCGATCCCATTCGCCGGCCAGCGGCGCGAGGATCTTCTGCTTCGCCGGGGAAAGTTCCGACCACGCAGGCGGGGGTTTCTTCTTCGCCTGGGCGAGCGCGTTGCCGGAGACCAGCAGGAGCGCAACAAGGAGCGTGCCGCCGGCCAGCAGCCAGCGACGCAGGTGATCGCGCAGCATGTCGGGCGCGGACGGACTCAGTCGCCGCGCTGCTTCTTCAGCCATGCCTCGAATCCCTTGTCGAGATACGCATCGATCGGCAGCTCGTCGGCGAGCAACTGCGTGTCGATCTCGACCTTTTCGGCGGCAGCAAGGGTCTGCTTTGCCGAATACAGGGACGCGAGTCCGAGGACGAGCAGCAATACCGGAACAATCACCATGAAGGAGAAGCCGCCAGGGCCGCCAAAGCGACTGAGCACGTCGCCGGCGACAGCGTCTGCGGACGCAGGCGCCGCGCGGCGCCGCAGGAGCGCGCGCGTGCGCGCGGCGCGAAGGCGTTCGCGCAATACGGGGTCGAGGCGCGCGCCCTGGTTGAGCGCCTGCCGGATCTTGTTGCCGAATTGCAGCTCGTTCATGCGTTTTGACCGATGTCGTCGTGTTTTACAGGGTAATGCCACGTGCCCGGAGGGCTGCCGCAAGCGCATGCGCCGCGCGTGAGCAGTGGGTCTTTACGCTACCCTCCGAGCACCCCATGGCTTCCGCGGTCTCGGCGACATCCAGTTCCTCCCAATAACGCATGAGGAACGCTTCGCGTTGACGTGCGGGCAGTTTGCTTATTTCTTCCTCAATTATTTCAATCACTTGAGCCGTCGATGCGAGATCCGCGGGCGTGTCCGGGGCGCGCGCGTCGGAGGACGCGAGGCGATCCAGGGGATCCTGGTCTTCGTCCTCCGCGTGGCTTCCGCCGAGCGAGGAAAACAGGGTCATCCAGGTCGACCGGACCTTGGTGCGTCGATACCAGTCGCGGATCGCGTTCTGCAGGATGCGCTGCATCAGCATCGGCAGTTCGTGCCCCGGGCGATCGCCGTAGCTTTCGGTCAGGCGCAGCATCGCGTCCTGCACGATGTCGAGCGCTGAATCCTCGTTCCGGACCGCGAACAGGGCTTGCTTATAGGCACGACGTTCCACGCCTTCCAGAAACGTCTCAAGCTCCGCGCGCGATGCCAGGGGTGGGCCTCTTGCTTGCCGCAGGCGCGGCACCGTTCTTGTCCCGGGAGGATGGTACCAAATCGTCTTGCGGGCGGGCCTGTCGCAGGCGCGCCGATCCGTCCTTGACCGCAGCGCAGCAAGCCATTAATCTTGAACACTTTTGTGCAAATCGGCGCGGCCCAGAATGGATCGAATCAAAGGCAAGGAACTGACGGGCGCGGAGATTGTCGTGCGCTGCCTGCAGGAGGAAGGGGTCGAGTTCGTGTTCGGCTATCCCGGCGGCGCGGTGCTCTACATCTATGACGAATTGTTCAAGCAGGACAAGGTCAAGCACGTCCTCGTGCGCCACGAGCAGGGGGCGGCCCACGCGGCCGACGGCTTCTCACGCGCCTCGAACAAGGTCGGTGTCTGCCTGGTGACTTCCGGTCCCGGCGTGACCAATGCGGTCACCGGGATCGCGACCGCGTACATGGACTCGATCCCGATGGTCATCCTCGCGGGACAGGTGCCCACGCATGCCATCGGCCTGGATGCATTCCAGGAAGTCGACACCGTCGGCATCACGCGTCCCTGCGTCAAGCACAACTTCCTCGTCAAGGACGTGCGCGACCTCGCCTCGACGATCAAGAAGGCGTTCTATCTCGCGAAGACCGGCCGCCCGGGCCCGGTGCTGGTCGACATCCCAAAGGACGTGACCCAGGCGCTGCAGGAGTTCCAGTATCCCGAGACGGTGTCCATGCGCTCCTACAACCCGGTGCGCAAGGGGCACGCCGGGCAGATCCGCAAGGCGGTGCAGCTCCTGCTCGAGGCGAAGCGGCCGATGGTGTACGCGGGCGGTGGCGTGATCCTGTCGGACGCCGCGCCCCGGCTTGCAGAGTTCGTGCAACTGCTCGGATTTCCCTGCACCAACACCCTGATGGGCCTTGGCGCGTATCCGGCCACCGATCGCCAGTTCCTCGGCATGCTCGGCATGCACGGCACCTACGAGGCCAACATGGCGATGCAGCATTGCGACGTGCTGATCGCCGTCGGCGCGCGCTTCGATGACCGCGTGATCGGGAATCCCGCGCACTTCGCGCAGAACCCGCGCAAGATCGTTCACATCGACATCGATCCGTCCTCCATTTCGAAGCGCGTGAAGGTGGACGTGCCGATCGTCGGCCAGGTGCCGGATGTGCTCGAGGAGCTGATGCGCCTGCTGCGCAGCGGCGAGGCGCGCCCCGAGGCGGCGGCGCTCGCCGCCTGGTGGGCACAGATCGAGGAATGGCGCGCTCGCGACTGCCTGCGCTACGACCGCAGCTCGAAGATCATCAAACCGCAATTCGTCGTCGAGAAACTCTACGAGGTGACGGGCGGCGAGGCCTTCGTCACCTCCGACGTGGGCCAGCACCAGATGTGGGCCGCGCAGTTCTACAAGTTCGACAAGCCGCGCCGCTGGATCAACTCCGGCGGCCTCGGCACGATGGGCTTCGGCCTGCCCGCGGCCATGGGCGTGCAGCTCGCGAACCCGGGCGCCACGGTCGCCTGCGTCACCGGCGAGTCGAGCATCCAGATGTGCCTGCAGGAGCTCTCGACCTGCAAGCAGTACCGGCTGCCGATCAAGATCATCAACCTGAACAACCGCTACATGGGCATGGTGCGCCAGTGGCAGCAGTTCTTCCACGGCAACCGCTACAGCGAGTCCTACATGGACGCGCTGCCCGACTTCGTCAAGCTGGCCGAAGGCTACGGGCACCGCGGGGTCCTGATCGACAAGCCCGAAGACGTCGAACCGGCGCTGCGCGAGGCCTTTGCCTGCAAGGACGAACTCATCTTCCTCGACTTCATCACGGACCAGACCGAGAACGTCTACCCGATGGTGCCCGGCGGCAAGGGCATCTCGGAAATGATCTTGGCGGAAGACCTCTGATGCGCGCCGGGGGGTACGGGGGGGCCTGGAAGGCCCCGATCGCTTCAATCGGAAGGGGCCCGGCCCCCCTGTTCCGATGAGCGATCGCCACATCATTTCGATCCTCGTCGAGAACGAGGCGGGCGCGCTGTCGCGGATTTCCGGGCTGTTCTCGGCACGCGCCTACAACATCGAGTCGCTCACGGTTGCGCCGACCGAGGATGCGTCGATGTCGCGCATGACCATCGTCACCACCGGGTCGGAAGACGTGGTCGAGCAGATCACCAAGCAGCTGAACAAGCTGGTCGAGGTGGTGAAAGTGGTCGACCTGTCGCAGGCCGAGCACATCGAGCGCGAACTGATGCTGATCAAGGTGCGCGCCGGCGCGCGCGAGCGCGAGGACATGAAGCGCATGGCCGACATCTTCCGTGGCCGGGTCATCGACGTCTCGGACAACACCTACACGATCGAGCTGACCGGCGACGGACGCAAGCTCGACGCGTTCATCCAGGCGCTTGACCAGGGCGCGATCATCGAGACCGTGCGCACCGGCGCGAGCGGAATCGGCCGCGGGAACCGGGTACTCAGGGTTTAGTCAGGATGGGGCAGTGTCGCGCCGCCGCCGGGCTTGCCCCGTGGTGCCGCGCGGTCCACGGCCTCCTTCGTTTTCGATTCTTTTCGGGGAGACACCAATGAAGGTCTATTACGACAAGGACGCGGATCTTTCGCTGATCAAGGGCCGCAAGGTCGCGATTCTCGGCTACGGCTCGCAGGGGCACGCGCACGCGCTCAACCTGCATGAGTCCGGCGTGAAGGTCACCGTCGGCTTGCGCAAGGACGGCCCGTCCTGGGCCAAGGCGAAGAAGGCCGGGCTCAAGGTGGCGGAAGTCGGCGAGGCGGTGAAGGGCGCCGACATCGTGATGATGCTTCTGCCGGACGAGCACATCGGGGCGGTCTACCAGAACGACGTGGCACCGAACATCAAGAAGGGCGGGGCGCTTGCCTTCGCCCACGGCTTCAATATCCACTACGGCCAGGTGCAGCCGCGCGCCGACCTCGATGTCTGGATGGTCGCGCCCAAGGCCCCGGGCCACACGGTGCGCTCGACCTATGCGGGCGGCGGCGGCGTCCCCTGCCTGATCGCGGTGCACCGCAACCCGTCGAAGAAGGGGCGCGACATGGCGCTGTCCTACGCGGCGGCGATCGGCGGCGGCAAGGCCGGCGTGATCGAGACCTCCTTCAAGGAAGAGACCGAGACTGACCTGTTCGGCGAACAGGCGGTGCTCTGCGGCGGATGCGTCGAGCTGGTGAAGGCCGGATTCGACACGCTGGTCGAAGCGGGCTACGCGCCGGAGATGGCGTACTTCGAGTGCCTGCATGAACTCAAGCTGATCGTCGACCTGATGTACGAGGGCGGCATCGGCACGATGAACTACTCGATCTCAAACAATGCAGAATACGGCGAGTACGTCACCGGCCCGAAGATCATCGATGCCGGCACGCGCGAGCGCATGCGCGAGGCGCTGCGGCGCATCCAGACCGGCGAGTACGCGAAGGATTTCGTGCTCGAGAGCCGCGCGGGCGCCCCGACGCTGCTCAGCCGTCGCCGCATGACTGCCGAGGAGCCGATCGAGGTGGTGGGCGCACGGCTGCGCGAAATGATGCCGTGGATCCGCAAGAACCGCCTGGTCGACACGAGCAAGAACTAGCCTCCGATGACGCGGCTCCTCGTCCTCGTCGCGCTCGGCGCGGCCCTCGCGGCCTGCGGCAACAAGACGCCCGAGTCCGAGGCTTCGCGCAAGCTCGGCGAGCAGCCGAAGGCGATGGTCGACAAGGCCGCCGCCGATGCGGCCAAGGCGCTCGAACAGGGCGCTGCACGCACCCGCGCCGCTGACGACAAGGCGGGCGGGAAGTAGGGCATGGCGGAACCGTCCTATCCGCATCCGCTGATCGCGCGCGAGGGCTGGTCGTTCCTCGCGATGGCGGTCGCGGCCGCGCTGCTGGTCGGCGGGCTTGCCGGCTGGGGCTGGTCGCTCCCGGTCTGGGCAGTGGCCCTGTTCGTGCTGCAGTTCTTTCGCGATCCGCCGCGCACGGTGCCCGAGGACCCGCGCGCCGTGGTGTCCCCGGCGGACGGCCGCATCGTCGTGGTGGGGAAGGCGCGCGACCCGTGGCTGGACCGCGATGCGCTCAAGGTGAGCGTGTTCATGAACGTGTTCAACGTGCACTCCAACCGCTCGCCGGTGGACGGCACGGTGCGCGAGCGCTGGTATCACCCAGGCGCTTTCGTCAATGCGGCGCTCGACAAGGCCTCGCTGGAGAACGAGCGCAACGCGCTGTGGATCCGCACGGCAAACGGCCACGACGTCACCTGCGTGCAGATCGCGGGCCTGGTGGCGCGGCGCATCCTCTGCTACGTCGAGGGCGGGGCTGAACTCGTGCGCGGGCAGCGCTTCGGCTTCATCCGCTTCGGCTCGCGCGTCGATCTCTACCTGCCGCTGGACGCCGAGGTCACGGCCGCGCTGGGCGAGAAGGTCTACGCCGCGGAATCCGTCCTTGCGAGGCTACCGGGCAATGGCTGAGGAAGGACGCGAACCGGATCCGGTCCCGGCCCAGCCGGTGCCGCTGCGCCGGCGCGGCATCTACCTGCTGCCGAACCTGTTCACCACCGGCGTGCTGTTCGGCGGGTTCTACGCCATCGTGCAGGCGATGAACGGCCGCTACGAGGATGCGGCCATTGCCATCTACATCGCGATGGTGCTCGACGGGCTCGACGGGCGCATCGCGCGCTGGACGCACACGCAAAGCGAGTTCGGCGCCGAGTACGACAGCCTCGCCGACATGGTGGCCTTCGGCGCGGCGCCGGCGCTGGTGGTCTACGAGTGGGCGATGAAGGATATGGGCAAGCTCGGCTGGATCGCCGCCTTCGTCTACTGCGCAGGCACCGCGCTGCGGCTCGCGCGCTTCAATACCAACATCGAAGTCGTGGACAAGCGCTATTTCCAGGGCCTGCCCTGTCCGTCGGCGGGCGCACTGGTGGCCGGCCTGGTCTGGGTCGCGAGCGATTTCGGGCTGTCGCTGGGCAGCGGGCTTGCCGCATTCGCCTGGGCCCTCACCATGTTCGCCGGCATCTCCATGGTGTCGAACATGCCCTTCTACAGTTTCAAGGACATCAACTTCAAGAAGCGCGTGCCGTTCTGGGTGATCCTCGTGCTGGTCGCCGGCCTGGCCATCGTCGCCTGGCGCCCGCCGATGTTCCTGTTTCTTGCGGCGCTTTCCTTCGCGCTGTCCGGTTACGTGCTGTGGGCGCTCGGCCACCGCGTCCAGCGCAAGCTCTGAGGCGGGCGCCGGTTCCGTCTTGATCCAGATCAGGCGCGCGCCGCGGGGCCTGCGCTAGTCTGGGTCATGCTTCAGGTGACAGAGCTGCAGCGCGCCGCGCCGCATGACGGTTTCGCGCTGTTCCGGCTCGGCTTTCGACCCTTCTACCTGCTCGCCGCGCTTTATGCGGCGCTCGCCATCCCGATCTGGCTGCACGCCCTGCGGGGCGGCGCATGGCATGGCGCCGTGGCGCCGCTGGCCTGGCACCAGCACGAGATGGTGTTCGGTTTCGCGCTCGCGGTGATCGCCGGCTTTCTGCTCACTGCCGGGCGGGTCTGGACCGGCCGGCACACGCCCGAGGGCATCACGCTTGCGCTGATCGCCCTGCACTGGCTGGCGGCGCGCATTCTGCTTCTCGTGGGGACGCCGCTTGCCGCCGGACTGGTCGACGGCGCGTTTCCATTCTTGCTGGCGGCGGTCATGGCCCGGCCGTTGATCGCAGCGGGCAGCACGCGCAATTATTTCGTGCCGGTGCTGCTGGCCGGACTCGGTGCGGCCAATGTGCTCTTCCACCTCGAGCAGGCGCAGCGCCTCGACATTCCGGGCGGCCTGCCGATGCGCGCAGCGCTCTTCCTCGTGCTGTTCCTGGTGGTGGTCATGGCGGGGCGGGTGATCCCGGCTTTCACCGCGAGCGCACTGCCGCAGGCGGGCGTTCGGCGCCAGCCGCGCCTGGATCTCGTCGCCCTGGCATTCACCTTCGCCGCGTTCTCGATGGCGGCGGTCGAAGCGCCGGCCTTTCTGCTCGCGCCGGTCGCGTTCGCGACCGCGCTGCTGCAGGTGTGGCGCCAGGCGGCCTGGAAGCCGCTGGCGAGCGCAGGCCGCCCGATCCTGTGGATCCTGCATGTTTCGCACGCATGGATTCCACTGTCCTGCGCGTTGCTTGCCGCGGCGTCGATGGGCTGGGTGGCGCAATCGGTGGCGATGCACGCACTTGGCGTCGGCGTGATCGGCGGCATGGTGATCGGCATGATCACGCGAACCGCGCTCGGCCATACCGGTCGCGCGCTGGTGGCGGGGCGGGCGGAGACCGCCTGCTTCGTGCTGGTGCACGGCGCTGCGCTGCTGCGCGTGCTTGCGGGCCTGCTCCCTGCAGACGCAGCCTGGCCGATGATCCTGGGTGCCGCGGCGCTCTGGTCCGCGGCGTTTCTTCTGTACGTGCTGGCCTATGCGCCTCGCCTCGCGCGGCCCCGGGTGGATGGACGTCCAGGCTGATCGCTTGCAGGCGGGGCGGTCGCAGGCTATAGTCCACGCCATGAACCCGGCGACCCCTTCACGCTGCGCTGTTCTCAACGCCCTGCCGCGCCTGCTGGCAGAGCGACTGCTGCGCCTCGCGCGCTAGCAGACCATCCCCCACAATTCGAACACCCTGACGTCGCAGCCTGCAAGGCCGCGGCAGACGAGCACACGTACGTATACCCACGAGGAGCGCACCATGAGCCAGGACCGATTGATCATATTCGACACCACCATGCGCGACGGCGAACAGAGCCCCGGCGCCTCGATGACCAAGGACGAGAAGCTGCGCATCGCCCGGGCCCTGGAGCGCATGCGGGTCGACGTGATCGAGGCGGGCTTCCCCGCCTCGTCGAATGGCGATTTCGAGGCGGTGCGCGCGGTGGCGAACACGATCAAGGATTCCATCGTCTGCGGCCTGTGCCGGGCGAACGACCGCGACATCCAGCGCGGCATCGACGCGCTCACCGGCGCGAAGGCCTGGCGCATCCACACCTTCATCGCCACCAGTGCGCTGCACATGGAGAAGAAGCTGCGCATGACCCCCGAGCAGGTGCTCGAGCAGACGCGCCTGTCGGTGCGCTACGCGCGCAATGCCTGTCCCGACGTGGAGTTCTCGCCCGAGGACGGCAGCCGCTCGGATTTCGACTTCCTCTGCCGGGTGCTGGAAGCGGCGATCACCGAGGGCGCCACCACGATCAACATGCCCGACACCGTCGGGTACGCCGTGCCGCAGCAATTCGGCGAGTTCATCCGCAGGCTGCGCGAGAAGATCCCCAACTCCGACAAGGCCGTCTGGAGCGTGCATTGCCACAACGACCTCGGCATGGCGGTGGCGAACTCGCTCGCGGCGGTGGAGATCGGCGGAGCGCGGCAGATCGAGTGCACGATCAACGGGCTGGGCGAGCGCGCCGGCAACACCTCGCTGGAGGAGGTGGTGATGGCCTTGCGCACGCGCCGCGACTATTTCAACCTCAGCACGGGCCTGGACACGACGCAGATCGTGCCCACCTCGCGCCTGGTGTCGCAGATCACCGGTTTCGTCGTGCAGCCGAACAAGGCCGTAGTCGGGGCGAATGCCTTCGCGCACGCCTCGGGCATCCACCAGGACGGCGTGCTGAAGGCGCGCGAAACCTACGAGATCATGACCGCGGAAGACGTCGGCTGGAGCGCCAACAAGATCGTCCTCGGCAAGCTTTCCGGGCGGAACGCCTTCAAGCAGCGCCTGAAGGAACTCGGCGTCGAGCTCGACAACGAGGACGGCTACAACAAGGCGTTCCAGCGCTTCAAGGACCTTGCCGACAAGAAGGCCGACATCTTCGATGAGGACCTGCTCGCGCTGGTGGCGCAGGAGGCCGGCGCCCTGAGCGACGAACGCTGGCGGCTGGTGCACCTCAGCCAGGGCAGCGGCATGGGCGAGCGCCCGCACGCGGCGATCGTGATCGCCGATGAGAAGGGCGAGCAGCGCGCCGAGTCGCAGGGCGACGGACCGGTGGACGCGACCTTCAAGGCGATCGAGTCGCTCGCCGCAAGCGGCGCGGAACTGCTGCTGTACTCGGTGAATGCGGTGACCCAGGGCACCGAATCGCAGGGCGAAGTGACGGTGCGCCTCGCGCGCGGCGGACGCATCGTCAACGGCGTGGGGGCCGACACCGACATCATCGTCGCCTCGGCGAAGGCCTACATCAGCGCGCTGAACAGGCTGGAGAGCAAGATGGAGAAGGTGAATCCGCAGCATCAGGTTTGACCCGGCGGAGCCTGGGCAAACCGGCTGGCAGGCTAGGAACAGGGGAAACCCATGGTTTCCCCCGTTACCCCCTTCCTTTCAATCGGGTGGTTGCGACCTACGTTCGCTTCGGGCCTGTGCGGTGCGCGTAGGCCACGGCCGCGAAGAAGAACACCAGGCTGAGTGCGATCTCCGCGCCCGCGAGCGCCTGTGACAGGCCGCGCTCGCTCCAGGCGCGCATCACGCCTTCGACGAACCAGGCGAGGATCAGCATGCTGGCCCACTGGAAGGTGTAGCGCCGGCCGGCGAGAATGCCGGGCAGCGGCAGCGCAAGCGGCAGCGCCTTGAGCGCGAGCCAGGAGCCGCCCGGACGAATCGGCGCGAGCCAGAGTTCCCAGGCGAGGCACAGGACGAGCAGGGCCGCGAGGCTGGCCGCCGCGACCAGACGAAGGAGGTTCAATGAAGGATCTTGCGCCACAGGTGTTCCGGCAACGTTTGCTGATCGAAGCGTACTACGGGGCGGCCATGAGCCGTGAATCGCTCGAGGCCTTCATGAACGGGCTCGCCGCGCGGCTCGGATTGCGCGCCTATGGGGCGCCGGCGATTTTCTCCCCGGGCAGCGCCGCGAGCGGCCAGAACCAGGGATTCGATGCCTTCCTGCCGCTGGCCGACTCCGGCATCTCCGCCTACGTCTGGACCGGCGCGCGCTTCATCTCGGTGCTGCTCTACACCTGCAAGCCCTTCGATGCGCGGCTTGCCGTCGAGCACCTGCGTGCCACGCTGGAAGTCGCGGGCGAGGTCGAAAGCGCGGCGTTCTAGCCTGCCGGCGGCGATTGCAGAAGCCGCAGCGCGAGTTCCGCGAGCCTTCGCCCCTGCTCCACGGCGAGCTTGCGCTCTTCCGCGCTGAATTCCCCCGCGCCGCCGAAGTGGCTCGGGCCGTAAGGCGTGCCGCCGCCGCGCGTCGCGTTCAGTTCCGGCAGGGTGTACGGCAGCCCGACAATCAGCATGCCGTGGTGCAGGAGCGGCAGCATCATGGACAGCAGCGTCGTTTCCTGCCCGCCATGCAGGCTTGCGGTGGAGGTGAACACGCATGCCGGTTTTCCGGCCAGTTTGCCGCGCTGCCACAGCAGCGAGGTGCCGTCGAGGAAGTACTTGAGCGGCGCGGCCATGTTGCCGAAGCGCGTCGGGCTGCCGAGCGCGAGCCCGGCGCAGGTTTCGAGGTCCTGGTGGGTCGCAAAGGGCGCGCCGTCGTCGGGCACCGGCGGCGCCGCCACCTGGGTCACCGGGGCGACTTTCGGCACCGTGCGCAGGCGCGCCTGCGCGCCTGCGACGCGCTCGACCCCGTCGGCCACCAGCTCCGCCATGCGGCGAACGTCGCCGCCGGCGCTGTAGTAGAGAACGAGGATCTCGGCCATGGCCCGGTATCATAGCGACATCCCATGAGCGACGCCGAACCCCGCAAGCAGGGCCCGATCCGGAATACCGGGGCGATCGCCGCCGCCGTGGTGCGCCGGTTCCTCGCCGATCGCAGCGTGCAGACCGCGGGCAGCCTGACCTTCACCACGCTGCTCTCGCTGGTGCCGATGATCACCGTGGCACTGTCCATGACCACCGCCTTCCCGGTATTCGACAGCGCGATCAACGCGCTGCAGAACTACCTCGTGGAGCATTTCCTCCCCGGCACCGACGGCGTGCAGGCGATCGCCACGCAGATCAACGCCTTCACCCAGCGCGCCGGCCGGCTGACCGCGATCGGCCTGGGCTTCCTCGCGATCACCTCGCTCATGCTGATGCTCACCATCGAGGAATCGATGAACCGGGTGTTCCGCGTGCAGCGCCGCAGGCCGCTCGCCCAGCGCATCCTGATGTACTGGAGCGTGCTGACGCTCGGCCCGGTGCTGATCGGCGCAAGCCTGTCGATGACCTCGTTCGCCGTCGGCGCCTCGCTCGGCATGCTCGACCTGGGCGGCCTCGCGCAGAATTTCCTGCGGCTGATGCCCTTCGTGTTCACCTGCGCCGCGCTGGCCATGGTCTACATCCTGGTGCCGTACCGCCGCATCGAATGGCAGCATGCGGTGGCGGGCGCGCTGTTCGCCGGCATCGCCTTCGAGCTTGCCAAGCGCGGCTTCGCCTTCTACATCGCGCAGTTTCCGACCTACACCCTGATCTACGGCGCCTTCGCCACCATCCCGATCTTCCTGCTGTGGCTGTATGTCTCGTGGCTGGTGGTGCTGGCCGGCGCCACCATCACCGCGGTGCTGCCGGCCTGGCATGGCGCGGGGGAGGTCGGGCGGCGCGCCCCGGGGCAGGAACTGGTCGAGGCGCTGAGCGTGCTGCGCGCGCTGGCGCGCGCGCCGGGGCGGGGCGAGGTGATGACGCTGTCGCAGCTTGCGCGCTCGCTGCAGGTGCTCCCGCACCGCTGCGAACGCGTGCTCGAGCGCGCCCTGGTGCTCGGCTGGACCGCGCGCACCGAGCGCGAGGGCTGGCTGCTGGCGCGGGATGCGGCGACCCTGTCCGTGGCCGACGTCTACGGCGCGTTCGCGCTCGCACCGGAAACCGTCGCGCGCGTCGACGCGACCCTGGGCGAGGCCTTCGACGAGCACTGGAAACGGATCACCGGAGACATGACGACCGATCTCAAGACCCTGGCCCGCGAGGGCCCCGCGAAATGAACGCGATCCCGCGCCGCGAGCGCCTGATCGTCGCCCTTGACGTGCCCACGGCCGCCGAGGCGCACGCGCTGGTCGAGCGCGTCGGCGACGCCGCCGTGTTCTACAAGGTGGGGCTGGAACTCTTCACCGCGGGCGGCTACTTCGAGCTCATCGAATGGCTCTCCGGGCGCGGCTGCAAGGTGTTTGCCGACCTGAAGCTCTACGACATCCCGGAGACCGTGCGGCGCGCAGTGGCCAACGTGCGCAGCTGCGGCGCACATTTCCTCACGGTTCATGCGCACCGCTCGATCCTCGAGGCGGCGGTGGCGGAGAAGGGCGAACTCGGCATCCTCGCGGTGACGGTGCTGACCAGCTTCGACGCGCGCGATCTGGCCGACATGGGCTCGAACCTGTCGGTGGAGGACCTGGTGCTGGCGCGCGCGCGCGCCGCGGCAGACGCGGGCTGCAACGGCGTGATCGCCTCGGGCCATGAAGCCGCGAAGCTGCGCGCCACCTTCGGTGACCGCCTGCGCGTGGTGACCCCCGGCATCCGGCCGGCCGGGACGGCGGTGGGCGACCAGAAGCGCGTGGTCGACGTGGCGCAGGCCTTCGCCAATGGCGCGGACTACATCGTCGTCGGTCGGCCGGTGCGCGATGCCACCGACCCGCGGGCGGCGGCCGCGGCGATCCAGGCGACGATCGCCGGCGCCTTCCCCGCCTGACGCCAGACCGGGCCATATAGTAACTTATATGTTGCCATTTAGGCCGAACCGGCGCCGGACCGGCTGAGGTGGCCCTGGACAACGCCTTGCACGCGCTTGCGGGGATGACCGGCCTGCTGGCACTCGCCTGGCTGGCCAGCGAAGCGCGCCGGCGGGTGCCGTGGGCGCTGGTGGCCAGGGCGCTGCTCCTGCTGCTGGTGCTGGCGGTCGTGGCGCTCAAGCTGCCCCTCGTCAAGGAGGCCGTCCTCGCGCTGAACCAGGCGCTGCTCGCGCTGGAGAAAGCGACGCAGGCCGGCACCGGCTTCGTCTTCGGTTACCTCGGCGGCGGCCCGGCGCCGTTCGAGGCGCGCGACCCCGGCGGGCTGTTCATCCTGGCCTTTCGCGCCCTGCC
>DATCYZ010000101.1:0-5158 GCA_036526195.1 Burkholderiales bacterium
CGGCTCGCCGCCGCGCGCTCGAGCCAGCGCTACATCCAGCTGCCCTCGGACTCGCGCCGGCGCTTCAACGCCCTGGTGCCGGCGCTCGCGGCGGTGGCCGCGGCCTCGGAAGACCCGGACACGACGCTGGCACGCGGCCTCGACCTGATCGAGGCCATCGCCCGGCGCGCGCCCTACCTTGCGCTGCTCGCCGAGCGCCCGGTGGCGCTGGAGCGGGTGGCGCGCATGATCTCGGCCTCGACCTGGGCGGCGGAGTACATCACCCAGCACCCGCTGCTGCTCGACGAGCTGCTCGACGATCGCGTGCTGTACGCCGAGCCCGATTGGCCGGCCTTCGTCGACGCGCTGCGCGACGAGATCTCGCGCCACCAGGGCGACCTCGAGGCGCAGATGAACACGCTGCGCGAGCAGCACCAGGCGGCCTCGTTCCGGCTGCTCGCGCAGGACCTCGGCAAGGTGCTGACGCTGGAGCGGCTCGCCGACCATTTGTCGACGCTCGCCGACCTGATCCTCGACGAGGCGCTGATGCTGGTCTGGTGGCAGCTGCGCAACCGGCACCTCGACGGGCCGCCGCGTTTCGCGGTCATCGCCTACGGCAAGCTCGGCGGCAAGGAACTCGGCTACGCCTCGGACCTGGACATCATCTTCGTCTACGACGACCCGGCACCCGAGGCGCTGGAAGTGTACTCGCGCCTCGCGCAGCGGCTGAACAACGCGCTCACCACGCGCACCTCCGCCGGCGTGCTGTTCGATACCGACCTGCGGCTGCGCCCCTCTGGGGAGTCCGGCCTGCTGGTGTCCTCGGTGGAGGCGCTCGAGCGCTACCAGGAGGAGAACGCCTGGGTCTGGGAGCACCAGGCGCTGACGCGCGCGCGCTGGTGCGCGGGGGATGCCGCGGTCGGCGTCGCCTTCGAGGCGATGCGCGACCGCATCCTGCGCCGGCCGCGCGACCCCGCCACGCTCGCGCCCGAGGTGCTGGCGATGCGCAAGCGCCTGCACGACGGGCATCCGAACAAGAGCGAACTGTTCGATCTGAAGCACGACCACGGCGGCATGATCGACATCGAGTTCATGGTGCAGTTCCTGGTGCTCGCGCACGCGCACGCGCAGCCGAAGCTGGTGGGCAACCTCGGCAACATCGCGCTGCTCGGCGTGGCGAGCGAACTCGGGCTGCTCGAGCCGGGCCTGGCGAGCGGCTGCCAGGCGGCCTACCGGGAGTTCCGCCGCCGCCAGCACGCCCTGCGGCTGAACGGCGCGCGTTACGCGCGCGTGCCGCCTGAGACCGTGAAGGCCGCCACCGAGGCGGTGTGCGCCGCGTGGTCGGCGGTGTTCGCGGGCCACAGCGCTGCCGAGGCGCCGAGCGCGCCGAAGAAATAGCGCGCGGCGCCGCGCGGCGTCTTAAGGTAACATATAAGTTACTATAAAGCCCGATCCGGCGGCCGGGGCCAGGCCTCGGTGTTCACCGCACGCTGCGCAGCGTGATGTCGCCGTACCAGGCGGTGGCGCTGCTGCCGGTGTTGTCGGTGTCGGTCATCACGCCGATCGCCACCATGTCCCAGGGATCCTCGCGAAAGGCGCGGCGATAGTCGGCCAGCAAGTCGCGCCGCACCGTCTTCCAGCCGCTGCCGGCTTCCATTTCGCCGCGCACCACGATCATGCGGATGCGGTCGGTGTGCGGGTTGTGCACCACGGTTTCTTCCGGCAGCGCGTCGGACCAGACGTACATCAGCGTGGCGTAGGGCAGCGCGCGGCCGGAGAGCGCCTTGGCGAGGCGCATCTGCACGCGCTCGCCGATGTCGAGCTTCTGCGCGTCGCCGTGGAAGGACACCAGCAGACGGGCCGGGGCGTCCTCGCGCGAGGCGCGGCGCGGATCGGCGCCAGGCACGCGCGCCGGGACCCGCCAACGCCATTCGAGCGCCGCATGGCGCTTCGGGTCGGCGCGCAGCACCCGGTACAGGCCCGATGCGGAGCCGTTCGCCTGCGCCTCGAGCACCACGCCGGCGTCGGTCGCCACCAGCTGGTACTCGGTGCGCGGCTTCGAGGGCAGCACGATCCAGGGCTGCCAGTGGCCGGGCAGGCTCTCGCCCGGGGTCCGGGTCGAGAAGCGCGCCACCTCGATCACCGCGCCGCTCTGCCTGGGCTCGCTGGCGACCACGGCGCTCGAGGATAGCAGGGGGTCGTCCGGGGTGCCGGCGCAGCCGGCGGCGAGGCCGAGCACGGCAGCGCAGGCGGCGAGACGGCGAACAGGCATCGCAGGACAACTCCGGACGCAGGGGGTTTCGCTAGAATAGCATCGCACCCTGCACTCATTACCTTCGGAGATCTCCCCTCATGTCCGTTTCGATGGCCGACCGGGATGGCTGGATCTGGTACGACGGCAAGCTCGTGCCCTGGCGTTCCGCGACCACCCATGTGCTGACGCATTCGCTCCACTACGGCCTCGCGTTCTTCGAGGGGATCCGCGCCTACAAGACGGTCGACGGCACCGCGATCTTCCGGCTGAAGGAGCACATCGATCGCCTGTTCGCGTCCGCGCACATCTACATGATGAAGATCCCGTACACGCGCGAGCAGATCATGCGGGCGACCATCGAGACAGTGCAGGCCAACCGGCTCGAGGCCTGCTACCTGCGGCCGATCGCCTTCTACGGCTCGGAGAAGATGGGCGTGTCGCCCCTCGGCGCGACCGTGCACGTGGGGATCGCCGCCTGGCCCTGGGGCGCCTACCTCGGGCCGGAAGCGCTCGAGAAGGGCATCCGCGTGAAGACCTCCTCGTTCGCGCGCCACCACGTCAACGTCACCATGGCGCGGGCGAAAATGTCGGGCACCTACCCGAACTCGGTGCTCGCCAACCTCGAAGCCACGCAGCACGGCTACGACGAGGGCCTGCTGCTCGACGTCGACGGCTTCGTCGCCGAGGGCGCGGGCGAGAACCTGTTCATGGTGAAGAACGGCAAGCTCTACGAACCCGAGCTCACCTCGGCGCTCACCGGCATCACGCGCGCCTCGGTGATCGACCTCGCCGCCGGCTTCGGCTACGAACTGACCTCCAAGCGCCTGACGCGCGACGACCTGTACATCGCCGACGAGGCCTTCTTCACCGGCACCGCGGCGGAAGTCACGCCGATCCGCGAACTCGACGGCCGCCAGATCGGCGCCGGCCGCGCCGGGCCGGTCACCAAGAAGCTGCAGAAGGCGTTCTTCGACGTGGTCACCGGCCGCGACCGCAAGCACGGCAAGTGGCTCACGCCGGTGCCGATGAAGGCCGCGCCGAAGAAGGCTGCGGCGAAGAAGCCTGCTGCGAAGAAGACCTCGAAGAAGAAGGCCTGAGCATGAGCCTGAACAGCGCCGACCGCTCGCGCGCCGTCGAAGTCCGCGCCGCGGACCTGCCGCTGCACTGCCCGACACCGGGCGCGCCGCTGTGGGCGCGGCACCCGCGCGTGTTCCTCGACGTGGTGAAGCACGGCACGGCGCTCTGCCCGTACTGCGGCACGCGCTTCACCTTCACCGGCGAGGCCCCGCACGGGCACTGAGGCGCCGCGCCTGCTGGTCGTCGCGCCGAACTGGATCGGCGACGCCCTCATGGCGCAGCCGCTGCTCGCGGCGCTGCGGGCCCGCCTGCCGGCGGGCGGGCGCATCGACGTCCTCGCCCCGCCCTGGGTGGCGCCGGTGTTCGCGCGCATGCCCGAAGTCGACGACATCCTGCCGTCGCCGTTTCGCCATGGTGCGCTGGAGCCCGGCGCGCGCTGGCGGTTGGGCCGCGCGCTGGCGGCGCGCGGCTACGACGCGGCGTACGTGCTGCCGAACACCTGGAAGGCGGCACTGCTGCCCTTCTTCGCCGGCATCCCGCGGCGCATCGGTTACCTCGGCGAGGCGCGCTACGGATTGCTGAACCAACTGCACCGCAAGCCGCGGAACACGGATGATCGCGCGCCGATGAGCGCGCATTACGCGCGCCTCGCCGCAGAGCCGGGCGCGCCGCTGCCGCCGCTGGCCGCGCCGCGGCTGGTGGTGGATCCCGCGGTCGCGCGCGCGAACGCGCAGGCCTTCGGCTTCGCCCCGGTCAGGAACGCCGTGCTCTGTCCCGGCGCCGAGTACGGCCCGGCGAAGCGCTGGCCCGCCGAGCGCTTCGGCGCGCTCGCCAAGGCGCTCGCCGCGCGCGGTTTCAGCGTCCACCTGCTGGGCGCCGCCGGCGAGCGCGCGCTCTGCGACGCGGTGGTGGCCGCTTCGGACGGCGCGGCGCGCTCGCACGCCGGGCGCACCCAGCTCGGCCAGGCGATCGACCTGGTCGCGCGCGCCGACCTCGTGGTCAGCAACGACTCGGGCCTGATGCATGTCGCGGCCGCGCTCGGCGTGCCGCAGGTGGCGCTGTTCGGCTCGTCGAGCCCGGAACACACGCCGCCGCAGTCGGCCGCGGCGCGCGTCGTCTGGCTGAAACCCGAGTGCAGTCCGTGCTTCGCGCGCGAATGCCCGCTCGGCCATTTCCGCTGCATGCTCGAGCTCACGGTCGAGCGGGTGCTGGAGGAAATCGGGCGATGCGGCGTGCTACCCTCGGGCGCGAGCCCGGGAACGAACGCATGAGCACCCCGATCTACGCGAGCGCACAGGACGCCGAGGACGCCTTCTACAAGGCGCTCGAGCGCGGCGATTACGAGGCCATGGTGTCGGTGTGGGCGGACGACGAGGAGGTCATCTGCGTGCACCCCGGCGCGCCGCGCCAGCGCGGCGTGGCCGACGTGCTCGCCGGCTGGAAGCGCATCCTCGGCAACGGCCAGCGCCTGCGCGTCAAGGTCGCGCAGCAATCCACCATCACCGCGATGACCGTCGCTGTGCACAGCGTGCACGAGTTGATCAGCATCGAAGGCGAAGGCCCGGCGAAGCACCCGGTGGTGGCGACCAACGTCTACCAGCGCACCAGCCGCGGCTGGCGCATGATCGTGCACCACGCCTCCCCCGCCCCCGGCGCCGCCGAGCCCGCCCCCGCGCCGCCCGACCCCTCGCCGAAAATCCTGCATTGAGTCCGCCCGCCGAAAAAGGGGTCAGACCCCTTTTCCACGCGTGCTCCTTCCGAGCCTCGCGCGGTTGACCCCGTACCGCGCGCCGTGGTGGTTGCCGGGCGGGCATGCGCAGACGATCCTCGCGTCGATGCGGCCGGCGC
>DATCYZ010000102.1:0-4796 GCA_036526195.1 Burkholderiales bacterium
AACCGAAGATCGCGCGTCACGGCGCTGAAGTCGAGCACCCGGGGGGCCGTGCCGGCAAGGTTCACCTCGCCCCAGTCGTCGGCAAAACGCGCGACCTCGGGGGCGGGCAGCGCCGCGCCCTGCGGCGCGAGGCCCGTGATCATCTGCCCCACCAGTTCGGCGCCCTCGGGCGAGACGCCGAACTCGAGGGGCGCGATCAGCGCGGTTTCTTCCACCAGCGGCGCCGGCGGGATCACCGGCACCTCGGCCGAGAGCAGGATGCGCGGCTCGAGCGGCTCGATCACCGGACGCCGGCGCAGCGGACGCGCCGGACGGTTCGGGAACTGGGCGCGGAACGCCGCGCCGATGGCGCCGGTCAGCGTGGCCGGTGGCGAAGGGGGATCCTTCGCCGGGCGCACGCCCGGTGCCGCCGGTCGACCGAACCGGGCAAGGACCCGGTCCATCATCGAGGGGCGTTGGGGCGGTCGCGCGCTCATCGGCCTATTGCAGCGCCGCCGCGACGCGCTGCAGATCCAACTCCGCGAGCGTACCCGCCGCCTGCTTCAGCTTCAGGCTGTTGATCAGGTAGTCGTAGCGCGCCTGCGCGTAGTCGCGCCGCGCGAGGAACAGGTCACGCCGCGCATCGAGCACCGGCAGCAAGGTGAGCAGGCCGACCTTCAGGGCCTGTTCCTTCGCCTCCACCGCGCTTGCCTGCGACGCCACCGACTGCTGCAGCGCCTGCACCAGACGCTGCCCGGAGAGCGCGCCCTCGAACGCCGCGCGCACCGCGCGCTCGACCGCGCGCCGCTCGAGTTCGAGTTCCTCGCGCGCCTTCTGCTCCCGGTGCACGGCTTCCTGCGTCACCGCGCTGGTCAGGCCGCCCTCGAACAGCGGCACGTTCAGCCGCAGCGTGAGATCGGTGGTCTCGACCGAACTGCCGCCGCCGAACAGCGTGCTGCCGGCGTCGCGCCGATTGTGCGACAGCAGCAGGTTGAGGCTCGGGTAATGGCCGGCGCGCTGGCGCTCGATCTCCTGGCGCGCGACCTCGACCGCCTCGGCGCGCGCCTTCAGCGTCAGGTTCTGCGCGCGCGCGGTCTCGATCCAGCTCTCCTGCGCCGCGGGCTGCGGCGGCACGGGGACGAAATCCGTGCGCAGCGTCTGCGCCCGGTCGATCTGCCGGCCGATGATCTCCCGCAGCGCCTGGCGCGCGTCATTCAGCTTGCTGCCCGCCTCGATCTCGCGCGCCTGCGTCACCGCGTGGCGCGCCGAGGCATCGTGCAGGTTGGTGATGGTGCCCAAGCCCATCTGCAGCCGCTCGCGCGCGAGCTCCAGCGCGCGGCCCACCGCCTGCCGCTCCGCCGTCGTGAGCGCAACGTTGTCCGAGGCGGCAAGCACTGCAAGGTAGGCGGCAGTGGTGCGGAGCAGCATGTCCTGCTCCGCGGCGAGCAGCGTGTATTGCGACTGCCGGACCACGGCCTTCGCCTGCGCGAAGCGCTCGATGACGTCCTTGCGAAACAGCGGTTGGGTGACAGACAGCGTATAGGTGTCGGTCGGAAATGTGGTGACGCCGGCGCCGAAGATCGGGTTTTTGCTCGAAAGGATGCGTTGGCGCGTCTCGACCTTGTCCATCTCGAAGCGCGCGGTCGGCAGAAAACCGGCGCGCGCCTGGTCGATCGCGGTGCCGCTCGCCTGGGCGTCGAACTGCGCGGCGCGGAATTTCGGGTCGTTCTGGCGGGCGAGCTGGAATACTTCCAGCAGGGTCTCCGCGCCAAGCGGTGCCGACAGCGAGATTCCCGCAAGGCAGGCGCCGGCAGCCATTCCCGCACGCGCCAATCGACCCACCGCGGGCCATGCTACCCGTGTGCATGTCTGGTCCACGACCCCTCTCCTCTCCGTCGACGCCTATTGTCGGTTGGAAACGGTTACAGGTCAAAACAATACGATACGATTCGCAACAGCCCGCGAGGCGAAACTGGAAAGCGCCGCGCGCCCCTGGTGGGCGTGCAAAATTTCGTGAAACTTCAAGGCGTGGCGCGCGAACGCGTGCTCAGAGTTTCAGCTCGCCGAAGCGGTTTTCGTACTCCTTCAGGCCCTGCGCCAGCATCTGGTGAAGCCGTTTTGCGGCGAACGGGCTGAGCACCACGCGGTCCGAGAGCAGCACCCTGACTTCGGACTGCCCGCCCTGCCATGTCTGGTTCGCGCCGAACAGGAGGATCACCTCTTCGCGCGTCCCGACGACGTTGCACACATTGGCGTACGCGGTGCGCATGTTGGTGTCATCCCAGACCACCCTTGGAGACCCTGCAGGAGGCGTGGCCATCAGCACCTCGCCAGCCTCCTGCTTCGGCGTTTCCTTCGGGGCGTCGTCTTTCTTGGCCATGGGTGAACCTCCGTGGTTGGCGGGTTTCGACAGGCGTCCTTTGTACCGCAATTACCGCGGCGCGGCATGAGACGGGGTCTGCGCAAGGGTTCGTGCAGGCGCTGTCGGGCAAGGACGACAGTCCGCAGGGGCGAGCAGAATGTTCCCGATCGGGAACAAGTCAGGCGGCGAGGCGCTGCGGGGCCGGTGCCGGCCCGATCGCGCAGGCCTCCGCCTCATCGACATGGTCGAGGAGGACGAACTCGAGCTTCGCGCGCGCCTCCGCCGGCACCTCGTCGAGGTCCCTGGCATTGCGTCGCGGCAGCATCACGGTACGGATGCCGGCGCGCAGGGCGGCCAGCACCTTCTCCTTCACCCCGCCAATCGGCAGCACCCGGCCGCGCAGACTGATCTCGCCGGTCATGGCGACGTCGCTGCGCACCGGCCGCCCGGAGAACAGCGACGACAACGCGAGATACATCGCCACCCCTGCGCTCGGCCCGTCCTTCGGCGTCGCGCCCGCCGGCACGTGGACATGCACGTCGGTCTTCTCCAGCGCCTCGCCGAGGCGCTGGCGCGCGAGCGTCAGCGCCGCCTGGGCGGACTCCTTCATCACCTCGCCCAGTTGCCCGGTGAGGATCAGCTTGCCCGAACCGGGCACGCGCGAGGCTTCGATGAAGAGGATGTCGCCGCCCGCCGGCGTCCACGCAAGCCCCGTGGCCACGCCGGGCACGCTGCCGTGCAAGGCGGCTTCCGCCTCGAACTTCTGCGCGCCGAGGATCGCGTGCAGGTCGGCGGCATCGACGGCCACGGCCGCGTCACGGCCCTCGGCGACGCGCATCGCCACGTGGCGCAGCACCGCGCCGAGTTCGCGCTCGAGGTTGCGCACGCCGGCCTCGCGCGTGTAATCGCCGATGATCGCCTCGAGCGCGGCATCGCTCACCGAGGCCTGCGCCGCCGTCAGCCCGTTCGCCTCCAGCTGGCGCGCCACGAGGTAGCGGCGCGCGATCTGCAGCTTCTCCTCGGCGGTATAGCCAGGGAGCTGGATCACCTCCATGCGGTCGCGCAATGGGCCCGGAATGGTGTCGAGCTGGTTCGCGGTGGCGATGAACAGCACACGCGACAGGTCGAAATCGACACCGAGGTAGTTGTCGCGGAACTTCGCGTTCTGCTCCGGATCGAGCACCTCGAGCAGCGCCGAGGACGGGTCGCCCTGGAAGCCGCCGCGGCCGAGCTTGTCGATCTCGT
The DNA here is from genome assembly GCA_036526195.1 of Burkholderiales bacterium. Lineage (GTDB taxonomy): Bacteria > Pseudomonadota > Gammaproteobacteria > Burkholderiales > SG8-39 > DATCYZ01. Next base: position 3,587 of record DATCYZ010000102.1, read on the forward strand.
CGAGCATCAGCACGGTGTTGCGGCTGCCGGCGCGCTTCAGGGCCTGCATCACGTTCCCGGGCAGCGCGCCGATGTAGGTGCGGCGGTGGCCACGGATCTCGGACTCGTCGTGCAGGCCACCGAGGGCGACGCGCTGGAAGGTCCGCCCGGTGGCGCGCGCGATCGACTGGCCGAGCGAGGTCTTGCCCACGCCCGGCGGGCCGACGAAACACAGGATCGGGCTCTTGCCCTCGGGGGCGAGCTTGCGCACCGCGAGTGCTTCCAGAATGCGGCGCTTCACCTTCTCCAGCCCGTAATGGTCGGCGTCGAGCACCGCGCGCGCCGCGGCGATGTCGATCGCCGGCGCCGCCTCCGCCTTCCACGGCAGCTCGCTCATCCATTCCAGCCAGGTGCGCAGCATCGAGGCCTCGCCCGCGCCTTCGCTCATGCGCTGCAGGCGGCGCAGTTCCTTGCGCACCTGCTTGTCCACCTCCGGCGGCATGGCGGCGGCGTCGATCGCCGCCTTGAGCGCGTCGAGTTCGGCGGCATCGTCGGCATCGTCGCCCAGTTCCTTCTGGATCTGGCGCATCTGCTCGCGCAGCACGTGCTCGCGCTGGCGCGAGTCGAAGGCCTTGCGGGTCTGGTCGCCGATGTTCTTCGACAGGCGCAGCACCTCGACCCGCTGCCCGAGCAGGGCAAGCACCCGGTCGAGCCGCGGCTCGAGGCCGAAGGCCTCCAGCAGTTCCTGCTTTTCGACCGCGGTAATATCGAGCAGGTTGGCGACCATGTCGGCGAGCGAAGCCGGCGATTCCGCCGCGCGCACCACCTCCGCGAGTTCGGCCGGCGCCTGCGGCAGCAGGTCGATCGCCTCGATCGCCATGCCCTTCAATTGCAGGAAGCGCGCCTCGAGTTCGGGATTGCGCGCAGCCTCGTTCCATTCGGGTTCCTCCACCCACTGGACCCGCGCCACGCGGTACGGCCAGCCTTCGAGGAACTCCAGCACGCGAAACCGCGCCTGACCCTGCACCACCAGGTGGTGGGCGCCTTCCGGGCTCGCGACGTAGCGCAGCACCTGCCCCGCCGTGCCGACCCGGTGCAGGTCCTCCGGCGCGGGCGCATCCTGCCGGGGATCGCGCTGCAGGACGAAACCGACCCGACGCTCCTCCTTCGCCGCCTGCTGGGCGGCGAGCACCGAGCGCTGCCGGCCGATGGTGACCGGCGCGATCACCCC
>DATCYZ010000103.1:0-26580 GCA_036526195.1 Burkholderiales bacterium
TCGCCGCGGCGATCGGCCTGACCTACCTGTCCACGGTGCCGCCGACGGTCGGCCTGGTCGCCAAGCTCTACGGCCCGCGCTACGTCGCCACGTTGTTCGGGCTGGTGATGCTCTCGCACCAGGTCGGCGGCTTCCTCGGCGCGGCGCTCGGCGGCAAGGCCTTCGAGTCTTCCGGCAGCTACGACTGGATGTGGTGGGCCGACATCGCGCTGTGCCTGATGGCGGCGGTGGTGCACCTGCCGATCCGCGAGGCGAAGCACGTGCCGGTGGCGGCCGCCGCCTGAGCCGAACCTGCACGATGGTGCAGGTTCGGCGCGCAGCGGCGCGCGGGCGCGGGTGCTAGCATCGCCCTGCGTCCGAACCCGATTCGAGAGGAGGATCCGGTCATGGCGAAATCGCCAGCGAATGCAGATGCCGCGCCGCGCGTCGACATCCCGCGCGAGTACAACGCCGCCGAGGACCTGATCGGTCGCAACCTGGCCGCCGGCCGCGGCGCGAAGCTTGCCTACATCGACGATCGCGGCCAGTGCACCTTTGCCGAGCTGGCGGCGCGCGTCGACCGCTTTGCCTCGTCGCTTGCCTCGCTCGGGCTCGAGCCCGAGCACCGCGTGATGATCGCGATGCTCGACACCCTCGACTGGCCAGCGGCCTTCCTCGGCGCGATCAAGGCGGGCGTGGTGCCGATTGCCGCGAACACGCTGCTCACCACGCCGGACTACGCGTTCATGCTGAACGACAGCCGCGCGCGCGTGCTGTTCGTCTCCGCCGCCCTGCTGCCGCAGTTCGCGCCGCTGCTCGCCGATCGCGCGAACAAACTGCCCTACCTGCGCCACGTGGTCGTCTCGGGCGGCGACGCGTCGGGGGATCTCGCCTTCGACGCGCTGATGGCGCGCGGCGCGGACGGCGCCTTCGCGGCGGCGCGCACCACCTGCGACGACGCCTGCTTCTGGCTGTACTCCTCGGGCTCCACCGGCACGCCCAAGGGCACGGTACACCTGCACTCGAGCATGCGCATGACCGCCGAGCTCTACGCGGTGCCGGTGCTCGGCATCCGCGAGAGCGACGTGGTGTTCTCGGCGGCGAAGCTGTTCTTCGCCTACGGACTCGGCAATTCGCTTTCGTTCCCGCTGATGGTGGGAGCGACGACGATCCTGATGGGCGAGCGACCGACGCCGCAATCGGTGTTCAAGCGGCTGGTGGAGCGCAAGCCGACGATCTTCTACGGCGTGCCGACGCTGTTCGCGGCGCTGCTGGCGAGCCCGGAGTTCCCGGCGCGCGAGAAGCTCGCCCTGCGCGTATGCACCTCGGCCGGCGAAGCGCTGCCGGCCGAACTCGGCCGGCGCTGGAAGGAAAAGACCGGCGTCGACATCCTCGATGGCATCGGCTCCACCGAGATGCTGCACATCTTCCTGTCCAACCGGCCCGGCGACGTGCACTACGGCACCTCGGGCCGTCCGGTGCCGGGTTACCGGCTGTCCCTGCGCGACGAGCACGGGGCGGAGGCGAAGACCGGGGAGATCGGCGAGTTGTACATCGCCGGGGCGACGGCGGCGGCGATGTACTGGAACCAGCGCGAGAAGACGCGCGACACGTTTCGCGGGGAATGGACCAAGAGCGGCGACAAGTACACCGTGGACGAGAACGGCATCTACACCTATTCCGGCCGCTCGGACGACATGCTCAAGGTGTCGGGGATCTATGTCTCGCCCTTCGAGGTCGAGGCGGCGCTCGGCACGCACGAGGCGGTGCTGGAAGCGGCCGTGGTGGGCGCCAAGGACGAGAACAAGCTGGTGAAGCCGAAGGCCTTCGTGGTGCTCAAGCCGGGGCAGGCGGCCGGCGAGGCGCTCGCGACGGCACTCAAGCAGCACGTGAAGGACAAGCTCGCGCCCTACAAGTACCCGCGCTGGATCGAGTTCGTCACCGAACTGCCGAAGACCGCGACCGGCAAGATCCAGCGCTTCAAGCTGCGCGGCTGAGGAACCGATGAGCGACCTGTTCGATCGACTCACTGCATCGCTGATGGTGGTCGGGACCTACCTGGCGTTTCTCGTCGGGGTGCTGATGCTGGTGATCGCGCTCGTCCCTGCGCGCAACGTGATGCTGGAACTTTCACCCGGGCGCCTGCGCGTCGGCTGGGGCTTGCTGATCAGCATGATCCTGCTGTTCATCGCAGGGTATCTCGCCCAGATCGTGGTCAGTCTGCAGCGGCCTTACGGTCCCGACACGCTTGTGGCGGTGGTGCTCTTGTTTGGCGCCTGGTTCGTGCTGCTGGTGTGCCGGCTTGCGCGCACCACGGTGCGCCATGTCACGCGCCTCGGCGTGCTCGAGGTCGAGAACCTGACCGACGCGCTGATGGGCGTGGGCAACCGCCGGTTCTTCGAGCGACGTTTCCACGCGGAAGTGGTGCGCGCCAAGCGCTACGGCAATCCGCTTTCAGTGCTGCTCTTCGACATCGACCATTTCCGCCAGATCAACGAGACCTACGGGCACGAGGGCGGGGATCGCGCCCTGCGGGCGATCGGCGCGATCCTGCGCGATGCGATCCGCACACCGGACCTGGTGGCCCGCTAAGGCGGTGAGGAGATCGCCGTGCTGCTGCCCTATACCGGGCTCGCGGGCGCCACGCTGCTGGCGGAGCGCCTGCGCGAGACGATCGGCGCAAACGAAGTGCCGACGAGCGACGATCCGGGCGACACGAAGGTGCTGCGCGTCACCGCCAGTGCCGGGGTGGCGACCCTGACCGCGGACATCGAGGACTTTCCGGAACTGATGCGGCCCGCCGATGCGGCGCTCTACCGCGCGAAGAACGAGGGGCGCAATCGCGTGGTGGCCGATGCGCGCGACGGGCCACCGCGAAATGAGGCCGAAGTGCCGAGACGGTAGAATCGCAGGCTTCGGAAATCTGCAACAAGGATGGCGACATGGCACAGGGACAGGACATCCGCAGCGCGGACCTCAGCATCGACCCCGCGGCGCTCTACCTCGAGGAAGTCTTCACCGACCGTCGGGTCGGCACCATCCGGCGCCTGACGCCGGTGAAGGGCGGGGGCGAGGTGGATGCCGCGCGACCCGTGGTCTACCAGGGCGAGACGCAGGTAATGACGCCGATGGGCGCGCTGCCGATCGCCTTCGAGATCGACGCGAAGTCGGTGGAAGAGGCGGCGGGCCAGTTCGGCGAGCTCGCCAAGCAGGCGATCGAGCGCACGCTGAAGGAAATACAGGAGATGCGGCGCCAGCAGGCATCGTCCATCGTCGTGCCCCAGGGCGGCATGCCCCCGGGCGCGCTCGGCGGCATGCCGGGCGGCGGCAAGATCCAGATGCCCTGAGCCGGGCCGTGCTCACCGACTGCCGGGGCCTTTCGCTGTCCACCGCTTCGGCGGCGGCGCGTGACGCCTATGTCGAGGGCGTCGAGGCCCTGCTCGAGGCGAACGCCGGGGCGGATGCCGGCATTGCGAAGGCGCTCGCACTGGACCCGGGATTCGCCCTCGCCCATGCGGCGCAGGCGCGGCTCGCGCAGCTCGACATGCGTCCGGCCGACGCGCGCGCCGCGGCCGAACGGGCGCGCGAATGCGTCGCCGGCGCGAGTCCGCGCGAGCGCAGCCATGTCGAGGCGATCGCGACGCTGGTCGGGGCGGTGCGCGGCGATGCGCTGGGCGCGGCGAAGGCGCACCTGGCCGAATATCCGCGCGATGCCATGGTGCTTGCGCCCTGCACCGGGGTGTTCGGGCTGATCGGGTTTTCGGGCCGCGCGGGCCGCGAGGGAGAGTTGCTGGCCCTGATGCGGGATTACCTGCCGCATTACGGCGAGGACGGCTGGTTCCTCGGGCAACTGGCGTTTGCCGAGGGCGAGGCGGGTGAACTGGCCGACGGGGAACGCCATATCGGGAAGGCGCTGGCAATTGCGCCGCGCAGCGCGCACAACGCCCATGTGCGCGCGCACCTGCACTACGAGCGTGGCGAGGATGCCGTCGGACTTGCCTACCTCGAAGACTGGATGCGCGGCTATCCGCGCGAGGCCATGCTGCATTGCCACCTGTCGTGGCACGTCGCGCTATGGCGCATGCAGGCGGGCGACGCCGAGGGCGCCGCGCAGATGTACGCCGCGCAGGTGCATCCTGCGAAGGGAGACACGCCGCCGGGGTCCTGGGGGCCGTCGCTCAACACGCTCACCGATGCCGCGTCCTTTCTCTGGCGCGCCGAACTGAACGGCGCCGTGCGCGACGCGCAGCGCTGGGACGAACTGCGCGCCTATGCGCTGCGCGTGTTCCCGAAGGCCGGCATCAGCTTCGCCGACGTCCACAGCGCGCTTGCGTACGCGGCCGCCGGCGACGACGGTGCGCTTGCGATATTGCTGGAGGAACTGCGCGCGCGCGAAGCCGATGGCAAGCTTGCCGCCGGACCCGTGGTGCCGGCGCTGGCCGCGGGCTTCGGCGCCTTCGCGCGCGGCGCTTGGGCCGAGGCCGCGACGCATCTCGCGGCGGGGCTTGCCGACCATGCCCGGATCGGCGGCAGCCGGGCGCAGCGCGACCTCGTCGAGTACACGCTTGCGGCCGCGCTCGCGCAGGCCGGACGCATGGATGCGGCACGGGCGCTCGCCGCTGCGCGCCGCCAGCGTCCTGCGGGCATGCCGGTGGTCGCGCTGGCTGGCTGAGGACGTTCCCGGTCGGGAACGTTCCCGATCGCAGGCTCTGCAATTCGATCCGCTGCACGTCCGTGCCAAGGCGCGGGTTCCTTCTCAACCACTTCGTACCCGTGCGTCGGTTTTGGCGGCGCGATCGACCAGTTTCGGAGATCGCAGATTCGGGTTCTGTGGAGGAACGCGAGGCGAATCGGGCGCTTGCTCCATTCTGCGCCAGATATCCCGGAGAGCGCGATGTCCTGCCCCGTCCAAAGCATTGATTACAGGGAAGGTTGACGCGTCCGGGGGCGCGGGCGACGATGTTATATCCGATTAATCGCATCCATATAACGTTCGGTGGCAAATCGTTCTTTCTGAATCAACGGGGAAGTTACTTATGAACGCAGTGCGACGAATCTTAGTTATGCACGCGGTATTGGCTGTCTCATCCGTGGCGCTGGCGCAACAGTCAGTCGTGGACGTGAGCTTCACTGGCAATGAAGGCGAACGAATCACGGTTGAGGCAACGCTTACGTTGCCAGAGAAGCCTGCGGGACAGAAACGGCCTGCCATCGTGATCCTTCACCATGCCGGCGGCTGGGGGGCCGGGACAACCGCGCAGTACGCCAGCTTCCTCGCCTCACAGGGTTTCCTGACCCTTGAGCCACGGATGTTCAACGCCGGTGGCGAAGGAGAAGATACCTATCGCCATATGCCGACCGTCTTCGGCAGCTTGGCATACCTGGCAAAGCGCCCCGACGTGGATGACAAGAAAATTGCCCTGATGGGCCTGTCCTACGGTGCCGTGCTATCACTGTACGCGGGCACGACCTGGGCACGCACCAAGTACCCGCTCGGCGAGCTTCGCTATGCGGCAATTGCGTCGTTCTATCCGCTTTGCTGGGTGGGCAAGGCCTACGTTTCAAGGACCATCGGAAAATGGAAGAATCGGGCCTATCCGGAGTCCTTCATGGATCAATGGGCGGGCATTCCCCTTGCGATTTTCGCCGGCGGAGCCGATGACTACGAGTCGAAGGACCCCAAGTCCTGCACGGACTTCGTCGCATCGATTCCGGACGAAAAGCAGCGATCGCTTACGCAAGTCCATCTCTATCCTGCCGCCACTCACGGCTGGGATCACGGAAGCACCGTTTCGTTTTTTGCCCGAACGGCATGCAAGGGTTCCGGCTGCAACAACACCAACGAGTCGAATCCGGAGATCACCCAGACCGCCAAGACCGATCTCCTGAAGTTCCTGCAACAGAAACTCGGGTTGTAGGTGAAACCAAGACGGCTGCATGGACGGCCGGCATGTAACCTGCATGGTGCGCGGCAGCGTATGCCACCGAACAACAGCTTGCAGGCGACGCGCCGCGGGCGGCGCGCGCCTGAAACCGGACGTTAGGAGTCAGATGTAGCTTCGTCATCCAATATTGAGGAGGTGCGCCATGTCCAATGTAGGTACTTACAAGGGCAACTGCTTTTGCGGTGCGGTCCAGTTCACGGTAACGGGTGAACCCGCAGCAATGGGCTATTGCCATTGCAGTTCGTGTCGCCTTTGGTCGGCCGGCCCGATCAACGCCTTTACCCTGTGGAAACCGGACGCTTTACAAATTACACAAGGGGCGGACAAGGTCGACAGTCATAACAAGACCCCGAAAAGCTCACGCAAATGGTGCCGGACATGCGGCGGCCACCTTTTTACTGACCATCCAGAGTGGAACCTAGTTGACGTGTACGCCGCGGCTATTCCGAGCTTTCCCTTCAAGCCTAGTGTGCATGTCCATTATCAGGAGGCGGTGTTACGCATCAACGATGGATTGCCGAAATTGAAGGATCTGCCAAAGGAAATGGGCGGCTCGGGAGAGGCGGTGCCTGAATAAGCTTGGGGCGCGCTCGCACATCATGGAAGTTTGGTGTGACTCCTAACTTCAGATGGAACGGACGGGCAAAAGCAGCCCGCCGTACACCAAAACGTTAGGCCACGCGTCGGAAGCCATGAGCGCCTCGCATTAACAGATCACCTCAATACGGTCATCAGAGAGGTTAGGTATGGATCCAAGTAGTACTGAAGTCAGCGCTCCAGCTGCTGGGCCGTTTGCGCTCCCATTGCGCGCCACGTTTCGCCCGGGAGATCGCGTACGCAAGAAATCTGGTGCCGCCTCGCAAGGTCAAGTTGTCGGCTGGCACTGCACGAAACTGACCCCTGAAGGCTATGCCGTCGAGTCCGAGTGTCACCTAGGCTCAGTACAAATCTATCCTGTGGCTGCTCTTGAACGCGTGGCCTAACCCTTCGTTGCACCCGACTCGGAACCTCATTCGATAAAGTGGACACCTCGACCTAACGATTGAGGAGGTGTTCCTGGCAGCGCCGGCCGGGCCGATGGGTACAATGCCCGAGAGTGAGCCCGACGATCTTTCGCGAAGGTCCGTTCCGCTTCTATTTCTTCTCGCGGGAAGAGGCTCGCATGCACGTCCACGTGCACGCCACGACCGGGGAAGCGAAATTCTGACTGGAACCGGGAATCGAGCTGGCGCAGAATTACGGTTTGAGCATGCGGCAGGTGAACGCAGCGCTTCGGTTGATTCAGGAGCATGAAAATGAAATCCGTGAAGCCTGGAAAGCGCACTTCCCGAGTTGAGGTCACGAACGTGTCGAAGCACGGCTTCTGGCTCCTCATGGGCGGCCAGGAGCGGTTCGTCCCGTTCGAGCAGTTTCCCTGGTTTCGTGAGGCGCCGATTGGTCACTTGCTCAATGTGGAATTGCCGAGCGCCCATCATCTGTACTGGCCCGACCTCGACGTGGACATTGCCGTCGAATCGATTGACCACCCCGAGCGTTTCCCGCTCGTGAGCAAAGCGCAGCCTGACCCGCGATTGGTGCGGTCGCGCCCAAAGCAGGCGCGCCGCTGAAGGGTCCATGAAAGCGCTGCGGTAACCGCCGTCCCCACAAGGGGGATGGTTCCCGATCTGGAACTCAGCCGAGCTCTTTGAGGTCTTCCGGTTCGAGGACCAGCGCCGCGGCCGCGACGTTCTCCTCGAGATGCGCCACCGACGAGGTACCCGGGATGGGCAGCATCACCGGTGATTTCGCCAGCAGCCACGCAATCGCCACCTGCGCCGCGCTGACCCCGCGCCGCGCCGCGACCCGCTTCACCGCGCCGCGCCTGAGCGCCGAACCCGCGCCGAGCGGATACCAGGGCAGGAAGGCGATGCCGCGCTGCGCGCAGGCGGCGAGCACGTCCTCCGACCCCCGGTCCTCGACGCTGTAACGGTTCTGCACCGACACCACCTTCACGATCTTCTGCGCCGCAGCGAGTTGCGCCACGCTGACGTTCGACAGGCCGACGTGGCGGATCTTGCCCTCGCGCTGCGCCTCGGCGAGCGCGCCGACGGAATCCTCGAAGGGGACCGCGGGATCCGGCGCGTGCAACTGGTACAGGTCGATGCGCTCGAGCTTCAGGCGACGCAGGCTGCCCTCGAGGGCGCGCTTCAGGTGCGCCGGGCGGGCGTCGGAATCCCAGCGCGGCGGCGTCGGGCGCAGCAGCCCGCCCTTGGTGCCGATGACGAAGCCGGCCGGGTAGGGATGCAGCGCCTCGGCGATCAGTTCTTCGGAGACGTCCGGGCCGTAGCTGTCGGCGGTGTCGAAGAAGTCCACGCCGAGCTCGACCGCGCGGCGCAGCAGGGCGATCGCCGCCTTGCGGTCCTTCGGCGGCCCCCAGACCTGCGCACCGGTGACGCGCATCGCGCCGAAGCCCATGCGGTGGACCGTGAGGTCACCGAGGGCGATGCGACCCCCCGCGTGCGCCGGCTTCACGCCGCCTTCGCCGCGGGCGGGTTGAGCGAGAAGTAGAAGGTGGCGCCCTCGCCGGGCGCGGCCTTCGCCCAGAGCGCGCCGCCGTGCCGTTCGGCGATGCGCCGCGCGGTGGCGAGGCCCATGCCCACGCCGTCCAGGTCGCGGTCCCCGCGCGCGTGCAGGTCCGGGTCGACGCGCGCCTGCGGTGCCTCGACGCCGAGCGCCTTGGCGCGCCGCGCGAGCGCTTCGGTGGCGATCGCGCTCAGGTTCACCGCCTCGATGCGCAGCGGCCTGCGGCCGATGTCGCCGAAGGCGAGCAGCGCCCTCAGCAGCGTGTCCATGCGGTCCGCGGCGCTGCGCACGCGTCGCAGCATGTCGCGCGCCTCCGGGTCGATCGCCGGGTCGGCGCGCTCGAGCACCATCGAGGCGTAGCTGTGCATCGCGCGCAGGGGCGCGCGCAGGTCGTGCGCCACCGAATAATTCACCGAATCGAGTTCCTGGTGCACCTGGTCGCGCTCCAGCGTGCGCAGCGCCACCGCGCGCTCGAGTTCGGCGTTCAGCTTGCGCACCTCCAGGCTGGCGCGGGCCAGTTCTTCCTGCGAGGCCTCGAGTTCGAGCATCGCCCTGCGACGGGCTTCGGCCTCGCGCTGCACGCTGGCGGCCTCGGTTTCGATGCGACGGTGGTAGACCGCGGCGAGCACCAGCGTGGCGATGCAGGAGACCAGCACGCCGAGCAGGAAATTGAACGGCGTGGTGCTCGACAGGTAGGCCTGCACGCCGCCGATCAGTCCGGTCGCCTCGGCGCGGTACATGGCGAACAGCGCCAGCGCGGTGAGCGCCGCCTGCACGCCTGCGACGCCGAGTCCGAAAAACAGCGCCGAATACAGCAGGCAGGGCAGGTAGAAATACAGCGCCGCGGTGTGCAGGCCGATGCCGGAGCCGAGCGCGAACGCGGTGACCGAAAGCCACACCGTGACGACGAGGATCGCGCTTGCGACCCGGGCCCGGCCACGGCGCACCGCCCAGTAACCGGTGGTCGCGGCGAGCAGCGCGGTGATCACGAATGCGGTGCGCCAGACGTTGAGCGTGCTCTGCACGGACCAGTCCGTCAGCGCCACGATCACCACGGTATTGATGGTCATGAGGATGACCGCGGTCGATACCAGGATGTTCCGGCTCACCGCGCGCAGGCTGGCCGTCGCAGGGGCTGCCTTCTTCGTCACGGGCACCTCGGTGGCATTCGAGCAGGACTTATCGCCACTGTGTCGCCGGACTTTAGGGCGGGTCTTGTCCCGGATCAAGGAACATCGCCGAATCGACGGCCGGCAAGGCTTGGGTCGCCTGGCCGGCGCGACGGTATGATGCCCGCCATGCCGCGCACCGCCTTCGTCAAAGCCCGCCTGTTCGACAGCGAAAAGGGCGTGCTGCGCCCGAACGCCACGGTGGTGGTGGAGGGCGAGCGGATCCGCGACGTGCTGTTCGATGCGTCGCGCATCGACGATGCCGCAGTGCACGATCTTGGCGGCAAGGTATTGCTGCCGGGCCTGATCGATGCCCATGTGCACGTCACCGCAGTGCATCATGACGTGCTCAAGCTGTCGATGCAGCCGCCCTCGCTCATCACCGCGCAGTCGAAGTCGGTGCTGGAAGGGATGCTTGCGCGCGGCTTCACCACGGTGCGCGACGCCGCCGGGGCGGATTTCGGCCTGCAGGCGGCGGTGGCGCAGGGGCACTTCGCCGGGCCGCGCCTCTACATCTCCGGCTGGCCGCTGTCGCAGACCGGCGGGCACGCCGACGGTCGCCCGAAGGGGTTGCAGCAGTTGGTCTGCACCTGCGCCGGGCTCGGCCTGTTCGGCGCCATCGCCGACGGCGTGCCGCAGGTGCGGCGCGCCGCGCGCGAGCAACTCAGGAACGGCGCCAACCAGATCAAGGTGATGGCCGGCGGCGGGGTGATGAGTCCGACCGACCCGATCGACGGCACCCAGTATTCGCTCGACGAGCTGCGCGCCATCTGCGAGGAAGCGACGGCGGCCAACACCTACGTCATGGCGCACGCCTATTCGCCGCGCTCGATCGAGCGCGCGGTGCAGTCCGGGGTGCGCTCGATCGAGCACGGCAACCTGCTGGACGAGGCCAGCGCGAAGCGCATGAAGACCGAGGGCGCCTTCCTCGTGCCGACGCTGGCGACCTATGCGGCGATCGACGGCGATGCCGGCGCGCTCGGCATCCCGGCAGGCCAGCTGGCCAAGCTGGAACGCGTGCGCAACGCCGGCATCGAGGCGATCCGCATCGCGAAGGCGCTCGGCGTGCCCATCGCCTTCGGCACCGACCTGCTCGGCCACATGCATGCGGCCCAGCCGAGCGAATGGACGCTGCGGCGCGCGGCGCAAAGCCCGGTGGAGATCCTGCAGGGCGCGACCAGCGTGGCGGCGCGCATGATGGGCCAGTCCGGGACGATCGGCGTGATCGCAGCGGGCGCGTACGCCGACCTGGTGGTGGTCGAGGGCGACCCGACAACGGACCTCGCGCCGCTCGCGCACCCGGAGCAGGGCGTGCTGGCGGTGATGCAGGGCGGGCGCTTCTTCAGCAACCGGCTGGCCTGAATCCGGCCGGGCGCCGGACACGGCCATTTGGTAACATAAAGGTTACTACAACGCCCCGGGCGGCGCCCGGGGCGTTTCTTTGATCACCCGGGCGGCGCCCGGGCTGTGCGCCTTACTTGACCGTCGCGAAGCGCGACTGCGGCCGGTCGTCGGCCGAGTGCACCGTGGTCACGCTCTTCTTCATCGCCCACGGCCGCAGCTGGTGGTGCAGCGGCACGTAGTAATGGTTGTCGCGCGTGTTGACCAGCGCCTCGCGCAGCAGTTCGTTCCTTGCCGCCGGGTTGGTCGAGACCTTGATCGCGTCGATGGTGTTGTCCAGCTTCGGGTCGCTGATCCGGCCCTGGTTGAAGTTGCCGTCGGCACCCGTGGTCTTGGTGCGCACCAGCGACTGCAGCGAGTAGAGCGCATCGAAGGTCGCCACGCCCCAGCCGAGCAGGTAGGCGCTGGTGTCCATCTTCAGCAGCTTGGGGATGAAGTTGGCGAACGGCATGGCATTGAGCTTCACCTTCAGCCCGGCCTTCGCCCACATCGCCACCAGCGCCTGGCAGATCTTCTCGTCGTTGACGTAGCGGTTGTTCGGGCAGTCGAGCGTGAACTCGAAGCCGTTCGGGTAGCCCGCCTCGGCCAGCAGCTTCTTCGCGCCCTCGACGTCGACCTTCATCGGCTGGTCGATGTCCTTCGAGTGGCCGTGCACGCCGGGCGCCACCATGATCGCCGCCGGAATCGACAGGCCGCGCATGGTGACGCGCTTGATGGCATCGCGATCCACAGCCATGTTGAGCGCCTTCCTCACCCGGACGTCCTTGAACGGGTTCTTGCCCTTGACGTTCGAGAACGCGAGTTCCTCGTTGTGCTGGTCCATGCCGATGAAGATGGTGCGCACTTCATGGCCGTCGAGCACCTTGAGCTTCGCGTCCTTCCTCAGCCGGTCGACGTCCTGCGTCGGCAGGTCGGTGACCAGGTCGACGTCGCCCGAGATCAGCGCCGCGACGCGCGTCGCGTCGGCCTTGATCGGGGTGTAGATCACCTCGGTGACGTTGCCGTCGAGCTTGCCCCACCAGCCCTTGTTGACGGTGAAGACGATGCGCTTGTCGGGCTCCCAGCTCTTGACCAGGTAGGGGCCGGTGCCGTTGGTGTTGCGCGAGGCGTAGGTGTCTTCCTTGGCCTTGTAGTCCTGCACGTTCTGCGAGCGGTTCTTCTCCGCCCAGCCCTTGCTCATGATGCGGAAGTCGACGATGTTGCGCAGCAGGATCGGCACCGGTCCGGAGAGGATCAGGTCGACGGTGTAATCGTCGATTTTCTTCACCTCGGTGATGCCGGTGACGTAGATCTGCATCGTGCCCTGCGGCTGCTTGATGCGGTTGAAGGAGAACACCACGTCGTCGGCGGTGAAGGCCGAACCGTCGTGGAACTTGACGCCCTTCCTCAGGTTGAAGCGCCACTGGGTCGGCGAGATCTCCTTCCAGGACACCGCCAGCGCCGGCTCGACCTTGTAGTCCCTGGTGTAGCGCGTCAGCCCCTCGTAGGCGTGCTGCAGGATCGAGTTGGTGGTGGCGTGGTTCTGCGAATGCGGGTCCAGCGTCAGGATGTCGTTCTGCGCCGCCCACTTGAGCGTGGCGGCATGCAGCGGTGTGGCGGCAAACAGGGCGCAGGCCGCGAGGACGGCGATCAGGCGAGTCGGTTTCACGGGTCCCTTCCTCCAGGTTCAGGAAGCGGCATCTTGCAGGATTCCCGGACGGTAATCCAGCGGCTTCGCCGGGCGGGCGGGGCATACTTTCCGGCGCCGGGGAAGCGTCGTACAGTAGGCCCGTCCCATGGAGGAAACCGGATGATCCGCTCGACCATGCAGCGCGTGCCGCTGTCGATCAACCATTTTCTGGAGCGGGCCGGGCGGCTGTTCCCCGAGTCCGAGATCGTCAGCCGCCGGCCGGACAAGTCTCTGGTGCGGCATCGTTTTTCCGACCTGTACCGGCGCGCCCGGCAACTGGGTTCGGCGCTGCGCGCCGCCGGCCTGGAGAAGGGCGACCGGGTCGCCACCCTGAGCTGGAACCACCACGCGCACCTGGAGTGCTATTTCGGCATCCCGGCCGCCGGCGGGGTGATGCACACCCTGAACCTGCGCCTCGCGCCGGAGGAGATTGCCTGGATCGCGAACCACGCGAACGACCGCTTCCTCGTCGTCGACGACGTGCTGCTGCCGCTCTACGAGAAGTTCCGCGACCAGGCGCCCTTCGAGCGCGTCATCGTGGTGCCGTTCTCCGGCGCGCCGGTGGCCGCAGGCTTCACCGACTACGAGGCCTTCCTGGCCGCGGCGCCCGCGGGCTTCGACTACGCGCCGCACGAGGAGGACGACCCGATCGCCATGTGCTACACCTCGGGCACCACCGGGCGCCCCAAGGGCGTGGTGTATTCGCACCGTTCCACCGTCATCCATTCGATGATGGCGAACCAGCCCGACCACTGGTGCCTCGGGGCGAAGGACAGCGTGCTGCCGGCCACGCCGATGTTCCACGCCAACTGCTGGGGCGTGCCCTATGTCTGCGCGATGAGCGGCGTGAAGATGGTGTTCCCGGGGCCGCACCTGCACCCGGAAGACCTGCTGGATCTTTTCATGGCCGAGCAGCCCACCTACGCCTTGGGCGTGCCCACCATCTGGCTGTCCATGCTGCAACTGCTGGACGGTGATCCGCAACGCTGGAAGCTGCCGCCGGGCATCCGCATGCTGGTGGGCGGCGCCGCGGTCCCCGAGTCGATGATCCGCGCCTATGCGCGCCACGGGGCGTCGATCACCCACGGCTGGGGCATGACAGAGATGAGCCCACTCGGCACCGCGTCGTACATCAAGCCCGAACTGCAGCACCTGTCCGCCGACGAGCGCGTGGCGCGCTACGCCATGGCCGGGGTGCCGGCGCACCTGGTGGATTTCCGCATCATCGGCGAGGACGGCAGTGAGCAGCCCTGGGACGGCGCGCACCTCGGCGAGATCCAGGTGCGCGGCCCCTTCATCACCGGCAGCTACCACGAGGTGGCGCCGGAGCCGGAGAAGTTCACCGCCGACGGCTGGCTGCGCACTGGCGATGTGGCCACCATCGATGCCCATGGCTACCTGCGCATCTGCGATCGGACCAAGGACCTGGTCAAGTCGGGCGGCGAATGGATCAGCTCGGTGGACATGGAGAACCGCCTGATGGCGCACCCCGCGGTGCTCGAGGCGGCGGTGATCGCGGTGCCCGACGTAAAATGGGGAGAACGACCGCTCGCCTGCGTGGTGCTGAAGGCGGGGCAGACGGCCGACGCGGAGACGCTGCGCGCGCACCTCGCCGGCGACTTCGCGAAGTGGCAGTTGCCGGACCGCATCGAGTTCCTGGATGCGATCCCGCGCACCTCAACCGGCAAGTTCTGGAAACTGAGACTGCGGGAACTGTTCCCCGCCTGAGGAGAGACGCATGGAATGGGCTTTTCCATCCAACCTGCAACCCGACCCGAAGGCGCTCGGCTTCGACCTGGACCGCGCGCTGAATGCCATGGTGCAGGTGCGGGTCGAGATTCCCGAGGATGCGTTCACCGCGCAGATCCTCGGCACCGAGCGCATCGGCAGCGGCGCGGTGATCCGCGAGGACGGCCTGCTGCTGACCATCGGCTACCTGATCACCGAGGCGAGTTCGATCTGGCTCACCACGCGCGCGGGTGAGGTCATGGCGGGCCATCCGCTGGCCTACGACCAGGCGACCGGGCTCGGCTTGGTGCAGCCGCTGGGCCGGCTCGGGCTGCCGGCGCTCGAGCGCGGCTCGGCCGCGAGCGTGGAGGTCGGCGACCCGGTGGTGGTGGCCGGTCACGGCGGCCAGGGCCACGCGCTGCAGGCGACGCTCGCCGACAAGCGCGAGTTTGCCGGCTACTGGGAGTACGTGCTGGACGAGGCGCTGTTCACCACGCCGGGGCACCCGCAGTGGGGCGGCACCGCGGCGCTCGATGCGATGGGACGGCTGGTCGGCATCGGATCGCTGTACGTGCAGGAAAAGCTCGGGCCCGACGCCACCGAGGGCAACATGGTCGTGCCGATCGACGTGCTCGAGCCGATCTTCGATGACCTGCTCGCCACCGGGCGCAGCCGCCTGCCGGTGCGGCCCTGGCTCGGCATGTACACCACCGAGGTCGACAACCACCTGGTCGTCGCCGGTCTGGCCGAGCGCGCGCCGGCGGCGGTGGCCGGCGTGCGGGTGAGCGACATCATCCTGGAAGTGGCGGGCGAGCGGCCCACCGGGCTCGCGGACCTGTTCCGTCGCATCTGGTCGCTCGGCGCCGCCGGCGTCGAGGTGCCGCTTGCGGTGTCGCGCCGAGGTTCGCGCATCGAGTTGCGCCTGAAGTCGGCGGACCGCGGGGATTTCCTCAAAAAACCCAGCCTGCACTGAAACCGGGCCGCGGCCCGCCCGATGCGCAGGCCTAGCGGATGACCGGCGGCGGGGTGTAGATGGGCGGGGCGAGGATGGTCGGCGCGGGCGCCGGCACCGGCGTGCGCGAACTGCTGAAGCGCAGGTCGATCACCGCGCCGGCGGCGTCCACCAGGACGTCGAGCCGCTTGCGTCGCGTCTCGTTCAGGAAGCGGTCGAACTCCGCGTTGTCCCAGATCAGCACCTCGTTGCCCTCGCCGCGCACCAGCGGGTGGGTGAGGATGCCGGCGGGCTGGCCGAGCACCCGCAGCAGGTCGCGCCGCGTCGAGGTGCCGGCGCGCAGGCCGTTCACCTGCGCCTCGTTGAACGCGGTGGAGTCGGCCCTGAACGAACTCTGCCCGAGGTAGCCCACCAGCCGGTCCTGCCAGAACCAGAAGGTGAGCGTGCGCGTGGGTTCGATGCCGGGCCGCGCGGCCGGCGCACTGGACGCAACGTGCACGTAGTCGACCTGCCGCAGCGTGCCCTGCACCGGCTGCCGCCCGAACGGGAGCGGCTGGGCCGCCCCGGGCGCCTCGCCCGCCGCGTCCCAGGTGAGCGACTGCCCGGGTGCGCCGTAGGCGGCCAGCACCTCCGCCATCGGCGTCACCCCGGGCAGGAAGCGATTCGGCGCCGGGCGCTCGAAGGCGCGCCGGGTCTCGGGGCCGGCGCAGGCCGCGAGCAGGGCGGCGAGCGCAAGGACCATCGCGAGGCGCGCGGCGCAGGGCCAGGGTCGGGCGTGGAGGCGCATCGAATCAGGGTCCGGAAGCGGACGCGAAGATAATGTCGCCGACTGTGCGCCGGACCGCGCCCGAATGCAACGTCCCCATCACCCGGTTTGCTCTGCGAGAATGCCGCGCGATGTCCGAACTCCTGCATGCCCTCTCGAAGATCGCCCAGTCGCTGCTGCTGCCGCCGACCTCGCTCCTGCTGCTCGCGCTGCTTTGCCTCGTGTTCGCGCGGCGCCGGCGCTGGGCTGCCTGGCTCGGCGGTGTGTCGCTCTTCGCGCTGCTGGTGTTGTCGACGCCCGCGGTCGGGCTCGCGCTGCGTGCCGCGCTGGAAGCTCGCGTCACGCCGCTGGTCCCGGCGCGGCTCGGGACGCTCGCCGCGCGCGACACCATGATCGTCATTCTCGGCGGCGGGCGCCGGCTGCACGCCCCGGAATTCACGGGCGGCGAGACGCTCGGCGCCGCGACCCTCGCGCGCTGCCGCTATGGCGCGACGCTCGCGCGCGCAAGCGGCCTGCCGGTGGCCGTGACCGGCGGCAAGCCCGACGGCGGGCGGCATTCCGAGGGCGCGTTGATGGCCGATTTCCTTGCGAAGGAACTCGGCCAGAAGGTGAGCCTCGTCGAGGAAGAGAGCCGCGACACGCGGGAGAACGCGGTGCTGACGCAGCGCGCGCTCGCCGGGCTCGGCATCCGGCGCGTGGTGCTGGTGACCGATGCGGTGCACATGCCGCGCGCCCGGGTGGCCTTCGAGGCGCAGAACCTCGAGGTGGTGGCGGCGCCGACCGGCTTCGAGGCCGGCCGGGCGCTCTCGGCGGTGGATTTCATCCCCTCGGCGAGCGGGCTCTGGCTCGCGTCGACGTCGCTGCGCGAGCACCTCGGCGCGGCGGTCTACCGCCTGCGCTGATCATTCCTCGCCGGTGATGTCGCGCTCGCCGGCATTCATTCGGCGCATCTGCTCGATCGTCTCCGGGTTCACCATCAGGTCGCAGAACAGCGTGCGTTCGTCGGCCAGCCCCTGTGCGCGCGTGACCTGCGCCGTGCCGCGCACCAGCCGCTTGATGTGGCCGAGCGCGCGCCGCGGCCGATCGACGAGGCGTCGCGCGACCGCGCACGCATGCTCCAGCACCGGCGCGTCGACGCAGGCATGCACCAGGCCGTGGGCGGCCGCTTCGTCCGGCGAGAAGGTGCGACCGAGCAGCAGCCATTCGAGCGCCCGGCCGGCGCCGACCAGCGCGGCGAGCCGTTGCGTGCCGCCGGCGCCGGGCAGCAGGCCGAGATTCGATTCCGGCAGGCCGATCTGCCAGGGGCCGCGTTCCGCGTAGCGCAGGTCGCAGGCCAATGCGAGTTCGTAGCCGCCGCCCATCGTGGTGCCGTTCAGCGCGGCGATGAAGATCTTCGGGCTGGCCTCGATGCGCCCGAGGCAGGTGTGGATCGGCGACTCGGGCACCGGGCGATCGGTCGCGAAGCGCAGGCCGCGCGCCGCCATCTTGCGGGCGCGCGCCTCCAGCACGCCGACGTCGTAGTGGCGGATGAAGACGCCGGGTTCGGCGCCGGTGAGCAGCACCACCGCCAGCTCCGGGTCGGCCTCGATCGCGTCGAGCGCCGCGCCGAGCTCGCGCTCGGTGAGCTCGTCCATGAACCCGTCGGGCGGATTGTGGAAACGGATGCAGGCGAGCCCGGGACCCTCCGGGGTGAGGCTGAGGCGCTGTCCGTGGGGCATGGGGGTCTCCTTTGCGCGGATTATCGCCCGCGCGCGCGAAACCTGATCCACCTCAAGCGCGGGCCTTGGCAAAGCCCCGCGCCCGGGGGTACAGTGGCGCGGAACAGATTGTTTGGGGACCAAACAAATGAACAGCGTCACGGAACGGGTCGTCGCGGTGCGGCAGAACGTCCATCTGCGGCTCTCGGTCAACGGCGAGCCGGTCGAGGTTTCATTCGCGCCCTACAAGACGCTGCTCGAGGTGCTGCGCGAAGACCTCGGCCTCACCGGTACCAAGCACGGCTGCGAACTCGGCGAATGCGGCGCCTGCGCGGTGCGGCTCGACGGCGAGGCGGTGCTCGCCTGCCTGGTGCTCGCGCAGGACTGCGAGGGGCGCGAGATCCAGACCATCGAAGGGCTCGCCCGCGGCAACGCCCTGCACCCGCTGCAGGCGGCCTTTGCCGACTGCGGCGGCTCGCA
Source organism: Burkholderiales bacterium (assembly GCA_036526195.1). Lineage (GTDB taxonomy): Bacteria > Pseudomonadota > Gammaproteobacteria > Burkholderiales > SG8-39 > DATCYZ01. The sequence continues at coordinate 18,349 of DATCYZ010000103.1, forward strand.
ATGCGGCTATTGTTCCCCGGGCATGCAGATGACGGCGGCGGCGCTGCTCGAGCGCAACCCCGACCCGACGCGGCAGGAGATTCGCGAGGCGCTGGCGGGCAACCTGTGCCGCTGCACCGGCTACGAGCAGATCTTTGAGGCGGTGGAACGCGCTGCCGGCGAACTGCGGGCGGCGAAATGAGCAAGCGGCCGCCGGAGAAGACGCGCTTCGACGTCGTTGGCAAGCCGCGGCGCCGCGTCGACGGGCGCGCCAAGGCGCTGGGGCAGCTTCGCTTTGCCGACGACCTCGTCGAGCCGCGCATGCTGCACACGCGCCTGTTGCGCTCGCCGCTGCCGCACGCGATCATCGAATCGATCGACGTCTCGCGCGCCGAGAAGCATCCGGGCGTGCACCTGGTGCTCACCGGCAAGGACTTCCCGATCCCCTACGGCATCATGCCGGTGTCGCTGGACGAGAACGCACTGGCGCTCGAGCGGGTGCGCTTCGTCGGCGACCCGGTGGCCGCGGTGGTGGCGAAGGACGAGCAGACCGCGAGCGAGGCGCTGGACCTGATCGAGGTGAAGTACCGGCCGCTGCCGACCGTCGGTTCGCCCGAGGAGGGCCTGGCGAACCCCGAGCCGCGCATCCACGACTACGGCGAGCAGGGCAACATCCACCGCAACCAGTCCTACGAGTTCGGCGACGTCGAGGCCGGCCTCGCGGCGGCCGACCATGTCTTCGAGGACCTGTTTTTCTACGAGGGCAACACGCACCTGCCAATGGAGGAGCAGGCCTCGCTCGCGATGATCGAGGGCGACGGCAAGCTGCGCATCTCCACCAGCACGCAGAACCCGCACTACCTGCACCGCCAGCTTGCGCGCGTGCTGCAGATGCCGGCCTCGCGGATCCGCGTCATCGCCACGCCGAATGGCGGCGGCTTCGGCGGCAAGTGCGATCCGGGCAACCACGAGTTTGTAGTGTCGAAGGCAGCGCTGCTCCTCGGCCGGCCGGTGAAGATCTGCCTGTCGCGCGAGGAGGTGTTCTACCAGCACCGCGGCCGCCATCCGGTGCTGATGAAGTTCCGCACCGGCGTGGACCGCAAGGGCAAGCTGGTGGCGATGCACCTGCAGACGCTGCTAGACGGCGGCGCCTACGGTTCGCACGGGCCGGCGAGCACCTTTTACACCGGGGTGCTGACGCCGGTGACCTACGAACTGCCGCGCTTCAGGTTCGACGCCTGCCGCGTTTTCACCAACAAGCCGGCCTGCGGGCCGAAGCGCGGGCACGGCACGCCGCAGCCGCGCTTCGGGCAGGAGGTGCAACTCGACAAGATCGCCGAGAAGCTGAACCTCGACCCGGCAGAACTGCGCCTCGGCATGGTGACGAAGCCCGATTCGCTCACGGCAAGCTGGCTGCGCATCGGTTCGAACGGGCTGGCCGAGTGCATCCGCAAGGTGGTGGAGATCTCGGGCTGGAAGGACAAGCACCGCAAGCTGCCGCCGGGACGCGGGGTCGGCATCGCCTGCTCGACCTACATGTGCGGCGCGGGCGTGTCGATCTACTGGAACAGGATGCCGCATTCGGGCGTGCAGATCCTGCTCGACCGCAGCGGGCAGGTGGCGGTCTACTGCGGCGCGACCGAACTCGGGCAGGGTTCGGACGACGTGCTCGCAGCACTCGTTTCCGAAGCACTCGGCATCGATCCGGCGGAGGTGCGCTGCATCACCGGCGACACCGGCATCACGCCGATCGACCTCGGCTCCTACTCCAGCCGCGTCACCATCATGATGGGCAACGCCGCGCTGCAGGCGGCGGGTCGGCTCCGCGAGCAGCTGGCCTCGGTGGTCGCGGAATCGCTCGGCACGCTGCCCGCGGAAGTGGTGTTCTCGCAGGGACAGGTGTTCGCGGCGCGCGATCCCGGCAAGACCATGCGCTTCGTCGAGGCGGTGGCGCTGGCCGAGGAAAAGCTCGGCACGCTCGCCGCGACCGGCTCGTACGCGCCGCCGAAGGCGCCCGGCAAGTACAAGGGCGCGGGCGTCGGCCCGTCGCCCGCGTACAGCTTCAGCGCCTGCGTGGTGGAGACCGAAGTCGACCCGGTGACCGGCTGGATCACGGTGCCGAAGATCTGGATCGCGCACGACATCGGCCGTGCCATCAACCCGGTGCTGGCACGCGGTCAGGTGATCGGCGGGGTCTACATGGGCCTGTCGGAAGCCATGATGGAAGAGCAGGCGTTCCGCCGCCTGCCGGAGAAGCTGTCGGCAGCGCTGGTGCACCGCAATCCCTCGATGCTGGAATACAAGAGCCTCACCGCGCTCGACATGCCGGAAGTGGAAGTCGCGCTGATCGAGGACCCGGACCCGAACTGCCCCTACGGCGCGAAGGAAGTCGGGCAGGGCCCGTTGCTGCCGGTGATGCCTGCGCTCGCCAACGCGGTGTTCGACGCCGTGGGTGTGCGCGTCGACGAGATCCCGGTGACGCCGTACAAGGTGCGGCGCGCGCTGGAGGCGAAGGCGAAGGGCGAGGACCCGCGGGTCGGCCCGACGGAATTTCCCAAGGTGCCGTATCCCGAGCCGATCTTCGTGCTGCCGCCGTGGGAAGAGGGCGACGGCGATGCCGAGAAGGGCGATGCCGCGCGCGCACGCAGCGAGAAGCGGAGGGCCGCCGCATGATGCGCCTGCCGTGGTTCGAGTACCGCGCGCCGGCCTCGGTGGCCGAGGCCGCGCGCATCCTCGCAGACGCCGGGCCGACCGCCATGCTGGTCGCCGGCGGCACCGACCTCTTGCCGAACATGAAGCGCCGGCACCAGTCGCCCTCCACCCTGGTGTCGCTGCGCGGCATCGAGGCGCTGAAGGCGGTGTCGAACGGCTCGGGCCTCTCGCTCGGCGCCGGGCTGACGCTGACGCAGGTGGCCTCGAACGCCGCGGTGCGCGAGAAGTACGCCGGCCTCGCGCAGGCCGCCGGGCTGGTGGCGACGCCGCATTTGCGCAACATGGGCACGCTGGGCGGCAACGCCTGCCTCGACACCCGCTGCAACTACTACAACCAGAACTACGAGTGGCGCAAGGCGATCGACTTCTGCCTGAAGAAGGACGGCGGCACCTGCTGGGTGGCCACCGCCAGCAAGCGCTGCGTGGCGGTCTCGGCGACCGACACCGCGCCGATGCTGATCGCGCTCGATGCGCGCGCGCGCTTGGCCTCGGTCGGCGGTGAGCGCGAGGTGGCGTTCGGCGACCTGTACCGCAACGACGGCATCGATTACCTGACGCGGCGCCCGGATGAGGTGCTGACCGCGATCGTCCTGCCGGAAGCGGCGGGCTGGCGCAGCACCTACTGGAAGCTGCGCCGGCGCGGTTCGTTCGACTTTCCGTTGCTCGGCGTCGCCGCGGCGGCGAAGTTCGCGGCCGACGGCACGGTGGAAGCCGCACGCATCGCACTCGGTGCGGTGGCCTCGCGGCCGTTTCTGGTGCCGAAGGCGGGCGAACTGCTGGTCGGGCGCAAGCTCGATGAGGATGCGATCGTCGAGTGCGCGGCGGCCGCCGCCTCGCGCGCCAAGCCCATGGACAACGCCGACATGGACCTGTACTGGCGCAAGGACGTCGCCGGCGCCTTCGTCGGCTATGCGCTGCGCGAATTGCGCGGTGACGACATGCGCGCCGAGCGCATGAAGGTGGCGCGGCAGACGCTCGCCTAGGGGCGAAAACCTCTCGGCGTGAACGGTCGCCGGAGAGCCGCACGGTTCGCGGCGCACAGGACGTTCGGGTAACATCGTCGCTCCCATGAGTGACGACACCCCCCCCGGTCGGCGCGCGGCGTCGCCGGCGGCGGGGCGCAGATTGCGCTGGAAAAGGTGGCGATCGTCGGCGGCCGGATCGAGATCGACGATGCGCGCGCGATCGCGCGGTCTTCGAGGCCGTGACCGAGCGCCTGCGCGCGGCGCAGCCTATCGCGCCGGGCGTGCTCGAATCGATCGGCACGGCCCGCGCGGCGGCGATCGGCGCCGTGTTGCGCGAGGCTGGCGTGGCCGCCGCCCGCATCGAGGCCGGCAAGACCGAGCCGGTCGGCGCAGGCCCGGCCTAGCCGCGTTTCAGCGCCTCGGCCGCGCGCGAAAGGCGATCGCGCGCCTCCTTCGCAATGCCCTGCAGTACCGTGTCCTTCGAGAATTCACCGATCCGCAGGAAGGCGTCGGGATCGCCGATCCGCACGATGGAGGAAGTGGCGTCCTTCGCCTCGACCGTCACGTTGCACGGCAGCATCAGGCCGACCACGCCGTCGTGCGAGAGCGCCTTGTGCGCGAGCGGCGGATTGCAGGCGCCGAGGATCGAGTAGGGCCGGAAGTCGACATTGATCTTTTCCTTCAGCGTCGCCTTGACGTCGATGCGCGTCAGGATGCCGAATCCTTCGGCCTTCAGGGCTTCGGTGGTTTTCTCGACGGCCTGCTCGTAAGCGACGGGCAGGGTGACTTCGAATGCGATGGACGTGGGCATGGGTGCTGTCTCCTTCACGGGCGTTGGAAAGGGTAGAGGGTAATCGATCCGATCGGGAGCAGCAGCCCGCCGACGGATTGCCGGTTTGATCTGGATCAGTGTTGCTGGAGCAGGGGGTACCAACATGGGAAGGGTGTATCCCCGAGTGATGATCCGCCATGCGCACGTCTGCCCTGAAGCCGAAACGTTCGAACGCCCGCACCCGCACCGGCGCGCGGCGCGCCGCGACCCCGGCCAAGGCGAAGCGCGCGGCCCCGGCCAGGGCGAAGCGCGCCGCGCCGGCGGCGCGCCCCCTGCTCAAAGGGGCTGCGCTCGAGGAACGGATCGTCGAGGAGGCCATGCAGGCGGCCTACGAGAAAAAGGTGGGGGCGATCGGCGATCTCCTCGAAGGCACCAGCCCCGCGGACGCGGTGCGCGTGTTGCAGTCGGCGCTCAAGCAGCAGCGTAGCCTCGACAAGCTGATCCGCAGAGGGGCGGACCTCGAGCTGGCCGACGGCTGGCAGGCAGGCGGGTATCCCTACAAGAACCTGCTTTCGCGCAAGGGCTACGAGCGGCAGAAATTTCGCCTGCAGGTCGAACTTCTCAAGGCGCAGGCCTGGGTGAAGGACGCCGGCCAGCGTGTGGTGGTGCTGTTCGAGGGCCGGGACGCCGCCGGCAAAGGGGGCACCATCAAGCGCTTCATGGAGCATCTCAATCCGCGCGGTGCACGCGTGGTCGCGCTCGAGAAGCCAAGCGCGGTTGAGCGTGGGCAATGGTACTTCCAGCGCTACGTCGAGCATCTGCCCACCGCGGGGGAAATCGTCCTGTTCGACCGCTCCTGGTACAACCGGGCCGGCGTCGAGCGCGTCATGGGGTTCTGCCGCGACGGGGAGTACGACGAGTTCATGCTCCAGACGCCAGAGTTCGAACGCATGCTGGTGCGTCAGGGCATCCACCTGTTCAAGTACTGGTTCTCGGTCAGTCGCGCCGAGCAACGACGCCGCTTCCGGGAGCGCGAGGCGCACCCGCTCAAGCACTGGAAACTCTCGCCGATCGACCTGGCCTCGCTCGACAAATGGGAGGCGTACACCGCGGCCAAGGAAGCGATGTTCTTCCATACCGATACAGCCGACGCGCCCTGGATCGTGATCAAGTCCGACTGCAAGAAACGCGCGCGACTGAACACCTTGCGCTACCTGCTTCACCACCTGCCCTACGCACGCAAGGACGCCGAGCAGATCGGCGCCGTTGATCCGCTGCTGGTGGGGCGTGCGCAGGTGGTGTTCGAGCGCGGTGAACATCTGGCCACGGCTCACGCCTAGCGCGAGCGGCTTGCTGCGCCGCGCAAGCGCCCGGGCCTATACTTGGCCCCATGAGCCCAGCCAAGCGGAATGCGAAAAAGCCTTCCGGACCCAGCCTCCGGTCCGGCCTCGTCAATCGCCTTGCAAAGGCCGCGCGCGCTCGCCTGTCCGCGCCGCGCGCCGCGCTCGCGGAGCAGTTCACCCGCCTGTATTACGCCGGCGCAGATCCACAGGAGCTCGCACAGCTTGATCCCGCGGACCTGGTCGGTGCGGCCGCCGCGCACCTGGAGTTTGCGCGCCGCGCGAAGGGTTCGCGCGTGCAGGTGCGTGTTTTCAACCCTCGCCTCGAGACGCACGGCTGGCAGAGCACACACACCGTGGTGCAGATCGTCGGCGAGGACATGCCGTTCCTCGTCGATTCCACGGCCATGGAGATCAACCGGCAGGGGCTGACCCTGCACCTGATGCTGCACCCGGTGATGCGGCTGGTGCGCGATGCGAAGGGCAACCTGCGCAGGATCGGGGCCCCGGGCTCGGACGAAGGGCGGCTGGAATCCCTGATCCATGTCGAAGTCGACCGCCAGGTCGACCCGGTGCGCCTCGAGGAACTCGGCGCCGGCCTGCTGCGCGTGCTCGCCGACGTGCGCGCGGCGGTCGAGGACTGGAAGCCGATGCGCGCGCGGCTCGCGGCCCTGGCCGAGGAGTTCGTCGACGCGAAGCGGCCGATGGATGTCGTGGAGGCGCGCGAGGCGCACGCCTTTCTCGGCTGGCTGCTGGACAACCACATGACGCTGCTCGGCTACCGGGACTACAACCTGGTGCGCGAGAAGGGCGAGGACGTGCTGCGCATCGTGCGCGGCTCGGGCCTGGGCATCCTGCGCGAGCGCAAGGGCACCACGGTATCGACCAGTTTCGCGACCCTGCCGGCGGAGGTGCGCAGGCGCGCGCGCATGCCGGAGATCCTGGTGCTGGCGAAGGCGAACACCCGCGCCACCGTGCACCGCCCCGGCTACCTGGACTACGTCGGGGTGAAGCGCTTCGACGCCAGGGGCCGGGTGATCGGCGAGCGGCGCATCCTCGGCCTGTACACCCACAATGTCTATACCGCGAGCCTCGCGACCATCCCTGTCGTGCGCCGCAAGATCGCCGACGTGCAGGCGCGCGCCGGGTTCCGGCCGGCGAGCCACAGCGGCAAGGCGCTCGCCTCGATCCTCGAAGACTACCCGCGCGATGAACTGCTGCAGATCGAGCCCGAAGACCTGCACGCGCACGCGATCGCGATCCTGCAACTCGGCGAGCGGCAGCGCACGCGCCTGTTCGTGCGGCGCGATGCCTACGGGCGCTACGTCACTTGCCTGGTGTACGTGCCGCGCGAGCAGTACGGCACCGGCCAGCGGCAGCTGATCCAGCGCCTGCTCGCCGAGGCGTTCGACGGCACCGCGACCGAGTTCTCCGTCAGCCTGTCCGAGTCCCCGCTGGCGCGCATCTTCATCGTGGTGCGCACGCGGCCCGGCCGCGCGAAGCAGGTGGACGTGGGTGAGCTCGAGGCGCGCATCGTGGCGGCGATCCGCCGCTGGGAGGACGACCTGCACGCACTGCTCGTGGCGCAGCACGGCGAGGCGCGCGGCAACGAACTGCATGCGCGCTACGGCAGGGCGTTTCCCGCGGGCTACCGCGAAGACAACCCGGTGGCCACTGCGCTCGCCGACATCGCGGCCATCGAGACGCTCGGCACCGCAGCGGGTCCGGGCATGGACCTGTACCGCCCGGCGGCGGGCGATCCCGGCGTGCTGCGCTTCCGCCTGTATCGCGCCGGCACGCCGATCGTGCTCTCGGATGCCCTGCCGATCCTCGAGAACCTCGGCGTGCGGGTGCTGGACGACCAGCCCTACGAGATCGAGCGCGCCGGCGGTGCGCCGGTGTGGATCGTCGACTTCGGGCTCGCGCTGCCCGCGACCGACGGCCTCGCGCTGGAGCGCGTGCGCCCGCTGTTCCACGACGCCTTCGAGGCGATGTGGTCCGGGCGGGTTGAGCCCGACAGCCTGAACCAGCTGGTGCTCGGCGCCGAGCTCTCGGCGCGCGAGATCGTCATCCTGCGCGCCTACAGCGGCTACCTGCGGCAGGTCGGCATCGCCTTCGGCCGCGCCTACATGCAGCAGACGCTGGTGGCGCACCCGAAGCTCGCGCGCGCGCTGGTGCAGCTGTTCCACGCGCGCTTCGAGCCGGGCCGCGCGTCCGCGAAGGATGAGGCGGCGAAGGTGCGCGAGATCGAGGCTGGCCTTGACGCAGTGCCGAGCCTCGATGACGACCGCATCCTGCGGCAGTTCCTGGCGACGATCGGCGCCACCAAGCGCACCAACGCCTTCCAGACCGGCGCCGACGGCGCGCCCCGGTCGTACGTGTCCCTGAAGTTCGATCCGCGCAAGGTGCCAGGCCTGCCGGAGCCGCGGCCGATGTTCGAGATCTTCGTCTACTCGCCGCGGGT
>DATCYZ010000104.1:0-28775 GCA_036526195.1 Burkholderiales bacterium
CGGCAAGGGCGAGTTCGGCGAGTCGGTGGCCTACTACGCCGAGCGCGTGCGCCGCGCCGGCGCGAAGATCGTGCTGAACCGCGCCCCGGACGAGGCCGAACTCGCCGGCTTCGACGAAGTGGTGCTCGCCACCGGCATCGAGCCGCGCACGCCGGAGATCCCCGGCATCGATCACCCGAGCGTCGCGCGCTACATCGACGTCTTGAACGGCTCGGTAAAGCCCGGCAGGCAGGTGGTGATCCTCGGCGCCGGCGGCATCGGCTTCGACGTCGCGCTCTACCTGATTGAGGGCGAGGCGAAGGTGCAGACCGACCCGAGTGCCTTCGCCGCGCACTGGGGCATCGTCACCGACGCCGCCAGCGCCGGGGGACTGGCGAGCAGCCCCCCGAAGGACGCGCCGCCGCGGCACCGGATCACGCTGCTCAAGCGCTCCACCACGCCCTTCGGCAGCACCCTCGGCATGACCACCGGCTGGACGCACCGCATCGAACTCGCGCGCGCCGGCGTGCAGATGCTGGCCGGCGTCACCTACGAACGCATTGACGATGCCGGCGTACACGTCACCGTCGAGGGCGCGGCGCGCGTGATCCCGGCCGACACCGTGATCGTCTGCGCGGGACAGGAGCCGAACCGCGGGCTCGCGGGCGGGCTCGAGGCCCGCGGCAGGACCGCGCACCTGATCGGCGGCGCGAAGCTGGCCTCGGAACTCGACGCCGAACGCGCGATGCTGGAGGGCGCGCGGCTCGCCGCGGCGCTCTGAAACCCGGCCGGGCGCCGAAACAGGCGTTTTAGTAACGTATATGTTACCCTAAGGTGGAGCCCGGCACCGGCGCACGCGGTACACTGGGTCCATGGACGCCAGCGCCCCGCCGCCCCCGACCCCGCTCGATGCCGCGGCCGCGCAGGCGCTGTTCGCGCGGCTCAGCGCCAACATCGGCCGGGTGATGCAGGGGCAGGACGCGACCGTGCGCAAGCTGCTCGCCAGCTTCGCCGCCGGCGGCCACGTGCTGCTCGAGGACACGCCCGGCACCGGCAAGACCACGCTGGCCAAGACGCTGGCCGCCTCCATCGGCGCGCGCTTCAGCCGCGTGCAGTTCACCCCGGACCTGCTGCCCTCGGACGTGCTCGGGGTGTCGGTGTACAACCAGCGCGACCAGAGCTTCGAGTTCCGGCCCGGGCCGGTGTTCACCAGCATCCTGCTCGCCGACGAGATCAACCGTGCCTCGCCGCGCACCCAGTCGGCGCTGCTCGAGGTGATGGCCGAGCAGCAGGTGTCGATCGAGGGCAGCACACGGCCGGTGGACGCGCTCTTCTTCGTCATCGCGACGCAGAACCCGGTCGAGTTCCGCGGCACCTATCCGCTGCCCGAGGCGCAGATGGACCGCTTCGCCATGCGCCTGTCGCTCGGCCACATGGACGCCGACACCGAGGTCGCGGTGCTGGCGGCGCAGGACCGCGGCCATCCGCTCGCGACCCTCGGCGCGGTCGCCACGCGCGAGGAAGTGCTCGCGCTGAAGGCCGGCGTGCGCGAGGTGCGCCTGTCGGATGAACTGCGCCACTACATCGTCGAACTGGTGCAGGGCACGCGCGGCCTGCCGCAGGTGCTGCTCGGCTGCGGCACGCGCGCCTCGCTCGCGCTCGCGCAGACCGCCAAGGCGCTGGCGCTGCACGACGGCTCGGCGTTCGTGCGGCCCGAGCACGTTCAGGAACTCGCCGAGGCGGTGCTCGCGCACCGCCTGGTGCTCGACCCGCAGGCGAAATTCGCCGGCACGAGCGGCGCGAGCCTCGTTGCCGACCTGGTCGCCGGGGTGAAGGCCCCGGCCTGAGCGCGGCGATGCGCGGCGCGAAGCGGCTCCTGTACGCGCTGCTGCGCGGCTTCAGCGCCATCGACCTGTACCTGCGCGAGCGCCTCACCGCGCCGGGCCGGGTGGTCTTCATCGCCGCCGGCGCCGGCGCGCTCGCCGGCTTCGACACCAACCAGACGCTCACCTACCAGGCCTTCACCTTCCTCTCGGCGCTGCTGGTGGTGGCGCTCATCGCGAGCGGCGGCTGGCGCCGCGGCCTGCAGGTCCGCGTGCAGCGCGAGTTGCCGCGCTACGCCACGGCCGGGGCGCCCTGCAACTACCGCCTGCTGCTGGAGAACCGCGGCACGCGCGCGGTCTCCGGCGCGACGCTGCTCGAGCGGGTGCGCGACCCGCGCCCGGGCTTCGAGGACTGGCTCGCCACGCGCGAACCGGGCGAGGCGCGGCGCAACGCCTTCGATCGCAACATGGGCTACTTCCGCTGGCGCTGGTGGATCGAGCGCCGCACCCCGGAGCGCCAGGACGCGACGCCGCTGCCAACGCTGGCGCCGGGCGCGCGCGTCGCGCTGCGGCTCGCGCTCACGCCGCGCCGCCGCGGCCGCCTCGCGCTCGACGGCGTCACGCTCGCGCAGAGCGATCCGCTCGGGCTGGTGAAGGGGCTTGCGCGCGTGCCTGCGCCGGCGCACCTCACGGCCTTGCCGAAGCGCTACCGCCTGCCGCCGCTCATCCTGCCCGGCGCGCGCAAGTACCAGCAGGGCGGCGTGTCGCTCGCCACCTCGGTCGGCGACTCGGAGGAGTTCATCGGCCTGCGCGAGTACCGGCCGGGCGACGCCCTGCAGAAAATCGCCTGGAAGAGCTTCGCGCGCGCCGGCACGCCGATCGTCAAGGAGTACCAGGACGAATTCTTCGAGCGCCATGCGCTGGTGCTGGACACCTGCCGCGATGCCGGCGAGGACGCGGTGTTCGAGGACGGCGTGGCGCTCGCCGCCTCCTTCGTCTACACCATCGACACGCAGGAATGCCTGCTCGACCTGCTGTTCGTCGCGCACGAGGTGCATCGCTACACCGCGGGACGCGGGCAGCTGCAGGCGACGCACATGCTCGAGGCGCTGGCCGGCGTCACGCCCGCGGCCGGCGCCGCCTTCGACGCGCTCGCCGCCGCGCTGCGCGCCGAGCGCGGGCGCCTGTCGAGCTGCATCCTGGTGCTGCTCGGCTGGGACGAAGCGCGCCGCACGCTCGTCGAGGCGCTCGGCGCCGCCGGCATGCAGTTGCGCGTGCTGCTGGTGTGCGACGCCGGCGCCGTGCCCGCCGGGCTGCTGCACACGGTGCGCGTGCTGCACCCCGGCGCCATCGAGGCCGGACTGGCGGGCCTGCAATGAAGGACGTCGTCGTGCCGCCGTTCGTGCTGTTCGCCGCGCTGGCATTCTGGGGCTGGCACACCGGCAACCTGCTGCTCGGCGGTGCGATCGGCGCCCTGCTCGAAGCCGCGCCGCGCGTGCGCCTGCGCATCGACCTGCAGCCGCAGTCCTCGGAGCGGCTGGCGGACCTGTGCACCGTGTTCTTCGTCGGCTTCATCGTCGTCACCGCCGCCACCGGCGAGAACCAGCGGGTCTCGCGCGCCATCCTGGCCGGGTTCATGTACCTGCCGGTGTTCGTCGCGCCGATCCTCGCCGCGCAGCTGCTCTCGAGCACGGGACGCATGCACCTGTCGGTGGTGATGCGCGCGGTGCGCCGGATGAAGCGGCGCGACCCGGCCACGCGCGATCCGCTGGTCGACGCCCGCGGCGCCTACGTCGCGCTCGCGGTGCTGGCCGCGGGCATCGCCAACACGCCCGGCCCGGGATACCTCGTCGGGCTCGTTGCGCTCGCCGGCTGGGCGCTCTGGGTGCTGCGCCCGCGAAAGACGGAGCGCGCCCGCTTCGTCCTGCTGTTCGCCCTCGCCGCCGCGCTCGGCTGGACCGGCCAGACCGGGCTCACCCGGTTGCAGGCGAAGGTCGAACTCTGGATCGCCGACTGGACCTTCCGCGGCATGAACACCGACCCCTACCGGACGCAGACCGACATCGGCAGCATCGGCCGGCTCAAGGCCTACGACACCATTGTCATGCGCGTCACCCTGCCGTCCGGCGGCGCGGCACCGTTTCGCCTGCTGCACCGGGCGAGCTTCAATGCCTGGTCCGGGACCGCCTGGTACGCGCGTCGCGCGCCGCTTGCGCCGCTCGAGCCCGAGGCCGACGGTTCGAGCTGGGCACTTGCACAGGGCGAGGCGCCGCACGCGGCGCGCATCGCCCTGCGCCTGGAATCCGGCAAGGCCCTGCTCGCGTTGCCCGGGGCGGCGCGGCGGCTCACCGGGCTGCCCGCGCTTTCGATGCAGCGCAATGCCCTGGGCGCGGTGCGCGCGGACCTCGGCGGCGACTGGGCCACCTACGTCGCGCATGCGGGCGACGCGATTGCCGACGCGCCGCCGCAGGCCGCGGACGCAGAGCTGCCCGCCGCCGAGCGCGCGCTGTTCGAGCAGCTCGCGGCCAGGCTCGGCCTCGCCGGGCTGCCTGCGGCGCAGGCGATCGCGCGGGCGCGCGAACATTTCCTCGGTTATCGCTATTCGACCTTTCGCGAGGCCCCCGCCCCCGGCACGCGCAGCCCGCTGGCGGAGTTCATCGAGGTGACGCAGAGCGGCCATTGCGAGTACTTCGCCGCGGCCGCCGCGCTGCTGCTACGCGCTGCCGGCCACCCGACGCGCTACGCGACAGGCTTCGCCGTGCTCGAGCACAGTGCGCTCGAGGATGCCTGGGTGGTGCGCGCGCGCCACGCCCATGCCTGGACGCGGGTCTGGGACGGTACGCACTGGGTCGACCTCGACACCACGCCGCCGGTCTGGTTCGAGGAGGAGGAACGCGCGGCGCCCTTCTGGCAGGGACTCACCGATCTCGCCCGCTGGGCCGGGTTCCGCTGGTCGCAGCGCGGCGAGTTCCGCGCCGGGGTCGGCGCCTGGCTCGCGCTCGCGCTGCTGGTGGCGGTGCTCGTCTGGCGGCTCGCGCGCGGGCGGCGCGTCGCGCGCCGGGACGCGCAGGCCGCCGCCCTCGCGCAGCGCGCGCATCCCGGCCTGGACTCGCCGTTCTACCGCGTGGTGCAGGCGATGGAGGGCGCCCCCGGGGGCGGACGCGCCGCCCACGAGCCGCTGGCGCGCTGGGCTGCGCGTGCCGTGCGCCGGCTCGACGCGCCGCGTCGCGCGGCGTTCGAGGAAGCGTTGGCGCTACACCAGCGCTACCGCTTCGATCCGGCCGGACTCGACCCCAAGGGGCGCGCGCGCCTCGAGGCGCTCTGCAGCGCGTTCGCGGCCAGCCCCCCGGGGGGCTAGAATCCCCCGATGGGGACCGTGGTGGCACTCGGCGGGCAGATCGGCGGCGCGAAGCTGGCCGACGGACTGTATCGGCTGCGCGGGCGCGATCTCGTCGTGGTGGTGAACACCGGCGACGACTACGAACACGTCGGCCTCACCTTCTCGCCGGACCTCGACACCATGCTGTACACGCTCTCGGGCATCGCCGCCGAGCGCGCCGGCTGGGAACCCGAGGGCGAGACCTACGCCCTGTACGACATGCTGAAGAAGCTCGGTGGGCCGGACCGGCTGCCGCTGGGCGACCGTTCGCTTGCCATGCCGATCCTGCGCACCGAGGGGCTCGCCTCGGAGCGCACGCTGAGCGAGGTCACGCTGGAGTTCTGCCGCCACCTCGGCATCAATGCGCGCGTGCTGCCGATGAGCGACGAGCCGGTGCGCACCCAGGTGCTCACCGAGGACGGCGCGGTGGCCTTCCAGGACTACTTCACCTCGCTGAACTGCGAACCGGTGGTGAAGGGCTTTCACTACGCCAACGCGCAGACCGCGCCGGTACCCCTGCAGGTGGTCGAAGCGCTGCGCGCGCCGGACCTCGAGGCGGTGGTGCTGCTGCCCTCGAACCCGTACCACACGCTCGCCCCGATCCTAGCCACCGGCGACATGCGCGAACTCGCGCGCATGCAGGGCGCGCCGGTGATCGCAGTCTCGCCGATCGTCGGCGGCGGCGCGCTGCGCGGCTCGGCGGCGAAAATGATGCGCGAACTCGGCCGCGACGTCTCGCCGCGCTCGGTGGCCATGGAATACCTGCACTTGATCGACGGCTTCGTCATCGACGAGGCCGACGCCGAGCTCGCCGAGGGCATCCGCGCCAACGGCATCGAGGTGGTGGTCGCGCCGACCATCATGCGCTCGATCGACGACCGGACGATGCTCGCGCGCACCGTGCTCGAACTGGCCGCCACGCTGCGCGCAAGGCGCGCCGAGGAAGTCGAGGGCTAGCTTTTCCCGCTCGCCAGCGCGGCGCGCGCCGCCTGCGCGATCGCCGCGCGGTCCACCCCGAAGAAGCGCCGCAGCGCCACCCGCGTGTCGCTGCGGCCGTATCCGTCGGTGCCGAGCACCGTGAAGCTGCGATCCGCAGGCACCCAGGGCCGGATCAAGTCCGGCAGGGCGCTGACCCAGTCGCTCGCCGCGATCACCGGCCCGCGGGTCGGGGCGAGGCACTGCGCGACCCAGGGCGCGGCGCCTGCGCCCGCGTCCACGCCCGCGCCGCGCGCCTCGCGCACCGCATCGCTCGCGCCCGAGGCCGCCAGCCCGTCCCAGCGCAGCTCGCTCCAGCTGGTGACGCTCCAGACATCCGCCGCGATGCCGTCTTCCGCCTCGAGCAGTTCGGCCGCCGCCAGCGCCTCGCGCAGGATCGTGCCCGAGCCGAGCAGCTGCACGCGCTTCGCGCCCTTCCTGCCCGCGCCTTCGCGCACCCGGTGCATGCCGCGCAGGATGCCCTCGCGCGCGGCGGCCGGCTGGGCGGGATGTGCGTAGTTCTCGTTCATCACGGTGAGGTAGTAGAAGGCGTCCTCGCCGCCTTCGAGCATGCGGCGCGCGCCGTCCTCGACGATGGTGGCGAGTTCGTAGCCGTAGCAGGGATCCCAGGCCCGGCAGTTCGGCACCGTGGCCGCGACCAGGTGCGAGGACCCGTCCTGGTGCTGCAGGCCCTCTCCCGAGAGCGTGGTGCGCCCGGCCGTGGCGCCAAACAGGAAGCCGCGCGCACGCGAGTCGCCCGCCGCCCAGATCAGGTCCGAGACCCGCTGGAAGCCGAACATCGAATAGAAGATGTAGAACGGCAGCATCGGCAGGCCGTGCGTCGAGTAGGCGGTGGCCGCCGCCAGCCAGGAGGCGAGCGCGCCCGCCTCGGTGATGCCCTCTTCCAGGATCTGGCCGTCGCGCGCCTCCTTGTAATAGAGGAGCTCTTCGTGGTCCTCGGGCGCATAGAGCTGCCCGACCGCGGAGTAGATGCCCACCTGCCGGAACAGGGTCTGCATACCGAAGGTTCGCGCCTCGTCGGCGACGATCGGCACGATGCGCGGACCGAGCACCGGGTCTTTCAGCAACTGCGCGAGCAGTTGCACGAACATCATGGTGGTGGACTGCTCGCGGGCGTTCGAGCCTTCGACGAGGCGCCTGAAGGCGCTCGCCGGCACCGCCACCGCCGGCGAATCCGACTGCCGCGCCGGCAGGTAGCCGCCAAGCGCCTTGCGGCGCGCATGCAGATACTTCATCTCGGCCGCGCCCTCCGCCGGGCGATGGAATCGCAGCGCGACCACGTCTGCATCCGAGAGTGGCAGCGAGAAGCGGTCGCGGAACTCGAGCAGTTGCGCGTCATCGAGCTTCTTCTGCTGGTGGGTGCCCATCTTGCCCTGCCCCCAGTGCCCCATGCCGTAGCCCTTCTTGGTCTTGGCGAGGATCACCGTCGGCCGGCCGGCATGGCGCACCGCCGCGTCGTAGGCGGCGTGGATCTTGACCGGGTCGTGCCCGCCGCGGCGCAGGCGGTCGATGTCCTCGTCCGAGAGGTGCTTGATCAGCGCCTGCAGCTCGGGATACTTGTTGAAGAAGTGCTCGCGGTTGAAGCTGCCGTCGGTGGCGGCGTAGGTCTGGAAGGCGCCGTCGACGGTCTCGTGCAGGCGCTTGAGCAGCACGCCGTCGGTGTCGCGCGCGAACAGCGGGTCCCAGTCCGAGCCCCACAGCAGCTTCACCACGTTCCAGCCGGCGCCGGCGAACAGGCCCTCGAGTTCCTGCACGATGGAGCCGTTGCCGCGCACCGGGCCGTCGAGCCGCTGCAGGTTGCAGTTGACGACGAAGATCAGGTTGTCGAGTCCCTCGCGCGAGGCGAGCGACAGTCCGGCGAGCGCCTCGGGCTCGTCCATCTCGCCGTCGCCGACGAAGGCCCAGACCTTGCGGCCGGCGGTGGCGGCGAGCCCGCGGTGCTCGAGGTAGCGCATGAAGCGCGCCTGGTAGACCGCGGCGAGCGGCCCGAGGCCCATGGAGCCGGTGGGGAACTGCCAGAAATCCGGCATCAGCCAGGGATGGCAGTAGGACGACAGCCCCTTGCCGTCGACCTCGCGCCGGTAGTGGGCAAGGTGCTCTTCGCTCAGCCGCCCTTCCAGAAAGGCGCGCGCATAGACGCCGGGGGCCGAATGCGGCTGGAAGTAGACGAGGTCGCCGTCCTGCCCGGCGCGGAAGAAATGGTTGAAGCCGACCTCGAACAGGTCCGCGGCCGAGGCGTAGCTCGCGATATGGCCGCCGAGCTCGGCGTGCGCGCGGGTGGCGCGCACCACCATGGCGAGCGCGTTCCAGCGCACGATGGCCGAGAGGCGCTGCTCGATCTCGAGGTTGCCCGGGAACTGCGGCTGGTCCTCGAGCCCCACCGAGTTCTTGTAGGAGGTGTTCAGCACCGGCGGCAGCGGCACGCGGCGCGCGCGCGCGTGCTCGAGCAGCTTGCGCAGGAGGAACGTCGCGCGCTCCCGGCCTTCGGCCTCGACCAGCGCGTCGAAGGCGTCGAGCCATTCGCGGGTCTCAAGGGGATCGGCGTCCGGCGGGTTCACCCGCCAGAAGGCCGAGGAGAGCATGTCGGTGAGGTCGGTCATGGTCTTCGGGTCGTTCGTCGGTGTCTGCAAATGGTACCGCTGTTCAGGGACGCCCTCAGGATTCGCCGCCAACGGCCGGTAGAAGTCGGGTGGAAGCCGCCATCGACCCTGCAGGCGTTTCAGCCCTCGATGAGGCAGCCGCCCGGATCGCACAGGATCTGGGCATCCCGCCGTGTCCGGCGATCCTGACGCAGATGCTGCGCGACATGCGCGCGGAGGAGCCGGATTTCCCGCGCATCGCCCGGCTGGTGTCCGGCGACGTCGCGCTTGCGGCCACCATGCTGCGCACCGTCAACTCGCCGTTCTACGGCCTGCGCAACCCGGCCACCTCGGTGCAGCAGGCCCTGAGCTTACTCGGCCTGCGCACCGTGGCGCTTCTGGCCACCGGCCTGCTGCTGCGCCAGGCCTTCCCGGTCTCCAGCCACGAGCGCATGGAGCAATTCTGGGAGGACTCCTCCAACCTCGCCACGGCGTCCTCGCGCATCGCGCGTCACCTGCGCTGCGTCGACCATGACGCCGCCCACACCTTCGGCCTGTTCCGCGATTGCGGCCGGGCCGTCATGATGGTGCGCATCAAGGGCTATGCCTCCGCGGCCTTTTGCGTCCCGGAATCCGGCGGCGCGCGCACGACGGGATCTCGAATCGCAGCACTTCGGCACCGACCACGCCAAGGTGGGCTACCACCTCGCGCGCGCCTGGTTCCTGCCCGAGGACACCTGCAACGCCGTGCTGCACCACCACAGCCCGGACGCCCAGCGCGGGCGCCGCTCCGACCTCGATCCGGGGGCGATGCGCCTGATTGCCGTTGCCGCCCTCGCCGAAGCCGCCCGCGTGCGCGCCTCGGGCGAAACGCCAGCCGATTCCGTCAGCCTGGCGGCCACGCTGGGGGCGCTGCAACTGCGGCTGAATGCGGATGCGGTCGGCGTGATCAACGAACTGGTTGCCGACGGGCTCGCCGCCGAGGCGTCCTGAGCCCGCCTATCGCGACGACGCCCGGATGCGGGCCGCGCGTTCAGCCGTGACGGCGGATTTCTCCTTCCGGCCCAGCTTGCCGTACACCGCGGCGAGGTCTTCAAGGGTCTCCGCGACCAGCGGGTGATCCCGGCCGTAGGCTTTCTCGCGCACCTGCAGGGCCTTGGTCCAGAGCGCCTCCGCGCTGTCCGGATCGTTGTCGCGCAGATAAAGCCCGGCGAGCCCGCTCAGCGCCTGCGCCATGTTCGGGTGCTCGCGTTCGAGCGAATCGTCGATGATGGCGATCGCCCGCTTGTAGAGTTCCTCGCTCTCCTCGTAGCGCGCCTGCTCCAGACGGATGGAGGCGAGGCCCACCAGCGATTCCGCGACGCGGGGATTCTTCGCGCCCAGCGCCTTCTCCCGGATGGCGAGCGCGCGCGCATAGAGCGGCTCGGCAGCGGCGAAATTCTTCTGCTGGCTGTACAGCCTGGCGAGGTTGTTGAGCGCGAGCGCGACCGACGGATGCTCGGCGCCCCGCACCGCTTCGAGCTTGCGCAGCACCTCTTTCAGCAGGGCCTCGGCCTCGGGGTAACGGCCCTGCGCGCGATAGAGCGCGGCGAGGCCGTTCTCCGAGAGCGCGACCATCTCGTGATCGGCACCGAGCGCCTCCTCGCGCACGTCGAGCGCGCGCTTGAAGAGCGCCTCGGCCTCGGCATACCGCCCCTGGTCGGCGCGCAGCAAGGCGAGGCTGCTCAGCGTCTGTCCGGTCAGGGCGTGCGACGCACCGAGGCGCCGCTCGCGGATTTCGAGCGCCCGCTGCAGCAACGGCTCGGCGGCCGCATAGTCCCCCATCATGCGCAGGCTGTCGGCAAGCCGGTTGAGCGATCCCGCCACCGGCGGACTGTCCGGCCGCAGGCGCGTCTCGGCAAACTCGAGTGCCTTGCGCGCCGCAGTCGCCGCGTCCGCGTAACGCCCGAGATGCCAGAGTTTCGTCGCCTCGTCGTTCAGGCTGCGCCACGCCTCGACCTGCGCCTGCGCGGAGGTCGTGGCCAGTACGAGGGCGAACAGAAGCGCGAAGCGAAGCATTCCCGAGGAATCCTGGTGCCGGCTGCAGGAATCGAACCCGCGACCTTCGGTTTACAAAACCGCTGCTCTACCAACTGAGCTAAGCCGGCGCGAACGGAAATTCTAATCGCAGGACGCGCGGCCCCGCGTCCGGCTACTTCACGCGGCGCAGGGTCGGCTTGCCGCCGGGCTTCGGCCGCTCCGGGTTCGGCGCGTCGCCGCCTTTATCCGGGCGCTCGCGGGTGGTGGCCAGCACCGGCGCGGTCTGCGCGGGGGTGGTGGGCAGGTTCACGCCGGAGGCGGCGTCGTTCGAGGTGTCGGGCCCGGCGTCGTCACGCGACTGCACCACCGGCGTCTCGGTCTCGACCTCGAAGGTCATGCCATGGCCGGTCTCGCGCGCGTAAATCGCCTGCACAGTCTGGATCGGCACCGAGATCTGCCGCGCCACGCCGGCGAAGCGCGCCGAGAACTCGATGACCTCGTTGCCCATCTGCAGGCGGTGCACCGCGGTCGGCGCGATGTTCAGGGTGATCTCGCCGTTCCTGACGAACTCGGCCGGCACCTGGGTGCGCGAATCCGCCTTCACCACCAGATGCGGCGTATAGCCGTTGTCGACGCACCACTCGTAGAGCGCGCGCAGCAGGTACGGCTTGGTGGCGATTTCGCCCATGGGCAGGGGGACTACTTGCGCATCACCTTTTCGGACGGCGTCAGGGCCTCGATGAAGGCCGGGCGCGAGAAGATGCGCTCGGCGTACTTCATCAGCGGCGCCGCGGGCTTGCCCAGGCGGATGCCAAAGTGGTCGAGCCGCCACAGGAGCGGCGCGATCGCCACGTCGAGCATGCTGAACTCCTCGCCCAGCATGAACTTGGTCTTGGCGAACATCGGCGCGAACTCGGTCAGGCGCTCGATGATGTGGGCGCGCGCCTTCTCGGCCTGCTTCTCCTTGCCGGATTCGAGCGGCTCGATCTGCGAGAAGAGCTCGGACTCCATGTTGTAGAGCATCAGCCGCGCGCGCGCGCGCAGCACCGGGTCCGAGGGCATCAGCTGTGGGTGCGGGAAGCGCTCGTCGATGTACTCGTTGATGATGTTCGACTCGTACAGCACCAGGTCGCGCTCGACCAGCACCGGCACGCGGTTGTACGGGTTCATCACCGCGATGTCTTCGGGCTTGTTGAACAGGTCCACGTCGATGACCTGGAAATCCATGCCCTTTTCATAGAGCACGAAGCGGCAGCGGTGGCTGAAGGGGCAGGTGGTGCCCGAATACAGTTGCATCATGATGCGATTCCTTCGCTCAGAAACGGAGTCAACAAGACTCCGGGTACGGTAAATGGCGGCCGATCGGGTTACGGCCCGGCGGATGGGGGCACGGGGGAAACCGCCGGGACGGTTTCACCCGTTCTCAACCCTCAGTGGATGTCTTTCCAGTACGAGCGCTTGAGCAACCAGGCGAAGATGAACAGCACGCCGAGCACCCACAGCACGATGATGCCGATGCGCTTGCGCGCGCTGGCGGTCGGCTCGCCGACCCAGGCAAGGAAGTTCACCAGGTCGCGCGCCGTGCGGTCGTACTCGACCGCGGATTGCGTGCCATCGCTCAGCTGGGTCCAGTGGTACTCGGTCTTCTCGTGGCCGCCGAGGTCCTTGACCTTCTCGATCTTCAGCCCGCGCTCGCCCTGCAGCGTCCAGAGCACGTGCGGCATGCCGACGTTCGGGAACACGGCGTTGTTCCAGCCGTTCGGCGTCTTCGGATCGCGGTAGAAGGTGCGCAGGTAGGTGTAGAGCCAGTCCACGCCGCGCGCGCGCGCAATCACCGACAGGTCGGGCGGCGCAACGCCGAACCAGGCCTTGCCGTCCTTCGTCGAGAGCGCGACCTTCATGGTCTCGCCGACCTTGTCGGCGGTGAACATGAGGTTGTCCTTGATCTGGGCCTCGGTCAGGCCGATTTCGGTGAGCTTGTTGTAGCGCAGGTACTGCGCGCCGTGGCAGTTCATGCAGTAGTTGACGAAGGTGCGCGCGCCGGACTGCAGGCTGACCAGGTCGTTCGGGTTGATCGGCGCGCGGTCGAGGCGGTAGCCGCCGCCGGCGGCCAGTGCCGCGAGCGGCGCGAACAGGAGGATGAGGAGGAGCTTGCGCATGGCGGCCGGCCTAGGAGGTCACGCGCTCGGGCACCGGCTTGACGGTGTCGCGCGCGGTGTACCAGGGCATGAGGAAGAAGAAGAGGAAGTAGATCACCGTGCCGACGCGCGCGCCCCAGGTCGCCACGTCGGGCGTGTCGAGGAAGAAGGCGTCGAAGCCGAACTGCCCCCAGACCGTGGTCGGCTCGGTGCCGAGGTAGCCCAGCATGAAGAAGGTGATCACGAACACCGTGACCGCGAACTTCCAGTAGGGGCCGCGGTAGCGGATCGACTTGACCGGGCTGCGGTCGAGCCAGGGCAGGAAGAACAGGATCATGGTCGCCAGCCCCATCGCCATCACCCCGGGGAACTGCGAGTGGAACAGCGGCGGCACCGCGCGCAGGATCGAGTAGTACGGCGTGAAGTACCAGACCGGCGCGATGTGCGCCGGGGTCACCAGCGGGTCGGCGGGCACGAAGTTGTTGTACTCGATGAAGTACCCGCCCATCTCCGGCACGAAGAACACCACCACCGAGAACAGGGCGAGGAACACCACCGCGCCGGCGAGGTCCTTGACCGTGTAGTAGGGGTGGAAGGGGATGCCGTCGAGCGGCTTGCCGTCCGGGCCCTTGTTCTTCTTGATCTCGATGCCGTCGGGGTTGTTCGAGCCGACGTCATGCAGCGCGAGGATGTGCGCCGCGACCAGGCCGATCAGCGCGAGCGGCAGCGCGATCACGTGCAGCGCGAAGAAGCGGTTGAGCGTCGCGTCCGAGACCACGTAGTCGCCGCGGATCCAGACCGCGAGGTCGGGGCCGATGAAGGGCACCGTGCCGAACAGGTTGACGATCACCTGCGCGCCCCAGTACGACATCTGCCCCCAGGGCAGCAGGTAGCCGAAGAAGGCCTCGCCCATCAGCGTCAGGTAGATCAGTACGCCGAAGATCCAGACCAGTTCGCGCGGCGCCTTGTACGAGCCGTAGAGCAGGCCGCGGAACATGTGCAGGTAGACGACGACGAAGAATGCCGAGGCGCCGGTGGTGTGGATGTAGCGGATGATCCAGCCGCCGGGCACGTCGCGCATGATGTACTCGACCGAGCCGAAGGCAAGTGCGGCGTCGGGCTTGTAGCTCATGGTGAGCCAGATCCCGGAGAGGATCTGGATCGCCAGCACCATGATCGACAGGGCACCGAAGTAGTACCAGAAGTTGAAGTTCTTCGGAGCGTAGTACTCCGACATGTGCTTGCGGTATTCCTCCCCAAGCGTGGGCATCCGGGAATCGACCCAGTCCCACAGCGCCATCAGCCGCGAAGCCATCGGTCAGGCTCCTTTCTTGTCTTCGCCGACGAGGATCCTGCCTTCAGACAGGTACATGTGCGGCGGCACTTCGAGGTTCGTCGGCGCAGGCGCGCCCTTGTAGACGCGGCCGGCGAGGTCGAACTTCGAACCGTGGCAGGGGCAGTAGAAGCCGCCTTCCCAGTCCGCGCCGAGTTCCGCCTTGGCATCCGCGCCCTTCTCCTTCGGCGAGCAGCCGAGGTGGGTGCAGATGCCGACCACCACCATGACGTCGGGCTTGAGCGAGCGGTTCTCGTTCTTCGCGTACTCCGGCTGCTGCGGCACGTCCGATTTGGGGTCGCTGACCTTGGCGTCCACCTTGCGCAGCGTCGCGAGCATCTCCTTGGTGCGCCGGAACACCCAGACGGGCTTTCCGCGCCACTCGAAAATGCCGAGTTCCCCCGGCGCGAGGTTCGAAATGTCGACTTCGATCGGCGCGCCGGCGGCGCGCGCGCGCTCGGAGGGGAACCAGCTTGCAACGAAGGGCACGGCAGCACCGGCACTGGCCGCGCCGCCGATCGCGGCGGTGGCCACCAGCAGGCTGCGGCGCGCGCGGTCGGGCTTGTTCGGGTCGCTCATGGGATCAGGTCTGTCTGGAGGAAGGGCGAGAGCGGCAGATTATAGAGAGGCGGCCCGGCGAAGTCCAACTTCTCGATGCTAAGCGCCTCAATATGAAGGCTTTTCCAGCGCCCCTCAGACCGGATTGTCGATCTCGACGAAGCGGTGCGACAGGCCGAAGCGCGCCGCGAGGTGTTCGCCCACCGCCTGCACGCCGTAGCGCTCGGTGGCATGGTGGCCCGCAGCGATGAAGGCGACGCCGGATTCGCGCGCCAGGTGGGTGTGCTGCTCGGAGATCTCACCGGTGAGGAAGGCGTCCACGCCGAGCGCGATGGCGGCCTCAAAATAGCCCTGCGCACCGCCGGTGCACCAGGCGATGCGCCCGAGGCGCCGACCCGCATCGCCGATGACCAGCGGCGTGCGGCCCAGGGCGGTGGTGGTGCGCGTCGTGAACGCCTCCAGCGTGCAGGGCTCGGAGAGCACACCGTGGCAGAGCAGCATCTGCTCGCCGGCGCGCCCTTCTTCGACAAACCCGAGCCGGCGCGCCAGTTGCGCGTTGTTGCCGAACTCGGCATGGGCGTCCAGCGGCAGGTGGTAGGCGAACAGGTTCAGCGCGCGCGCCAGCGCGAAACCGATGCGGACGCGGCGCATGCCGGTGATGCGTGCATCCTCCTCGCGCCAGAACCAGCCGTGGTGGACGAACAGGGCATCAGCCCCGGCCGCGTCCGCCGCCTGCAGGAAGGCGAGGCTCGCGGACACCCCGGTGACGATCACGCGGACCTCGTCGCGCCCCTCGACCTGCAGGCCGTTCGGGCAATAGTCGCGAAAGCGCGCGGGTTCGAGCAGCGTGTCGAGGTAGGCGGCGAGTTCGGTGCGTTTCATGCGGCAGGCGCGATGTCGCGCGAACGAATCGCGCAGCCCCTATGGTAGATTAACTTCGCCATGCGCCGGCTATGGCTCATCTTCTCGCAGACCACGACGATCGCGGTGGCGCTCCTGTTCGTCGTTTCCACGTTCCGACCCGAGTGGCTGCCGGCGCGCGGCCGTCCGGCGGCGGCGCCCGTGACCCAGGCCGCGCCGGTTCCGGTCCTGCGCGGCGCGGAATCGCTGCACACGGCCGTCGCGCAGGCCGGCCCCGCGGTGGTGAACATCTTCACCTCCAAGGAGGCGCGCGCGCCGAGCCATCCGCTGGGCAATGATCCGCTGTTTCGCCGCTTCTTCGGCGACGTGTTCCCCGGGGAGTCGCAGCGCGCCACCAGCCTGGGCT
Source organism: Burkholderiales bacterium (assembly GCA_036526195.1). Lineage (GTDB taxonomy): Bacteria > Pseudomonadota > Gammaproteobacteria > Burkholderiales > SG8-39 > DATCYZ01. The sequence goes on from DATCYZ010000104.1 coordinate 16,072, forward strand.
CCGGCGTCATCGTCAGCGCCAGCGGTTACATCCTCACCAACAACCACGTGGTGGAAGCCGCCGACGAGATCGAGGTTGCGCTGGCAGACGGCAAGAAGCTCCTCGCGCGCGTCGCCGGCGCGGACCCCGAGACCGACCTCGCGGTGCTGCGCGTGGATGCGAGCGACCTGCCCGCCATCACCCTCGGATCGTCCGATGCGCTGCGCGTCGGCGACGTGGTGCTCGCCATCGGCAACCCGTTCGGCTTCGGCCAGACCGTCACCTCCGGCATCGTCTCGGCGCTCGGCCGCGCCGGGCTCGGCATCAACACCTACGAGAACTTCATCCAGACCGACGCGGCGATCAATCCCGGTAATTCGGGCGGCGCGCTGGTCGATGCGGGCGGCAACCTCGTCGGCATCAACACCGCGATCTTCTCGCGCTCCGGCGGTTCGATGGGCATCGGGTTTGCGATCCCGGTGTCGACCGCGCGCACCGTGATGGACCAGATCATCCGTACCGGCAGCGTGACGCGCGGCTGGCTCGGCGTCGAGGTGCGCGAGATCACCCCCGCGCTCGCGGAATCCTTCGGCATGGACGCGGCGCGCGGCGCCCTGATCGAGGGCGTGTTGCGCGGCGGCCCGGCCGATCGCGGCGGCGTGAAGCCCGGCGACGTGCTGCTCGGCATCGGCGATGCGCCGGTCAACGACCCGGTCGCCATGCTCAACCTCGCCGCGGGCCTCGAACCCGGCGCCAAGGCGGTGCTGAAACTGCGCCGGCGCGGGGAGAATGTCGCCGTGACCGTGACGGTCGGGCGCCGGCCGAAACCACAGCCCGCGCGCGAATGAGAGACGCGTCGGCCGCCTTCGTGAACGGTTCCTGAACCCGCACCCCGCCGCCCTCAGCGGTCCGGACGGTCGAGTTCGCGCTCCATCTCGGCGTCCGTCGGCCCGGCCTCGTCGACGTCCTTGCGGCTCGGACTTCGGCCCATGAAGCGGGCGAAGAACAGCCCGATCTCGTAGAGCAGGCACATGGGCACGGCCAGCATGAACTGCGACACCACGTCGGGCGGGGTGACGATGGCGGCGATGATGAAGGCGCCGACCACGACATAGGGCCGCGCCTCGCGCAGCTTCTCCACGCTGACGATGCCGAAGCGCACCAGTACCAGCACCACGATCGGGATCTCGAAGGTGATGCCAAAGGCGAGGAACATGGTGATGACGAAACTGAAGTACGCCTCGATGTCCGGCGCCGGGGTGATCGACTTCGGCGCGAACTCGTGGATGAAGGTGAACACCTTGCCGAAGACGAAGTAGTAGCAGAACGCCACACCGAGGAAGAAGAGCACCGTGCCGCTGACGACGATCGGCAGGGCGAACTTCTTCTCGTGGTCGTACAGTCCGGGGGCGACGAAGGCCCAGACCTGGTGCAGCACGACCGGCAGCGCCACCATGAAGGCGACCAGCCCGGTGACCTTCACCGGCACGAGGAACGGCGTCACCACCCCGGTGGCGATCATCTTGGTGCCTTCTGGCAGCGCCCCCATCAGCGGCGCGGCGAGGAAATCGTAGATCAGCCCGGCGCCCGGCCAGAGAAAGATCGCGACGAACACCACCAGGATCGCCACCACCGCGCGCACCACCCGCTGGCGCAGTTCGATCAGGTGCGAGACGAAGGATTCCTGTGCGCTCACGCGGGCTTGTCGCTCGTGGCCGCGCCCGCCGGGGCGGCGATGCCGGCTTGCGCCGCGGGCGCCGCCTTGCCGGCCTCCGGCGCGGGCGCCGCGCCTGCCTCTGCGCCCGCCGCCGGACCCGGTGCCGCCGGCGCCTCGCCCGCGGCCTGCGCGAGCGATTCGTTCAATCCGTCACTCGTCTTGTTCAGCTCGGAGGTCACCGAGGACTCGAACGCGCTGGCGGTCTGCTGCACCGAGTCGCGCATCTTGCGAAGTTCCTCGAGTTCCATCTCGCGATTGATGTCGGTCTTCACGTCGGCCACATAGCGTTGCAGGCGGCCGACGAGGTGGCCGATGGTACGCGCGACCTTCGGCAGGCGTTCCGGCCCGATCACGACCAGCGCGACCAGACCGATCACCATGAGTTCCGAGAAACCGATGTCGAACACGGAAGAGTGCTCTATTGGAGATGAAACGGGCGCCCCGGAGGCGCCCGTGTGATGGACAAGGCCCCGGGCCGGATCAGGCCTTGCTCTCCGACTTGCCGCGAACCTCGCCCTCGACCGTCTTGCCGGTCACCTGCGCGTTACCGGTGCCTTCGGCCGCCTTGTCGCCGCCTTCGCGCATCCCGTCCTTGAACCCGCGCACCGCGCCGCCCAGGTCCGAGCCCATGTTGCGCAGCTTCTTGGTGCCGAAGACGAGCATCACGATGACGAGGACCACCAGCCAGTGCCAGATGCTGAACGAACCCATGTCAGCCTCCCTTCTTTCGAACGATCATCGGCCCGAGGGGCTCCGGCCCGCCGAGCACATGCATATGGACATGATACACCTCCTGATGTCCGACCCGGCCGGTGTTGATGATGGTCCTGAAGCCGTCCGTGGCGCCTTCCTTGCGGGCCAGTTCGCCCGCCAGCGCCAGCATCTTGCCGAGGGCGCGGTGCTGCGTCATGTCGGCCTCGTACAGGCTCGCCACGTGGGCTTTCGGGATGATCATGAAGTGCACCGGCGCCACCGGGCGGATGTCGTGAAAGGCGAAGACGTCCTCGTCCTCATACACCTTGCGCGACGGCACCTCGCCGCGCGCAATCCTGCAGAACAGGCATTCCGCTTCGCTCATTTTCCGCGCCCCGCCTTCTCGTCGATGCCGGAGATGCCCTCGCGCCGCCGCAGTTCGGCAAGCACGTCCTCCGGACCCAGCCCGTGGCGGGCCAGCAGCACCATGCAATGGAACCAGAGATCAGCGGTTTCGCGCACGATCTCCAGGCGCTCGCCGCCCTTGGCCGCGAGCACGGTCTCGGTCGCTTCCTCGCCGATCTTCTTCAGCAGGGCGTCTTCGTTGCGCGCGAGCAGGCCGGCGACGTAGGACGCGGCCGGATCGGCGCCCTTGCGCGCCTCGATCACCGCGGCCAGGCGCTCCAGCGTCTCGGCGAGCCCGGGCTTCACGTTTTCTCTCCGTAGATCATCGAGGGATCCTTGAGGACGGCGTCGGTCTCGATCCAGCGCCCCGACTCCAGTCGCCGGTAGAAGCAGCGGGCGCGCCCGGTGTGGCAGGCGATGCCGCCCACCTGCTCGACCGCGAGCAGGATCGCGTCGGCGTCGCAGTCGATGCGGACTTCGCGCACCTGCTGCACGTGGCCGGATTCCTCCCCCTTGCGCCAGAGTTTCCCGCGCGAACGCGACCAGTACACCGCGCGGCCGCTGCGCACCGTTTCCTCGAGCGATTCGCGGTTCATCCACGCCAGCGTCAGCACACGGCCGTCCGCGGCATCCTGGGCGATCGCCGGCGCGAGGCCGCGTTCGTCCCACTTCACCGCCTCCAGCCAATCGGCCTGCGGGTCGCTCACAGGCGCACCTCGATGCCGCGCGCGCGCATGCACTGCTTCGCCGCGTCGATCGTGTGCTCGCCGAAATGGAAGATGCTCGCCGCCAGCACCGCATCTGCGCCGCCGTCGAGCACGCCATCGGCGAGGTGCTCGAGATTGCCCACGCCGCCCGAGGCGATGACGGGGATGCTCACCGCGTCGCTCACCGCGCGGGTCAGCGCAAGGTCGAAGCCCTCGCGCGTGCCGTCGCGGTCCATGCTGGTGAGCAGGATCTCGCCCGCGCCCGCGGCCTGCATGCGGCAGGCCCAGTCGAGCACGTCGATGCCCGTGGGATTGCGCCCGCCATGTGTGTAGACCTCCCAGCGCGGCGCCGGCCCGTCGCCGGCGCGCTTGGCGTCGATGGCGACGACGATGCACTGGCAGCCGACCTTGTCGGTGATGGTGCGCACCAGGTCCGGGTTCTGCACCGCCGCCGTGTTGATCGACACCTTGTCCGCGCCGGCATTCAGCAAGCGCCGCACGTCTTCCACCCGGCGCACCCCGCCGCCCACGGTGAGGGGGATGAAGACGCGTTCGGCCACCGACTCGATGACGTGCAGGATGATGTCGCGCTCGTCGGAGCTCGCGGTGATGTCGAGGAAGCAGACTTCGTCGGCACCCTCGCGGTCGTAGCGCGAGGCCACTTCGACCGGGTCGCCGGCGTCGCGCAGGCCGAGGAAATTCACGCCCTTCACGACGCGGCCCGCCTTCACGTCCAGGCAGGGAATGACGCGCTTGGCGAGGCCCACGCTCAGGCCTTTGCGCCGGTGGCCTTGTCTGCCGCGTCCTGGGCCGCCTTGAGGTCCAGCTTGCCTTCGTAGAGCGCGCGCCCCGCGATCGCGCCGACCACGCCTTCCGGGCCGAGCTTCTCGCACACCGTGACGACGTCGCCGAGGTTGTGCAGGCCGCCGCTGGCAATCACCGGGATCTTGATCGCCTGCGCGAGCTTGAGCGTGGCCTCGATATTCACCCCGCCCATCATGCCGTCGCGCCCGATGTCGGTGTAGATCAGCGCTTCCACGCCGTAGTCCTCGAACTTCTTCGCCAGGTCGATGACGTCATGACCGGTGAGCTTCGACCAGCCTTCCACCGCCACCTTGCCGTCGCGCGCGTCCAGTCCCGCAATGATGTGACCCGGGAACGCGTAGCAGGCGTCCGACAGGAACCCGGGGTTCTTCACCGCGGCGGTGCCGATGACGATGTAGGTGATGCCGGCGTCCAGGTAGGTCTCGATGGCATCCAGATCGCGAATCCCGCCGCCGAGCTGCACCGGGACGTCGGTGCCGACGGCCTGCAGGATCTCGCGGATCGACTTCTCGTTCTTCGGCCGGCCCGCGGCAGCGCCGTTCAGGTCGACCACGTGCATGCGGCGCGCGCCCTGCGCCACCCACTGCGCCGCCATCGCCCCGGGATCGTCGGAGAACACCGTGGCAGTGTCCATGTCGCCCTGCTTGAGCCGGACGCAACGTCCGTCCTTCAGGTCAATCGCGGGAATGATCAGCATGGTCGGGGCCGGGGAGGTGCGGAACGGTCGCTCGGGCAGTCGTTCGGAGGGTGACGAAGAAGGCCAGTGGCGTTCGGAGGGAAGCGAAGGCGCCGGTCCGTCGAATCAGGCGCGCCAGTGAACGAAATTTCGAAGCAGCCGCAGGCCGGCTGCCTGACTCTTTTCCGGATGGAACTGCACGGCGAAGATGTTATCGCGTGCAACCGCGCAGGTAAAGGTCACGCCGTAGGCGCAGGTCGCGGCCGTGAGCGCGGCGTCGGCCGGCGCCGGATAGTAGCTGTGCACGAAGTAGAACCGCGAACCCGTCTCGATGCCGTCCCACAGGGGATGTGCGCGCGCGTGGAACACCTCGTTCCAACCCATGTGCGGCACCTTCAGCACCGTCTCGCCGTCCGCGTGCAGGTGCGGCGCGGGAAAGCGCGGGACCTGGCCGGCGAGCAGGCCGAGGCCCGGCGTGTCGCCCTCCTCGCCGTGCTCGAACAGCATTTGCATGCCGACGCAGATGCCGAGGAACGGGCGCGTGCGCGCCGCCTCGAGCACCGCTTCGCGCGCCCCGCTTGCGGCAAGCTGCGCCATGCAGTCGGCCATCGCGCCCTGCCCGGGCACGACCACGCGGTCGGCGGATTTCACCTCTTCGGGATCGGAGGTCACGAGGACATGCGCCTCGGGCGCGACGCTGGCGAGGGCCCTGGACACCGAGCGAAGATTGCCCATGCCGTAGTCGACGACGGCGATCCGCATCATTGCCTCGCGCAAGCGTCCTAAAGCGTGCCCTTGGTCGAAGGCACGCTGCCCGCGGCGCGCGCGTCGGCCTCCACCGCCATGCGCAGCGCGCGGCCGAAGGCCTTGAACACCGTCTCGCACTGGTGATGCGCGTTGACACCGGACAGGTTGTCGATGTGCAGCGTCACCAGCGCATGGTTCACGAAGCCCTGGAAGAACTCGCGCACCAGGTCGACATCGAATTCGCCGATCAGGGCGCGCGTGTACTTGACGTTGTAGACCAGCCCGGGCCGGCCGGAGAGGTCGACGACCACGCGCGAGAGCGCTTCGTCGAGCGGCACGTAGGCGTGACCGTAGCGGCGCACGCCGGACTTGTCGCCGATGGCGCGCGCAAAGGCCTGGCCGAGCGTGATGCCGACGTCTTCCACGGTGTGGTGGGCGTCGATCTCGAGATCGCCCTTCGCCTCGACGTCCAGGTCGAGCATGCCGTGGCGCGCTACCTGGTCGAGCATGTGCTCGAGAAACGGGATGCCGGTGGCGAGCGTCGCGCGACCGCTGCCGTCCAGGTCCAGGCGGACGCGGATCTGCGTTTCCTTGGTGTTGCGCGAGACGTCTGCGGATCGGGTCACAGCACTTCCTTCAGGGCACTGAGGAGTATACGGTTTTCCTCGGGCGTGCCGACCGTGATGCGCAGGCAGTGCGCGAGCATCGGGTGCGCGCCGTGGAAGTTTCGCACCAGCACGCCTTGCGCGCGCAGACCCTCATAGGCGCGCGGCGCGTCCGGCACGCGCAGCAGGAAGAAATTCGCGTCGGAGGGAAAGACCGTCACCCCGGGCAGCGCCGCAAGCGCGCGGCCGAGCGGCGCGCGCTCGGCGAGCACCGCGTCGGCCTGCGCCTGCAGCACGTCCAGGCGCTCGAGCACATAGAGCGCGGCCGCCTGGGTCAGCACGTTGACGTTGTAGGCCTGGCGCACCTTGTTGAACTCGCGGATCCAGTCCGGCCGGCCGGCAAGGTAGCCGAGCCGGATCCCGGCCAGCCCGAGCTTCGACACGGTGCGCATCACCGCGAGGTTCGGGAACGTGGCGAGGCGCTCGAGGAAGGTCTTTCTCGCGAACACGTGGTAGGCCTCGTCGAGCACCACCAGTCCGGGCGCGGCGCGCAGCACGGCTTCGACGTCCGCCTCGCCATACAGGTTGCCGGTGGGATTGTTCGGGTAGGCGAGGAACACCACGGCGGGACGGTGCGTCGCGATCGCCGCGAGCAGGGCGTCCCGGTCGAGCGAAAAATCCGGCTTCAGCGGCACGCCGACGGCCTTCATCCCGGAGAGGATGGCGTTCATCCGGTACATGACGAAGGTCGGTTCCGGGTAGACCATGACCGCGCCCGGCCGGGCCAGCGCGAAGGTGATGATCTGGATCAGGTCGTCCGACCCGTTGCCGAGCAGGAGTTCCATGCCCGCGGGCACGCCCATGCGGCGCGCGAGCGACTCGCGCAGCAGCCTGCCGGTCGGCTCGGGATAACGATTGACGTCGACGCGGGCAAGCGCCTCCGCAAGGCCGCGACGCATCGCGTCGGGCATCGAATACGGGTTCTCCATGGCATCGAGCTTCACCATGCCTTCGGCCTCGGCCACGTGGTAGGCGGCGAGCGCGAGGATTTCCGGACGCACCAGGGTCGATGGATCGAGCGTCATGGCGCCGTCGCCTTCATGCGGAACTGCGCGGCGCGCGCATGCGCGGGCAGGCCCTCGCCCTCGGCAAGCCGCGAGGCGATGCGCCCGAGGCGGTCGGCCGCGTCGGCGCCGGCCTCGATCACGCTGGTGCGCTTCTGGAAGTCGTAGACCCCGAGCGGCGAGGAAAACCGGGCGGTGCCGGCGGTGGGCAGCACGTGGTTCGGCCCGGCGCAGTAATCGCCCAGCGCCTCGGAGGTCCAGCGCCCAAGGAAGATCGCGCCGGCGTTACGCAGCTTCGGCAGCCAGGCCCGCGGATCCTCGACCGAGAGTTCGAGGTGCTCGGGCGCGATGCGGTTGGCGATCGCGCAGGCCTCTTCGAGGTCGCGCGTCTCGATCAGCGCGCCGCGCGCGCCAAGCGAGGCTTCGATCACCGCGCGGCGCGGCATCCCGGGGAGGAGGCGATCGATCGACGCCCGCACCGCGTCCAGCCAGGCGGCGTCGGGCGAGAGCAGGATCGATTGCGCGACCTCGTCGTGTTCGGCCTGGGAGAACAGGTCCATCGCCACCCAGTCCGCCGGCGTCGAGCCGTCGCCGATGATCAGGATCTCGGAGGGCCCGGCGATCATGTCGATCCCCACCTGGCCGAAGACCCGGCGCTTCGCCGCGGCGACATAGGCGTTGCCGGGACCGACGATCTTGTCGACGGCCGGGATCGAAGCCGTGCCGAAGGCGAGCGCCGCAATGGCCTGCGCGCCGCCGATCGCGATCATGCGGTCCACGCCTGCAAGCGCCGCCGCCGCGAGCACCAGCGCATTGCGCTCGCCGCCCGGAGTCGGGCTCACCATGACCAGTTCCACGACGCCCGCGACCTTCGCCGGTATCGCGTTCATCAGGACCGTCGAGGGATACGCCGCCTTGCCGCCCGGGACGTAAAGCCCGACCCGGTGGATCGGCGTGACGCGCTGGCCGAGCCGGACCCCCTCGGCATCGGTGTATTCCCACGAGTCCGCGCGCTGGCGCTCGTGGAACGCGCGCACCCGGGCGGCGGCGGCGCGCAGGGCGGCGGCATCCTCCGCCGGCAGGGCGGCGAGCGCGGCCTCGAGCGCCGCGCGCGGCACCTCGAGTTCGGCGAGCGAGGCCGCCTCGAGCCGGTCGAAGCGCCGGGTGTACTCGAGGACCGCGAGATCGCCGCGCGCGCGCACGTCCGCAATGATGTCGCGCACCACGCGCTCGACCGCATCGTCCTGCGCGGCGTCGTAACGCGTGAGCAAGCCGAGCGCGGCGTCGAAGCCGGGGTCGCGCGAGGACCAGCGCCGCAGCATCATCGCGCGCCCCCGGCGGGTGCCGCGAACGCCTCGATCAACGGCTGCAACTGCGCGCGCCGGGTCTTCAGCGCCGCCTGATTGACGATGAGGCGGGAAGACACCTGCATGATCTCTTCGACCGCGACGAGGTTGTTCGCCTTCAGCGTATGGCCGGTGGACACGAGGTCGACGATGGCATCCGCCAGCCCCACCAGGGGCGCCAGTTCCATCGAGCCATACAGCCGGATCAGGTCGACGTGCACGCCCTTGGCGGAGAAGTGCGCGTGCGCGGTGCGCACGTATTTCGTCGCGACGCGCAGGCGGGCGCCCTGCCGCACGGCGGCCGCATAGTCGAAATCCCGGCGCACCGCCACCATCATGCGGCAGCGCGCGATGCCCAGATCCACCGGCTGGTACAAGCCCTCGCCGCCGTGCTCGACCAGCACGTCGCGCCCGGCGATGCCGAGATCGGCGCCGCCATGCTGCACGTAGGTGGGCGTGTCCGAGGCGCGCACGATGATCAGTTGCACGTCGCGCCGCCGGGTGGGGACAATCAGCTTGCGCGAGGACTCAGGGTCCTCGCGCGGCGCCAGGCCCGCGCGCGCGAGCAGGGGCAACGTCTCCTCGAGGATCCGTCCCTTCGACAGCGCGATGCGGAGTGGAGCCATGGCTCGGGCGAAAAGGGTGGAATTTTACCGCACGGCAGGGACTGCCCCGGCGCGGCCGGGTCCTGCGATCAGCGCACGCGCGTGACCTGCGCGCCGAGCGCCGCGAGCTTTTCCTCGAGGCGCTCGTAGCCGCGGTCGAGGTGGTAGATCCGGTCGATCAGCGTTTCGCCCTGCGCGGCAAGGCCGGCGATCACCAGGCTCGCCGAGGCGCGCAGGTCGGTCGCCATGACGTGCGCCCCCTGCAGGCCCTCGACCCCGCGAACGATCGCGGTATGCCCGTCGATCGAGATGTCGGCGCCGAGGCGCTGCAATTCGATCGCGTGCATGAAGCGGTTCTCGAAGATCGTCTCGCTGATCACGCCGGTGCCCTCGGCCACCGCATCGAGCGCCATCATCTGCGCCTGCATGTCGGTGGCGAAACCGGGATAGGGCGCGGTGCGCAGGTCGACGGCCTGCGGACGCCGCGCCATTTCGATCTCGATCGCGTCCGGACCGACGCTGAGGCGCGCGCCGGCTTCGCGCAGCTTCTCCAGCGTGGCCTCGAGCGTGGCGGCGGCGGCCCCCAGCAGCCGCACCCGGCCGCCGCTTGCCGCGGTCGCCGCGAGGTAGGTGCCGGTCTCGATGCGGTCCGGCATCACCCGGTGCGTGACCCCGCCGAGCGCCTCGACGCCGCGAATGCGGATGGTGTCGGTGCCCGCGCCCTCGATGCGCGCGCCCATCGCGATCAGGCAGCGCGCGAGATCGACCACCTCGGGTTCGCGCGCCGCGTTCTCGAGCAGGGTTTCACCCTCCGCCAGCGTCGCCGCCATCATCAGGTTCTCGGTGCCGGTGACGGTGACGAGGTCCATGACGATGCGCGCGCCCTGCAGCCGGCCGGCCTGCGCAATCATGTCGCCGTGCTCGACGGAGATCGTCGCGCCCATGGCCTGCAAGCCCTTGATGTGCTGGTCCACGGGTCGCAGCCCGATGGCGCACCCGCCGGGGAGCGACACCCGCGCCCGGCCGCTGCGCGCGAGCAGGGGGCCGAGCACCAGCACAGAGGCGCGCATGGTGCGCACCAGTTCGTACGGCGCCACCGGGTCCGTGATGTCCGCGGCGCGCAGCACGAGCGTCCCGCCCGCCTGCAAGGGCCCGACTTCGACCCCCATGCGCGAGAGCAGGCGCCCCATGGTGCCGACGTCCATCAGGCTCGGCACGTTCTCGAGCGTGCACGCTTCGCGCGTCAGCAAGGCGGCGCAGAGGATGGGCAGTGCGGCGTTCTTGGCCCCGGACACCCGGACTTCGCCCTCGAGCGGACGCCCGCCGACGATGCGCAGCTTATCCATTGTCCTGCCATTCGCCGGGCGTCAGCGTCCGCATGGAGAGCGCGTGGATCTCCTCGCGCATGCGATCGCCGAGCGCGGCGTACACCAGCTGGTGGCGCTGGATCCGGCTCTTGCCCTCGAAGGCCGCGGACACCACGACCGCCTGGAAGTGCTGGCCGTCGCCGAGGACTTCGAGATGGTCGCAGGCAAGACCTGCCGCGATCCCCGTTTTCACGCTGTCCGGTGTCACCATCCGCCCTACCCCCGAAGTTTGTAACCGCTCGCCAGCATGGCAAGCGTGCCTGCGGCAAGCAGGCAGAAGCTTAGCGCGACCACGGCCAGGCTGGCGCCCGGCGCGACGTCGGACACGCCGAAGAACCCGTAGCGAAAGCCGTCGATCAGGTAGAAGAACGGGTTTGCATGCGACAGCGTCTGCCACGGCTCGGGCAGCGAGCGGATCGAGTAGAAGACGCCGGAGAGCATGGTGAGCGGCAGGATGAGGAAGTTCTGGAACCCCGCGATCTGGTCGAATTTTTCCGCCCAGATGCCCGCGATCAGGCCCAGGGTGCCGAGCAGCGCCCCGCCGAGGATCGCGAATGCCAGCGACCAGAGCGGCGCCTCCCAGCGCAGGTCGACCAGCGCCATCGTCACCAGCAGCACCCCGCCGCCGACCACCAGGCCGCGAATGATCGCGGCGATCACGTACGCGCCGAAGAACTCGACATGCGAGATCGGCGGCAGGAGAACGAAGACCAGGTTTCCGGTCACGCGCGACTGGATCAGGCTGGACGAGGCGTTGGCGAAAGCGTTCTGCAGCACGCTCATCATGACGAGGCCCGGCACGAGGAACGCGGTATAGCCGACGCCGGGGTAGACCGTCACCCGGCCCTCGAGCGCGTGGGAGAAGATCACGAGATAGAGCAGCGCGGTCAGCACCGGCGCGGCCACGGTCTGGAAGCTCACTTTCCAGAAGCGCAGCAGTTCCTTGTACAGCAGCGTGCCGAATCCGGTCACTTGCGCTCCATCAAGCGGAGAAACACGTCCTCGAGGTCAGGGGGCTGCACCTCGAGCTCGACGATCGCCAGCCCGGCCTCGCGCAGCCGTGCGAGCGCCAGTTCGAGCGCGCGCGCGTCGCCGAGCCGGAGCGTGAAGTAATTGCCGTCCTGCGAGATCACCTCGGCGGGAAACGGCTCGGGCAGGCGGTCCGTCTCGAGCTGCAGCCGCAACTGCAGCCCTGAGAAGGTGTCGAGCAGGTTGCGCGTGGAATCGAGCGCGACGACGCGACCGGCCTTGAGCATGGCGATGCGGCTGCAGTGCCGCTCGGCCTCCTCGAGGTAGTGCGTCGTCAGGACGATGGTGTGTCCATCGCGGTTGAGCCTGCGCACGAACTGCCACAGCCCCTGCCGCAGTTCCACGTCCACCCCTGCCGTGGGTTCGTCCAGCACGATGACCGGCGGCTTGTGCACCAGCGCCTGCGCGACCAGCACGCGGCGTTTCATGCCGCCGGACAGCGCGCGCATGTTCACGTCCGCTTTCGAGCCGAGGTCGAGGTGATGAAGAATCTCGTCGATCCAGGCGTCGTTCCTGCGCAGGCCGAAGTAACCCGACTGGATGCGCAGCGTTTCCCGCACCGTGAAGAACGGATCGAACACCAGTTCCTGCGGGACCACGCCAAGCATGCGACGCGAGCGCCGGTAGTCCTTCACCACGTCGGCGCCCATGACCGACACCCGCCCGGCGCTCGGCCTGGCCAGGCCGGCAATGACGTTGATCAGGGTCGTTTTTCCCGCCCCGTTCGGGCCGAGCAGCGCGAAGAACTCGCCTTCGCGCACCGTCAGGCTCACGCCGGCGAGCGCCTCCAGCGCGCCATAGCGCTTGACCACCTCCACGACTTCAATGGCGGCAGGCATGGAGGGGTACGGGACCGGGCCGAACGAACACCGGGCAGACCCGGCGAAAACGCTCAGTGCGCCGACGGCGCTCCGTTCAGCAGGCCATCGACCCCGTACA
>DATCYZ010000105.1:0-8446 GCA_036526195.1 Burkholderiales bacterium
GTGGGCGAGGTGCGCGGCGCGATCGTGCGCACGCCGCTCGCCGAGATCGCCGGGCGCACGCGGCCCGCCGACACGGCGCTCATCGAATTGGCGCGCGTGCTGGCGAAGTGAGCATCGCGCCCGCGCAAGCGGGCGCGGCTGGCAGCGCTCGGCGGCCTGCGGTTCGCCGTTGCGGACCTTGGCGAGGGCGCCCTGGGCGATGCCCAAGGCAGCGCCATCCTGATCGACGCGGATGCGGCTGGTCACGGCTGGTTCGTGGATCCCACGCCTGAGGACAGCAGCGAGTTCGCGATCCGGCTCGACCGCAATATCGCGGCGGCGGCCATCGGCAGCGACGCCTACTCCCGCATGGACCTGCTGAGCGTGCTTGCCCACGAGATCGGCCACGTGCTCGGCTTCGGCCACGAGGATGCGGGCCGCATGGCGGTCATGGATGACGATCTCGAGCCGGGCGTGCGCGTGCTGCCCGCGACCGACTCGCCGGCGGCGGGCGGCACGCCCGGGAAGGCACGCAGCGAAAGCGCGGATCCCTCCGCGGCCTTGGCGTGGCTTGCCAACATGGCGACCTACTGGCAGCCCGCGCGCGACAACGCGCGCTTCCACGATCAAACCGGCGCCGGCGCGCGTAGCGACTGGCTGGTGGGCGGCGGCGCGGACGACGATATGCTGAAGAAGAGCCCGGCGGGATCCAACGCAAGCATCGACTGGAGCAGCGCGGGCTTCGGCAGCCTGGGCACCGACCTATCGCCGTACGCGCCGCTCAAGTCCGCGAAGTACGCAGCGTCCAATCTGGCGGACTTCGCGGTGAAGTTCGACAAGGTGAAGGGGCAGGAGTCGCGTTTCGATAGCCTCGGGCGCGCGCTGCTCGGCGAGAAGGGCAAGAGCACTCGCTGAGCGCTAGCACGAAGCGCGAGCGTAAGCAGGCATCCTAGGGCACTGGCGAGCCGACGGCGGGTCTGCGGGCGGCATCGCTTCAGGTAGACTTCACCCGTGGATGTTGTGCCGATGCGGCGCCGGGGAGGCGCCGGCGCGCGCTGAAAGCCTATTATCCGATCATTCAATCATTGGAGGAACTCGACATCATGGCAACCAAGGCACCCGAAACGACGGAAATCCGCGGCGACACCACGGGCATGAAGATCAAGTGGGACGACTCGAACATGAAGAGCTCCTACGCCAACGTGTGCAACGTGACGAGCACGCGCGAAGAGGTGGTGATCCTCTTTGGCATGAACCAGGCGTGGAACCGCGGGCAAAAGGAAGTGACGATCCAGCTCACCGACCGCATCGTGATCAGCCCGTACGCCGCCAAGCGCATGAGCATGCTGCTCGGCAACGTGGTCACCGAGTACGAAAAGCGCTTCGGGCCGCTCAACATCGACGTGGCGGCGGGCGGCGGCGCCGCGGGCGGCACGAAATAGCGGTCCTCGCGCCGGGCGCGGGGCGGCTTGAGGGTTTCCTGCGATGAGCTCCGTTACACCGGAAGTCCATGAGACGCTGAAGGGCGGGCACGTCGCCGACCTGGCGGGGCGGCGCGCCTACGAGCAGGCCTGGCGCCAGTTCGCGCAGCAGCAGAGCGCCGAGGAATTCTGCGCCAGCTGGCTGGTGATCCAGTGCCACGCGATCGGCGGCGTGTCCGACGGCGTGGTGATCCTGCAAAAGCCGGGAACGAAGTCCTTCGCGCCCGTTGCCTTCTACCCCGAGACCCCGCGCGACCGCGCGCATCTTGCGGGGGTGAGCGAGCGTGCCTTGCAGGAGGGACGCGGCATCCTGCTGCCGGCGGCGCAGGCCGGCGCGGGCGACGCGCAGGACCAGCGCTACCAGCTCGGCTATCCAGTGCGCATGGACGGAGAGATTCGCGGCGTGGTCGGCGTCGAGATCGCGTGGCGGCCCGAGGCGCAGCTGCAATCGGCAATGCGCGAGCTGCAGTGGGGCTCGTGCTGGCTGGAAGTGCTGCTGCGGCGCCACGCGGATCCTTCGGAGGCCGAGCGGCTGCGCCTCAAGCTGGCGCTCGACCTGGTGTCGACGCTGCTCGAGCAGCCCAACCTGAAGGAGAGCGCCACCGCCTTCACCACCGAGCTCGCCGCGCGCCTGGGCTGCGACCGCGTCACGCTCGGGCTGCTGGAGGGCAAGCGGGTCAGGGTGAGCGCCGTGTCGCATTCCCCGCAGTTCGAAAAGCGCGCCAACCTGATGCGCGCCATCGAGCGTGCCATGGAGGAGGCGGTCGACCAGGAAGAAATGGTGGTCCATCCGGCCGAGCGCGAGGGCCGGCCGGTCGTGGCGCGGGCGCACGAGGCGCTGCTGCACGAATCGCAGGCCGGCAGCGCCACGACCTTCCCGCTGGTGCATGGCGATCGCGTGGTCGGCGCCCTGACCTTCGAGCGCGCGGCCGGGCACCGTTTCGAGGTGCCGGTGCTCGAGATCTGCGCGGCCGTCGCCTCGGTTGCCGGTCCGATCATCGAGCTCAAGCAGGGCAGCGAGGCGAGCCTGCCGCTGCATGCCGGGCGCTCGGCAAAGAGCCTGTGGGACAAGCTCGCGGGGCCCGGCCACCCGGGATGGAAGCTCGGCGCGCTCGGCGTCATCGCCGTGGCCGCGTTCCTCGCGCTCGCCTCCGGCGAATTCCGGGTTTCCGCCAACTCGACGCTGGAGGGCGTGGTGCAGCGTGCGGTGAGCGCGCCGATCAACGGCTTCGTCACCGAGGCGCCGCTGCGCGCCGGCGACATCGTCAAGCAGGGGCAGGTGATCGCGCGCCTGGACGACCGCGATCTGCGGCTCGAGCGCAGCAAGCTCGAGAGCCAGCGCGAGCAGTACGTGAAGCAGTTCCGCGAGGCCATGGGCAATCGCGAGCGCGCGCAGATCGCGGTGGTCAGCGCGCAGATCGCCCAGGCCGAAGCGCAGCTCGCGCTCGTCAACGAGCACCTGGCGCGCACGGCGCTCGCGGCGCCCTTCGACGGGCTGATCGTGAGCGGCGACCTGTCGCAGCGCCTGGGTGCGCCCGTGGAGCGCGGCCAGGTGCTGTTCGAAATCGCGCCGCTCGAGGATTACCGCGTGGTGCTGCAGGTCGACGAGCGCGACATCGCCTACGTGGCAACGGGTCAACGCGGCGAGCTGACCGTGACCTCCATGCCCGGCGAGCGATTCGCGTTCGTGGTGCGCAGCGTCACGCCGGTCAACACCGCCAAGGAGGGGCGCAACCTCTTTCGCGTCGAGGCGATGCTGGAACAGGAAGGCGAGTCGCGCCTGCGGCCAGGCATGGAAGGCGTCGGCAAGATCGCCATCGAGCAGCGCAAGCTGGTCTGGATCTGGACCCACGGGTTCACCGACTGGGTGCGACTGTGGATCTGGTCGCACCTGCCCTGAGCGGCGTGCGCTAGGCGCCGCGGCCGATGTCGTTCGACCTGCTCAGTCCCTCCTGGTACCGCGTCGCGGAGCTGCGGCCGCGGCTGCGCAGCCACGTGCGCATCCACCGCCACCATTACCGCGGCGAGCTGTGGTACGTGCTGGAAGACCGCGTATCGCGCCGCATGCACCGCTTCAACCCCGTGGCGCACTACGTGATCGGCCTGATGGACGGGCGGCGCACGGTGCAGGAGATCTGGGACGCCGCCATCGACCGCTTCGGCGACGATGCGCCGACGCAGGACGAGACCATCCGGTTGCTCGGGCAGCTGCACGCGGCCGAGGTGCTGCAATCGGAGGTCACCCCCGACGTGGCCGAGCTGCTGCGCCGCTCGCGCAAGGGCAAGCCCAAACTCTGGCTGCAGAACCTGCGCTCGCCGCTGGCGGTGCGCATCCCGCTGTTCGACCCGGACGGAGTCCTCGAGCGCTGGCTCCCGTGGTACCGGCCGCTGTTCGGCTGGGGCGGCTTCGTGCTCTGGTGCCTGGTGGTCGGCTGGGGGGTCTACGCGACTGCGGCGCACTGGGACGCGCTCACCAAGGACTTCTCGGACCGCGTGCTGGCGCCGCAGAACCTGCTGCTCATGTGGCTGCTGTTCCCGGTGCTCAAGCTCGCCCACGAGTTCGGCCACGCCTGCGCCACCAAGGCCTGGGGCGGTGAAGTGCACGAGATGGGCATCATGTTCCTCGTGCTCATGCCGATCCCCTACGTCGATGCTTCTTCGGCGAGCGCGTTCCGAAAGACGCGCCGCCGGGTGGTGGTCGGCGCTGCCGGGATGCTGGTCGAGGTTTTCATCGCCTCGCTTGCGCTTTTCCTCTGGCTCGAGGTGCAGCCGGGCCTGTTCCGCGCGGTGCTGTACAACATCATGCTGATCGCCGGGATCTCGACGGTGCTGTTCAACGCCAACCCGCTGCTGCGGTTCGACGGCTACTACATCCTGGGCGATGTCCTGCAGATCCAGAACCTGCGCCAGCGCGGGCAGCAGTACCTCACCTACCTGGCCGAGTCCAGGCTGTTCGGCCTGAAGCTGCCCGAGTTCGACGCCACCCGCTCGGAAAAGCGCTGGTTCGTGTTCTTCACCGTCGCCTCGTACCTGTATCGCCTGTTCATCATGCTGGTGATCGCCATCTTCATCGCCAGCGAGTACATGATCATCGGCGTGCTGCTGGCGCTCTGGGCGCTCGCCACGGCGTTTGTCTACCCGGTCATCAAGGGCGTTGGCTATTTGCTGTTCCACGCCAAGCTGCGGCGCAACCGCGTGCGCGCCGTCGTCAGTACCACGGCGATCGTGGGCGCGCTCGGCGCGCTGCTCTTCACGCTGCCGGTGCCGTACTGGACGCGCGCCGAGGGCGTGATCTGGGTGCCGAACGATGCGCAGGTGCGCGCGGGCGCGGACGGGTTCGTGCGCCGCGTCATCGCGGAGCCGGGCGCCGTCGTGTCCCGCGGCAGCCCGCTCGTCGAGGCCGAGAACCCGGA
Source organism: Burkholderiales bacterium (assembly GCA_036526195.1). Classification (GTDB taxonomy): domain Bacteria; phylum Pseudomonadota; class Gammaproteobacteria; order Burkholderiales; family SG8-39; genus DATCYZ01. The sequence goes on from DATCYZ010000105.1 coordinate 4,874, forward strand.
GCTCTTGCCCAGGATCCGCGTTCTCGAGGCGCAGCTGCGACTGCTGGAAGTGCGCGCGCAGGCGCAGCGCGTCGACGATCGCGTGCGCTACGGGCTGACGCTCGAGGAAATCGCGGCCACCCGCCAGGAGCTCGAGCATGCACGCCGCCTGTACCAGGACCTGACGGTGCTCAGCCCGACCCGGGGCACGTTCGTGCTGTCGCTGCCGCCGCAGGACCTGCCCGAGCGCTACCTGCGCAAGGGGCAGGAGATCGGCTACGTGGTGCCGGCCGAGACCGTGACGGCGCGCGTGCTCGTTTCGCAGGACGACATCGATCTCGTCAGGAACGACACCGCGGCGGTGCGCGTCAAGCTGGCCGGACGGCTGTATGAAACGTTCCACGCCGAGGTGCGGCGCGAGGTGCCGGCGGCGAGCAGGCAGCTGAGCAATCTCGCCATGTCGAGCCTGGGCGGCGGCCCCGCGCCGCTCGACCCGCAGGATGCCAAGGAACCGAAGACGCTCAACACCTGGTTCGAATTCGAGCTCGCGCTGCCGGCGACGCACACCTTCGTGCTGGGCGAGCACGTCTACGCACGCTTCGAGCACGGCGCCGAGCCCGTGGCCTGGCGCATCTACCGCTCGATCCGGCAGCTCTTCCTCAGGCAGTTCGCAGTTTGATGGCCACGGCGGCTTCTTCTCTCATCGGCGCGCCGTATCCCGAGCGCGAGGAGCCGCGTGAGGGAAAGCTCGAGCGCTTCGTCACGCGCCTGCGTTATTACGCCGGCGGCGTGCGCGTGGGCGAGCGGCAGCTCGCGCGCATCGTCGCGGCGACGGCGCAGGCCGCGCTCGAGCTGGGCAGTCCGTCGGACGCGGAGCTGCGCGCGCGCGCGACGGCCCTGCGCGCGCAGCTGAAGCGCGTGGGGTACGCCGACCTGGCGCTTGCCGCGCGCGCGTTTGCATTGGTACGCGAGGCGGCCACGCGCACCATCGGCATGCGCCACTTCGACGTGCAGCTGATCGGCGGCTGGGCGATGCTGAACGGGATGCTCGCCGAGATGGCGACCGGGGAGGGCAAGACCCTCGTCGCGACGCTGACCGCCGCCACGGCCGCGCTCGCCGGCCGCGCGGTGCACGTGGTCACGGTGAACGACTATCTTGCCGAGCGCGATGCGCAGTGGATGCGCCCGGTCTACGAGGCGCTGGGCATCACGGTGGGATGCGTCAAGCAGGGCATGGACCCGGACGCGCGCCGCGCCGCGTACCGCTGCGAGGTCGCGTATTGCTGCAACAAGGAGATCACCTTCGACTACCTGCGCGACCGGCGCGTGCTCGGCGGCAGGCCCAGGGCGATCGCGATGAAGCTGGACGCGCTCGGCGGCGCCGGGGTGGCGCCGCGGCTGCTGCTGCGCGGCCTGCAGTTCGCGATCGTGGACGAGGCCGACAGCGTGCTCGTGGACGAGGCGCGCACCCCGCTGATTCTTTCGGCCGAGGCGAACCACAGCCAGGAGGAAACCCTGTACGCGCAGGCGCTCGCGCTCGCGCGCCAGCTGGGCGAGGACGACTACCGCCTCGGCGAAACCGGCATCGAGATCACCGAGCGGGGACTGGACCGGCTCGAGGCGCTGGGCGAGGATTTGCATGGCGTATGGCGCGGGCCGCGGCGGCGCGAGCAGCTGGTGCGCCAGGCGCTCAGCGCGCTGCACGCGTTCCAGCGCGACAAGCACTACCTCGTGCGCGAGGGCAAGGTCGTCATCATCGACGAGAACACGGGCCGCCTGATGCCGGACCGCTCCTGGGAGCAGGGCCTGCACCAGCTGATCGAGCTGAAGGAGGGCTGCGAGGTCACCGGGCGGCGCGAGACGCTGGCGCGCATCAGCTACCAGCGTTTCTTCAGGCGCTACGTGCACCTGTCGGGCATGACCGGGACCGCGAGCGAGGTGGCGAGCGAGCTGTGGGCCGTGTACCGGCTGCGCGTGGCCACCATTCCTACCCACAAGCGCGGGCGCCGCGTGCGGAAAGTCGACCGCGTTTATGGCCGCTCCGAGCTCAAGTGGCGTGCCGTGGTGGCGACCATTGACGATCTGCGGCGCGCCGGGCGCCCGGTGCTCGTCGGCACGCGCTCCGTGGCGGCTTCGGAAACGCTCGCCGAGCACCTCGATCGTGCCGCGATTCCCTACCGTCTGCTCAACGCGCGCCAGGACCGCGACGAGGCGGAAATCATCGCGCAGGCCGGCGCGCCCGGCTGCGTGACGGTGGCCACCAACATGGCGGGGCGCGGCACCGACATCAAGCTCGCGCCGGGCGTCGCCGAGCGCGGCGGGCTGCACGTGATCGCGACCGAGCTCAACGATTCGGCGCGCATCGACCGGCAGCTGTTCGGCCGCTGCGCGCGCCAGGGCGACCTGGGCAGCTGCCAGGCGATCCTGGCCATCGAGGAGGACCTGGTCAGCTCTTTCCTGCCCGCGGCCGTGCGCCTGCGGCGTCTCGATCGGTTGCCGCGCTGGCTGGGCCGGCTGGCGTTCGTCGCAGCGCAGTGGCGCGCCGAGCGCGCGCACTCCCGGGCGCGGCGCGACCTGCTCGACCTGGACGACTACCTCGGCGACATCCTCGCGTTCTCGGGCCGCGGCGAGTAGCGCTCAGGCCTGCGGCCGCGTGGCCGCGCGCGTTTCGTTCATCTTCCCGTCCTTGGCCGGCGGCGGCCGGGACGGTTTCTCGGCGCCCTTTTGCGCGCTGATGGTGGCCGTTGTCTTCACCGGCTCGGTACCCCGCCGGTTGTCGAGCACCAGGTAGTAGTCGCTGCTTTCGGGGATTACCACGCGAAACGACAGCCGGCGTTCGAGCGCGCCGCGGAACAGCGCCTCGGGTTTCTTCGACCTGAGCTGGATCGCGCTCACCAGCGCTATGCGCAGCTTGCCCGAGGCGACGACCGCGACGCCGATCACCGCGCCGCGCGGGAGCTTGCGCAGGCGCACGGTCTTGGTCTTGCCCGCGGGAACCTCGACCGAGACCTGTGCCGAAGCCGCCGCGGCCGGCGCCCCGGCGTGCACGAACAACAGCGCCGTCGCAAGCGCTAGTGAGGCGCGCAGGCTCGCTGTACCGGGCATCAAAAGCGCACGCGGCACTTCACGCCCGCGGGAATGCGTCCGCCGGGATTGGGCAGGCGCAGGCGCACGCCGAAAGTGCCGCTCGCCGCGTCGAGCACCCGATCGACCACCTCGACGCGCGCGGCGTGCAGGCCCCCCACCGGCTCCTCGGGGAGCACCTTGGCCATCTGCCCGACCTTGATCCTGCCGAACTGGCTCACGGGCAGCAGCAGCTCTACGTTCAATGGGTCGATTTCCACGATGGTCATGATCGGGTCCTTCTGGTTGGAGCTCATCAGTTCGCCCGGCCTGAGCATGACTTCCACGACCACGCCGTTCACCGGGCTCTTGATGGAGCGCTGCGCCAGCACCTCCTTGGCGCGGTTCATGTCGAGCTCCGCGAGGCGCCGGTTCTCGCGCGCGGCGCGCAGCTGCTCCATTGCCAGCCGGTACTCGGCCTGCGCCTCGTCACGCGCATTCGCAGACACGAAATTCTGCTTTTGCAGTTCG
>DATCYZ010000106.1:0-4276 GCA_036526195.1 Burkholderiales bacterium
TTGCGCTCGCCACCGCGGCCAGCTTCGCCTTCCTCGGCGTGGATTTCATTGCGCTGCTCACCGGCGACAGCGCGAACCAGATGGCCCGCTTTGCCTCGGGCTTCTTTCCACCCGACCTCTCGCCCGCCTTCCTCGCGCGCACCGCGACCGGCGCGGCCGAGACGCTGGCCATCTCGGCGCTCGGCACGCTGCTCGCGGCGATCGGCGGCCTGCTGCTCTCGCTGCCGGCGAGCGGCCGCTGGGGCCGCCTGCTGCGGGTGCCGGCGCGCCTCGTGCTGAACGTGCTGCGCGCGATCCCGGAGCTGGTGTGGGCGGTGTTCATGGTGCTCGCCGCCGGGCTCGGCCCCTTTGCCGGCTGCCTCGCGCTCGCGCTGCATACCTCCGGCGTGCTCGGTCGCCTGTTCGCCGAGACGCTAGAGAACGCCCTGGTGGAGCCGGCGCAGGCGCTGCGCCATGCCGGCAGCGGCACCACCGCGGCCTTCCTCTACGGCACCCTGCCCATGGTGCTGCCGCAGTTCGTCTCGTACGCGCTCTACCGCTGGGAGTACAACATCCGCATGGCCGCGGTGCTCGGATTCGTAGGCGCCGGCGGGCTCGGCCAGCTGCTCTACGTCTCGCTCTCGGTGTTCAAGACGCACGAGGCCTCGACCCTGATGCTGTCGATGATCGCCATCGTCACCGTGGTGGACATGATGAGCGCCTGGTTGCGGCGGGTGCTCGGTCGATCGGGCGCTTGAACGGCCGATTCGATTCAGCCCGCGAGCACCCGCAGGTGTTGCACCGCGCTACGCCCGAGCGCGCCGAGGGCATAGCCGCCCTCGAGCATCGAGACGATGCGTCCCTTCGCATGCCGCGCGGCCATGGCGTGCAGCTTCTCGGTGACCCAGGCGTAGTCGGCGTCGGTGAAGCGCAGCATCGCCATGTCGTCCTCGGCATGCGCGTCGAAGCCCGCGGAAATGAAGAGCATCTCGGGCCGGAAGGCTTCCAGCGCGGGCATCCACGCCTCCTCCACCGCCTCGCGAAACGGCTTCGAGCCGGCGCCGGCCGGCAGCGGCACGTTCAGCATGTTCGGCGCCGGGTCCTCGGTGCCGCTGTACGGATAGAACGGGTGCTGAAAGGTGGAGACCATCAGCACCTTGCGGTCGCCGCTGAAGATGTCCTCGGTGCCGTTGCCGTGGTGCACGTCGAAGTCGACGATGGCCACGCGCGCAAGCCCGTGCACCTTGATGGCATGGCGCGCGCCCACCGCGACGTTGTTGAAGATGCAGAACCCCATCGACCGGGCGCGGCAGGCGTGGTGGCCCGGCGGGCGCACCGCGCAGAAGGCGTTGTCGACCTCGCCCTTCATCACCAGGTCGGTCGCCAGCACCGCCGCGCCCGCGGCGCGCAGCGCCGCGTTCAGCGTGTGCGGGTTCATCGCGGTGTCGGGGTCGAGGTGCACGGTGCCCTGCACGGGCGCCGCCTCGCGGATCGCACGCACGTATTCGATGGGATGCGCGAGCGCGAGTTGCGCATCGGTGGCGAGCGGCGCCTCGTGATGCGCCAGCAGCGCATCGAGCCCGCTCGCAAGGAGCTGGTCGTGGATTGCCGACAGGCGCGCCGGGCGCTCGGGATGATGCGCGCCCATGTCGTGCTTCAGGCAGTCGTCGTGGGTGATGAATGCGGTGGCCATGGCAACGGGAATCATAGCCTATCAAGTAGAATCGCCCCATGCTCCTGAAAACACAGATCCAGTCGCGCGAACGCGGCCCCGCGCAGGTCGCGCAGGTGATCGACGCAGTGCGCGCCATCGTGCTCGGCAAGGACCAGCAGGTGCGGCTCGCGCTCGCCTGCCTGCTCGCCCGCGGCCACCTGCTGATCGAGGACGTGCCGGGCGTGGGCAAGACCATCCTCGCCAGCGCGCTCGCGCGCGCGCTCGGCCTCGGTTTCCAGCGCATCCAGTTCACCAGCGACATGTTGCCGGCGGACATCCTCGGCGTGTCGGTGTACGACCGCGATGCGGGCACGTTCAGGTTTCATCCGGGTCCGATCTTCGCGCAGGTGATCCTCGCCGACGAAGTGAACCGCGCGACGCCGAAGACCCAGTCCGCGCTGCTCGAGGCGATGGAAGAGCACCAGGTCACCGCCGAGGGCGAGACGCGGCGCCTGCCCGAGCCGTTCTTCGTCATCGCGACGCAGAATCCTGAGGAACAGGTGGGCACCTTTCCGCTGCCCGAGTCGCAGCTCGACCGCTTCCTGATGCGCATCGAGATCGGCTACCCGGACCGCGAGGCGGAGCGCGCCCTGCTCGCCGGCACCGACCGGCGCGACATGCTCGCAGGCATGAAGCCGGGCCTTGGTCCGGATGACCTGGCGAGCCTGCAGACGAGCGTGCAGAAGGTGCATGTGGCGCCCGCCCTGCTCGACTACGTGCAGGCGATCGTCGAGCACACGCGCCGTTCGCCGGACTACGTCGCGGGCCTCTCGCCGCGCGCCGCGCTTGCACTGGTGGCCGCGGCGCGCGCCTGGGCGCTGATCGAAGGTCGCGACAAGGTGATCCCGGAGGACGTGCAGGCGGTGCTGCCCGGCGTTGCCACCCACCGCCTGCGCCCGTCGCACGATCAGACCCGGCGCGTGGATGTCGGCGCGCAACTGCTCACCGCGGTGCCGATCCCCTGACAATGGGGTCTGACCCCTTTTCCGCCGGCAGGGGCAGTCCAGCCAGGTCCTGACCGGAAAAGGGGTCAGACCCCTTTTTCAGGCTAGACGATCAACCCCACCACGGCCGCGGTCAAGCAGGTGGCGAGCAGGCCGGCGAGGATGGACTTCATGCCGAGGGCGACGATCTCGGCGCGCCGGGCGGGGCACATGGTCGCCATGCCACCCACCATGATGCCGAGGCTGCCGAAGTTCGCGAAGCCGCACAGGGCGTAGCTCAGCAGCAGCCGGCTGCGCTCGGACAGGCCGGGGGTCTTCACCAGGTCGAGATAGGCGACGAACTCGTTCAGCACCGTCTTCGTGCCGAGCAGCGCACCGGCGACCTGCGCCTCGGTCCAGGGAATGCCGGCGAGCCACGCGAGCGGCGCAAGCAGCGCACCGAGCAGGCCCTGCAGGGTGAACGGCGCGATGACCAGGTTCACGAGCGAGACCAGCGCGACGAACACGATCAGCATCGCGACGATGTTGAGCAGCAGTTGCGCACCCTCCAGCGTGCCGCGCGTCAGCGCATCGACGCTGCTGGTCGCCTCGCTGCGCAGATCCAGCCGCCCGCCGGTGGGCGCCCCCTCGAGGGGCACCATGATCGCGGCGATCGCGATCGCCGCGGGCGCCGACAGCAGCGAAGCGATCAGCAGGTGCGCGATCGCGTCCGGCAGCACCGGCCCGAGGATGCTCGCGTAGAGGAACAGCACGGTGCCGGCGATCGTCGCCATGCCGCCGACCATGATGGCGAACAACTCGCCGCGCGTGACCTTCTCGAGCCAGGGCTTCACCACCAGCGGCGCCTCGACCATGCCGACGAACACGTTCGCCGCCGTCGACAGGCCGAGCACCCCGCCGATACCGAGCGCGCGCTCGAGTCCCCACGACAGCGCGCGCACCACCGCGGGCAGCACCCGCCAGTAAAAGAGCAGCGCCGAGAGCGCGCTCACCACCAGCACGATCGGCAAGGCGCGAAAGGCGAGGATGAACAGGCCGCCGGGGTCGCGCGCCTCGAACGGCGCCGGGCCGCCGCCGAGGTAACCGAAAACGAAGCCGGTGCCGGCCTGCGTCGCTTTCTCCAGCGCGAGCAGCGCCTGGTTCAGCGCGAGGAAGGCCTCCTTGACGAGGGGCAGCTTGAGCGCCACGACCGCCAGCACCAGCAAGAGGAGCAGCGCCCTGGCCACCAGCGCCCACGGCACCCGCCGGCGCGCTTCGCTGGCCAGCCAGGCGAGCGCCAGCAGGCCGGTCATCCCCGCAAGCGCGTGCAAGGCGTTGTCCAGGGCCACCTCAGCCGGTCCGGCGCCGGTTCGGCCTTCTTGGTAACATATATGTTACTACTTGGCCGGGTGCGGCGTCAGGCCGGGAAGGCGCCGGCGATCGTCGCCTGGATCGCCTCGGCCGCCACCCGCGGGTCGGCGGCATCGCGCACCGGCCGGCCGACGACGATGTAGTCCGCGCCGTTGGCGAAGGCCTGCGCCACGTCGACCACGCGCTTCTGGTCGCCCACCGCCGTCCCGGCCGGCCGGATGCCGGGGGTCACCACGCGCAGGCGGTCACCGAAGGTGGCGCGCAGCTTCGCGGCTTCATGGCCCGAGGC
>DATCYZ010000107.1:0-6336 GCA_036526195.1 Burkholderiales bacterium
GGCGGAAACGGCATGTAGGGCAGGTGATTGACCTGCACCTGGTTGTGCAGCGTGAGCGCGTGGTAGCGCTTGCGCCAGTTGTCGCCGATGCGCGCCTCGCGATCGACGATCAGGGTGTCGACGCCGAGCGCGCGCAGGCGCGCGGCGATCGACAGGCCGGCCTGCCCGCCGCCGACGACCAACACGGCCGGATCCCGGTCCGCGTAGGCGGCTTCCGCGTCGCGCAGGTCGCGCCAGTTGGGGCCGTGGAAGTCCCGCGAGTAGGCCTCGCCGCTCGGGCGCGCCGCGCCGGTGCCTTCCTCGAACCCCTTGAGTTCGTCGAGCGCCGTGAACAGCGTCCAGGCCTTCGGCGCTTCGTCGCCGGGCGCGGCGGGCGCGAGGCGCAGGACCCCGCTGCCGCGGCCCTGCGCGGTTTCGAACCGGAAGATCGCCTCGATCGCCTCGGTGCCCGCGCGTTGCACGCGGCGTGGCGGGGTGCGCGCGGGGTGCAGCGCGAAGTTGCGGCCCCCGGCCTGCCCGAGCGCTGCCGCAAGCGCCGGGACCACCGTGCGCGCGCCGCTCAGCGTTTCGAGGCTCCAGGTGAGCGCGAGGGCGTCGCGCCAGTGGCACTCCGGCTGGAACAGGGCGGCGAGCGTGGCCTGGTCGCGTGCGGCGGCGGCGCGCGCGAAATCGGCGAGCCAGCGCGCCGCAAGCGCGGCATCCGTGGAGGGCGTTTTCATAGACGCCATCCGCTACTGGCGCACCGGGGGGGGCGCTGCAGGCAACGGGCGACGAACGCGGCGCGATGCTGATCCGGCGCTTCGGGCGCGTTGAACACCTGTTCGGTCTGGGATTCCAGGAAGTGCTCGTACGCGGGCGAGTGCACGAACCAGCGCAACGCAGGCGGAAAGGCGCGCACGACGACGAAATCGTCGCGCATGCGGCCGAGGAAATCGTCCCGCGGCATGCCATGGTTGCGCGCCAGGGCGGCATTGCGGATCAAGTCACCGCCTTCCCGGCATTCCTGTACCACCGAAGGATCAATGCGCGCGAGATTCGCCCGCGCCGCAAGGGCCGGGGAGGTCTCGCAGGCGAGCGCGAGGATCGCCGTCGGGCATGCGCGTCCCGGGTTCAGGTGTCCGACCCTTACTCCACGCGAGCGCCGGAGGCTTTCACCACGCGCTCCCACATTGGCGCTTCCTCGCGCAACTCGGCGGTGAAGGCTTCGGGCGAGGCCGAAGGCGTGGAATCCATGCCCTGGATCGCGATTTTCTCCTTCACCTCGGGTTTCGACAGGCCCTTGAATGCCGCCGCGTGCAGGCGCTTGACGATGGCCGCAGGCGTGCCGGCCGGGACGTAGAGCCCGAACGAAAAGCTCGAGTCGTAACCCGGCAGGCCCGCCTCGGCGGCGCCCGGCAGGCCGGGGACTGAAGGCGATGCCGCGCGCGTGGTGACCGAGATCGGGCGCATGCGCCCGCCGCGAATGAAGCCCATCACCGTCGGCGGGGTCGCGAACATCACCTGCGTGTCGCCGGCGAGGATCGACTGCGCCGCCGGTCCGCCGCCCTTGTACTGCACCGTGGTGAACTGCACGCCCGCGACCGACTGGAAGAGCACCGCCGAGAGGTGCGGCGAGGAGCCGTTGCCCGAAGCGGCGTTGAAGAGCTTTCCCGGGTTCGCCTTCGCATAGGCGATGAGTTCAGCCAGCGACTTGATCGGCGTGTCGTTGTTCACCACGATCACCAGCGGGCCGGTCGCCACGCGTGTCACCGCGGTGAAGGCCGTGTCCGGGTTGTAGGCGAGTTTCGCGTACAGCGCCTTGTTGATCGTATGGTGCGTCGAATTGAGGATGGTGTAGCCGTCCGGCACCGCCTTGGCTGCAAGGTCGGTGGCGATGGTCGCGCCGGCACCGGGTCGATTCTCCGCGATCACGGCGACGCCGAGGTCGCGACCCATTTCCTCCGCCACGAGGCGCGTGAGGAAATCCCCCGAGCCGCCCGGGGGGTAGCCGACGATCATGCGGATCGGCTTCGAGGGGAACGTCTGCGCGATGGCCGGCAGCGCAAGGAGGAGGGCCGACAAGGCGAGCAGGGTGCGAACCGGCATGTGGATTATCCAGTGATGAAACAGTTGCAGCGCATCATGCGCACGCGTACAACCGGTGTCAATGCAGGATGCAATTCACCACGGATCGGACGCAGTCCACCGCCCGTCCGGCCTGTCAATCGCTTGCATCCCGGAGGGCCTGCGCCGGGCGGGCGTCCCCTACAATGGAGTGGGCCAAGGTGATTCGGCAGGAGGGGACTTCCGCCAGGAGAAGGCCGACCGGACGCCATCCATGCAGCGCGACGAAGGGGAAACCAGCTTATGGCAATGCTCGATTTGATGCTTGTGGCGGGGGTGCTGGCATTCGGCACCCTGCTGTCGGTGCGGGTGAACCAGCGATACAAGGTTTCGCACCTGGATTTCCTTGCGACCACGGCGTACATCGCCTGCCTGGCGGCGCTCATCGTCGCGGTGTACCACGCGCTCAGGGGGCTGTTCTCGATCTGAGGGCGGTCCGGGCCCCTGACGCAGGCACTTTCCTTGGCGTCGGGTGAGGGCGGGTAAAATCAGGTTCCTTTCCCGGATCCTGCTCCATGTTCGCCCCCAATGTCCTTGCACAGTCCGACCCCGAAGTCTGGAACGCCATCCGCCTCGAGCAGGGCCGGCAGGAAGACCATGTCGAGCTGATCGCCTCCGAGAACTACGTCAGCCCGGCCGTGCTGCTGGCACAGGGCTCCGCGCTCACCAACAAGTACGCTGAGGGCTATCCCGGCAAGCGCTATTACGGCGGTTGCGAATACGTCGATATTGCCGAGACCATCGCCATCGAGCGCGCGAAGAAGCTCTTCGGCGCGGACTGGGCAAACGTGCAGCCGCACTCCGGCTCGCAGGCGAACCAGGCCGTGTATGCCGCGGCGCTCAAGCCGGGCGACACGATCCTCGGCCTGTCGCTCGCCCACGGCGGGCATTTGACGCACGGCTCGCCGGTCAATCTTTCCGGCAAGCTCTACAGGGTGGTGTCCTACGGGCTGGACGCGGACGAGGCGATCGACTACGACCAGGCCGAGGCGCTGGCGCTCGAGCACAAGCCGAAGATGATCGTCACGGGCGCGTCCGCCTATTCGCTGGCGATCGACTGGAAGCGGTTCCGGCGCATTGCCGACAAGGCGGGCGCGCTGATGTTCGCCGATGTCGCCCACTACGCGGGTCTGATCGCGACGGGACACTATCCCTCACCGGTCGGGATCGCCGACTACGTCACCAGCACCACGCACAAGACGCTGCGTGGCCCGCGTGGCGGGCTGATCCTCGGGCGCTCCGAGAACGAGCGTGCGATCAATTCGGCCATCTTCCCCGGCATCCAGGGGGGGCCGCTGATGCACGCCATCGCCGCCAAGGCGGTGGCCTTCGGCGAGGCGCTGAAGCCCGAATTCCGCGACTACCAGCAGCAGGTGCTCGACAACGCGCGCGCGATGGTGCACGTGCTCACCGAGCGCGGCGTGCGCATCGTCTCCGGCCGCACCGATTGCCACATGTTCCTCGTCGACCTGCGCAAGAAGGGCATCACCGGCAAGGACGCCGAGGCGGCGCTCGGCCGCGCGCACATGACGGTGAACAAGAACGCGATCCCGAACGATCCGGAGAAACCCATGGTCACCAGCGGCATCCGCATCGGCACGCCCGCCCTGACCACGCGGGGGTTTCGCACCGGCGAGGCCGGAATCCTCGCCAACCTGATCGCCGACGTGCTCGATGCGCCGGAGGACGACTCAAACCTGCGTCGCGTCGCCGGCGAGGTCAAGATGCTCTGCGCCGGCTTTCCGGTGTACGCCTGAGGACATCCAGCGATGCGCTGTCCCTTCTGCAGCCATGAAGACACCCAGGTGGTCGACACCCGCTCGAACCCGGAATCGAACGTCATTCGCCGCCGGCGCCGCTGCCCAGGCTGCGACAAGCGATTCACGACCTACGAGAAGGTGGAGCTTCGGCTGCCGCGCCTGGTGAAGAAGGACGGCACGCGCACCGACTACGATCGCGACAAGCTGGTCGGCAGCATGATGCTGGCGCTGCGCAAGCGCTCGGTGGCCACGGAGGCGGTGGACACGGCCGCGGACCGCATCGAGGAGCGCCTGCGCGCCCTGGGCGAGCGCGAGACCAGCACCAGCCGCGTGGGCGACCTCGTCATGCGAGAACTCGCCAAGCTCGACAAGATCGCCTACATCCGCTTCGCCTCGGTGTACCGCAGCTTCGAGACGCCGGACGACTTCCGCGAGGCGGTGCAGGAAGTGAAGTCGGCAAAGAAGAAGCGCCGGGGCGCCTGAGGGACGCGCCGCACCCCGGCCGATCCGGATGGGACAGACCGCTTTCTCCGAACTCGACGCGGGGATGATGCGCCGCGCCCTTGCGCTGGCCGAAGAGGGCTTGTTCACGACGACGCCGAACCCGCGCGTCGGCTGCGTGCTTGCCAGGGGAGGCACCGTGATCGCCGAAGGCTGGCACGCGCGGGCCGGCGCGCCGCATGCGGAGGCGCTCGCGCTCGCGGCGGCGGGCGCACGGGCGCGCGGCGCCACGGCCTATGTGACGCTCGAGCCCTGCAGCCATCACGGACGCACGCCGCCCTGCACGGAGGCGCTGGTTGCGGCGGGCGTGGCGCGGGTGGTGGCGGCGATGCGCGACCCGAATCCGGCCGCGGCCGGCGGCGCCGACCGGCTCGCGGCGGCCGGCATCCGGTTCGAGCATGGCCTGATGGAAGAGGCGGCGCGGGAACTCAATATCGGCTTCGTTTCGCGCATGGTCCGCGGCCGGCCCTGGGTGCGCCTGAAGGTGGCCGCCACGCTGGACGGTCGCACGGCGCTTGCCGATGGAACCTCGCAGTGGATCACCAGCGCCGAGGCGCGCGCCGACGGGCATCGATGGCGCGCGCGGGCCTGTGCATTGCTCACCGGGATCGGCACCGTGAAGGCCGACGATCCGCGCCTGACGGTGCGCGAGGTGGAGACCCCGCGCCAGCCCCTGCGCGTGCTGGTCGACAGCCGGCTGGAGACGCCGCCCGCGGCGCGCATCCTGGACGGCGGCAACCTCCTCATCTTCTGCGGCGTGGACGATGCGGGCCGGCGCAAGGCGCTCGAGGCGCGCGGCGCGCAGGTGGTGGTCCTGCCGAATTCCGGGGGCACGGTCGACCTTGCCGCCATGCGGGTGGACCTCGCCGCGCGCGGCGTGAACGAACTGCACGCCGAGGGCGGATTCAAGCTGAACGGCTCGCTGCTGCGCGAAGGCTGCGTCGACGAGCTGCTCGTCTACCTGAACCCCAGCCTGCTGGGCGATACGGCGCAGGGCATGTTCAACCTTCCGCAGGTCGAGTCGCTCGGGGCGCGGCCGCGCTTTTCGTTGCGCTCGGTCGAGCGGGTCGGCGAAGATGTGCGCCTGCTAGCAAGGAGCGCCTGATGTTCACCGGAATTGTCCAGGCCGTGGGGCGAATCGTCTCGGTGTCGCCGCTTGCGCAGGGGCTGCGGATCGGCGTCGATCCCGGGTCTCTCGAGCTCGAAGGCGTGCGGCTCGGCGATTCGATCTGCGTGCAAGGGGCCTGCCTTACGGTCGTGGCGAGCGAGGGTCGAAAACTGGGTTTTGACGTCTCGCGCGAGACGATCGAGTGCACCACCGGACTGGATGCGCCGGGCAGGGTGAACCTGGAGAAGGCGCTCGCGCTCGGCGACACGCTCGGCGGCCACCTCGTCACCGGGCATGTGGACGGGCTGGGCGAGGTGCTTGCCTTCGAGGCCGCCGGGGAGTCGAAGCTGCTGCGGGTGCGCGTGCCGGCGGAACTCGACCGGTTCCTGGCGCGCAAGGGCTCGATCTGCGTCGATGGGGTGAGCCTGACGGTGAACCGCGTGGCCGCCGCGACCTTCGAGGTCAACCTGATCCCGCACACGCTGGACGTGACCACGCTCGGCCGCCTTGCGGCCGGGACGAAGGTCAACCTCGAGGTGGACCTGATCGCGCGCTATGTCGAGCGGATGCTCGGCGATGCGCCGGCCCCGCGTTGACGTGTCGGAGGGCGGTCCGATGACGCTTCGGATGGACATTGCGATCGTCGCCGGGGACCTCCTCAAGCGGCGCAATGAAACGATCGCCGTGGCCGAATCCTCGGCCGGCGGCCTGATCAACGCGGCGCTGGTCGCGGTGCCCGGCGCCTCGGCCTATTACCGTGGCGGCGGACTCATCTATACCGCCAAGGCGCGCGCGGCGCTTCTCAGATCGGAAGAGCGTCGTGTAGGGAAAGAGTGTGCTAAGGTGTGTAGTTCTCGGTGGTGG
>DATCYZ010000108.1:0-26863 GCA_036526195.1 Burkholderiales bacterium
GGTCTGACCCCTTTTTCATCGACCGCCTGAGCCCGGAAATGGGGTCTGACCCCTTTTCCCGTCCAGTGCCTGCTTCGCCATCAGGAACCCGGCGGCGTTCCAGGACTGGCGCGGCATGCCGCGGGCGGCGCCGGTCCGGCCATGGAACCATTCCATGAAGGCCCAGCCGCCGCGGGCGTTGGCTACGGCCAGCCGCGCGAGGTCGCGCGTGGCCTGCGCGCGCAGGCCGTTGGCAGCGAGCGCCGCCACCCAAAAGCCGCCGATCATCGTCCACACCCCGCCGTTGTGATACTGGTGCGCGAGGTTCTGCCGGTGCCGGTCCATGTAAGGCCGCCAGCGCGGGTCGCGCCGCGCAATCGGCTCGCACACCGCGCGCACCGGCCAGGGCTGGTTCACCTTCTCACGCAGCAGCGCCCGCAGCACGCTGCGGCTGCGCGCCTTGTCGGCGAGCCCGAAGAGCACGGCGAGCAGGTTGCCGAAGACGTCGCCCTCGTCGCCCCAGCTGGCGAGGTTCACGTAGCTCAGGTACAGGCTGCGATGCTGCTGGCGGCGGATCACGTAGTCGGTCAACAGGCGGATGCGGCGGAACTCGGGCACGTCGTGCGCGCCCGGATGGAAGAGCTGGTTGAAGTGGCGCCGCGTCGCAGCCGCGCCCTCGAGGCCGTAGAGGCGCTTCACCCGGTACCACAGCGCATTGGTGTAGAGCACGAAACCCGAGCGCGGCATGATGTCGGCCCAGTCGCTCGCCTCGTTCTGCGAGAGCAGCCGGATCACCGGGTGCTCCTGCGCCTCGAGCCATGCGATCGCGCGTCGCGCCCGCGGTGCGAGGCGCCGCACGGCACCGCGTTCCCGGCCGCTGCGCGCAAGCGCATCGAGCGCGATCAGCCACCAGAGCGTGGAATCGATGCAACCGACGTACCAGAAGTCGGCCACGTCGGCTTCCAGGTCGACGAACTTCGGCAATTGCCCGTTCGAGGCCTGGCGCGCCGCCAGCGATTCGAGGCTTGCATGCGCGCCGCGCACGAGGACCGGATCACCGGATGCGACCATGGCGAGCGCGCAGATCGCGGCGTCGCGCCCGAACACGCAGTGATAGCTGCGGCTGCGCGCAAGCGCGCCCGGCGCGGCGGCGCGCATGCCGCCCGGCGCGAGGTTCTCGCGCAGCAGCGCGAGCGCCTCCTGTTCGCACTTCGCCACCTGGCCGCGCCGGTTGACGATCCTGTTCACCGTCTGCATTCTGACCCCATGGACAACAACGTGGTGCAGCGCTTCCTGTTCGAAGACCTCGATATCCGGGGGCGCCTGGTCGTGCTGCAGGGCGCCTGGCGCGAGATGCTCGCCGGGCGACGCTATTCGCCCGACGTCGTCGGGCTGCTCGGTCACACGACCGCGCTCGCCGTGCTGCTCGGCGCCCATCGAAAGGATACCGCGCGCCTCACGCTGCAGGTGCAGGGATCCGGACCGGTGCGACTCCTGGTCGCCGACTGCGATCCGGAACTGCGCATCCGCGGCATGGCGCAGGTCGACCCGGACGCCCCCGAAGGCAGCGCGCGCGCCTTGCTCGGCGACGGCCGGCTCGCGCTGACGCTCGAGGATGCGAGGAGCGGCCAGCTCTACCAGAGCCTCGTGCCGCTCGAGGGCGAGATGATGGCCGAGATCTTCGCGCATTACCTCGCGCAGTCCGAGCAACGCGATGCCGCCCTGCAGTTGCACGCGGACACGCAATCCCTGTCCGGCCTGATGCTGGAGAAACTCCCCGGGGCCGACGCGCGGGATCCGGACGGCTGGGCGCGGATCACCCAGCTCGCGGCGACCTTGCGTCCCGGAGAGGCATCGACTCTGTCGCCCCAAGACCTGCTCACCCGGCTGTTTCCGGACGAACTCCTGCGCGTCTACCCGCAGGACGAAGTGCGTTACCACTGCCCGTACGATCCCTCGAAGGTCGAGGACATGCTGCGCAGCCTCGGCCGTGCCGAGGTCGACGGCATCCTCGCCGAGCACGGCGAAGTCGTGATCCGCAATGAGATCTGCAACCACGTCTACCGCTTCGACGGCGATGCCGTGGCTGCCCTGTTCGCGCGCCCGGCGGCACCCGGTCGCTGATCCGTGCTCGTGAAAAAAGGGGGGCAGGCCCCGATTCCGCGGAAGGCGGCGCAGAAAAAAGGGGTCTGACCCCTTTTTCAGCGCTTCAGGTACATCTGCCGCCCGATCATGGACAGCACCACTTCATCGGCTTGGTTGAGGAGTTCCCAGCGGAAGGTGACGGTGCCGCGGTTGGCCCTGGTCTGCGACGGCGTGCTTTGCAGCACGGTGGCGCGAAAGCGCAGCGTGTCGCCGGGCCGCACCGGTCGCAGGAATCGCAGTTCGTCGATGCCGGGCGAGCCGACGCAGGAGGATTCGTTCAGGTAGGCGTCGCACATCATGCGCATCGCCACGCAGCAGGACTGCCAGCCCGAGGCGATCAGGCCGCCGAAGGGCGTGGCCTTCGCGGCTTCCGGGTCGACGTGGTAGCGCTGCGGGTCCCACTGGCTTGCGAAGGCGATGATCTCGTCTTCGCTGAGCGATCGCGCGCCGTGTTCGCGTACCTGGCCGGGTGCGAAGTCCTCCCAGAATAGCCGGATGTCGGGTGCGGGCATGCCCGTCACGTTACCGCAGCTTCGGCAGGCTCGCGCGCATCGCGCGCCGCAGTCAGCCCCCAGGCCTCCCGCAAGGCCCCGGTCAGCGCGATGATCAGCGGGTCGTCCGTGCGGTCCGCGCGATGGATGAACCACAGCGGGACGCTCGGGCCTGCGGCGTCGAGCACCACGACTTCCCCCGCCGCTTCTTTCTCGCGCGCGAGTTCCTCGCGCATCAGCGACAGGCCGAGGCCGGAGGCCACCAGCGTCGAGATCACGTACTCGTTGTCGGCTTCGACCACGCGCTCCGGCGCGACGCCGTTGGCGCGGAACAGCGCGCGCGCGATCCCGCGCAGCGTGCTCGAAGGCAGCGTCAGCACCCAGGGCAGCGCCGCAAGCGCCTTCCAGTCCGCATCGCGCACCCGCGCGGCCCAGGCCGCGGGCGCGACCACCCGGTACTGCATCTCGGCCAGCCGCACGCCGCGAATCTCGGGTTGCGAGAGCGCACCGAAATAGAAGCTTGCGTCGAGCTCGCCCGAGCGCACCGCATCCATCGCCTCGCCGCTCACCTCGTGGTGCAGTTCGAGGTCGATGCCCGGGTAGCGTTCGGTGGTACGCGACAGGAACGCGCCAAGGCGCAGCGTATCCGGGTCGATCACGGTGCCGACGCGAAGGCGGCCTTCGACCTCGCCCTTGAGGGCACGCGCCGCATTGCGCATCGCTGCGGCGGCCGCCAGTACGCGCTCGGCATGCTGCACGAGTTCGCGCCCGGCGTGGGTCGGCAGCATGCCGTTCGAGCTGCGCTCGAACAGCTTCACGCCGAGTTCCTCCTCGAGGACGCGCACATGGGCGCTCACCGCGGGCTGGCTCAGGTGCAGGCCCTCGGCGGCACGGGTGAGGTGCCCCGCTTGCGCCACCGCGGCCAGCGATCGTAGTTGGTACAGCTCCATCAGCAGGGCCCCTCCAGCGGGCCGGAATCGTCTTTCACATGCCTATATTGCATTGCAACACAATGGGTTAGCGTCATTACCCAGACTGATCGTAACCATTTGATATTACGATTTGAAATACATTATACGCATCCCTATATTGTTATCGTGCGGCGCAACATCAAGGCGCCATAAGGAAACACGATGAACACCGGCATTCCCCTGTACGAAGGCGACGGACACTTCCACCGCCCCGCCACCCCCAGCCTGCTCCAGGACGGCGCCACGGCGCGCGCGACCAAGCGCACGCCGCTGACGACCGAGGCCCTGGTCTCGATCGAACTGCAGGCGCGGCGCCTGCGCGCGGCCACGATCCAGACGATGCTGGCCCGGTTCTACGACTGGATCGGACAGCGCTCCCGCGAGGTCCTGCGCGGACGCGCCGAGGCCTATCTCGGCCGGTCCACCGACGTGGCGGACCTCGAGCGCCGGATGCGCCTGATCGAACGTCCCGAGCGGATGCGCATCTTCGGCTGATCAACCCCGGATCCAGACGTGCCGGGCGTCCCTGCGGCGGCGGGTTCCTCCTCCCTCCTCCTCCGCTGACGCAGGACGCCCGGCGCGCCCCTGGACCGCCGGGCGCGCGGCGCGGCGCGGTACACTGCGCCTCCGATGCGCGCCTACCGTCTCCTCCCGAAAACCGATTCCGTCACCGTTGAAGCGTACGAGGCCCCGCAGCCGGTTGCAGCGGCCGGGCAGGTGCTCGTGCGCATGCAGGCCGCCGGCCTGAATCGCGGCGAACTGATCCCGGCGCACGGCCTGGCCGCGCCCGGGGCGCCGAAACCCGCCGGCATGGAAGGCGCGGGCATCGTGGAAGCCGTTGGCGCGGGCGTCACGAAGTTCGCACCGGGCGCGCCCGTCATGGGCCGCTGCGCCGGCGCATTCGCGGAATTCGCGCTCATGGATGCCCGCGAGGCCATGGCGAAGCCCGAGGCCCTGTCCTGGGAGGCCGCCGCCGCGGTGCCGATCACCTATGCGGTGGTGCACGACATGCTGGTTGCGCAGGGCCGCATCGCCGCGGGCGAGTGGCTGCTGGTGGCGGGCATCACCTCGGGCGTCGGCGTCGCGGCACTGCAGGTGGCGCACCTCTACGGCGCGAAAGTGATCGGCACCTCGGGCTCGGGCGCCAAGCTCGGTCGGCTCAAGGCGCTCGGCCTCGACCTTGCCCTGTGCACGCGCAAGCCCGATTTCCATGACGCAGTGATGAAGGCCACCGGCGGACGCGGCGCCAACCTCACGGTGAACGCAGTCGGCGGCTCGGTGTTCACCGAATGCGTGCGCGCCAGCGCCTACGCCGGGCGCATCGCCTTCGTCGGCTACGTCGACGGCGTGCTGAAGGCGGAACTCGACCTCGATGCGCTGCACGTCAAGCGCCTGCGCATCTTCGGCGTCTCGAACAAGATCCGCCCGGCGCCAGAACGCGTCGCCGGCATCGAGGCCTGCGCGAAGGACCTGCTGCCCGCCTTCGCCGACGGGCGGCTCAAGCCGCTGGTCGATCGTGTCTTCGACTTCGGCCAGCTCGCCGAGGCGAAAGCCTTCATGGATTCGAACGCGCATGTCGGCAAGATCGTGCTGCGCATCGAGGGCCGCTGAAACGCTGCGCCCCCGGGGCCGGATCACGGCCCTGCTGCTGGTCCTCACATTCGCGAGCCATGCCGCCGAACAGGTGACCGTGCCGGCCGGCGATTTCCTCATGGGCAGTGATGACGGCCCTGCCGACGAGCAACCGCGCCATCGCGTGACGCTCGCCGCGTTCTCGATCGACCGCCTGCCGGTCACCAACGCCGCCTTCGCGCGTTTTCTCGACGCCGTCGGGCCGCGCGCCGCGGATGGTGCAAGGCTGTACGACGACGACGATCGCGATGCGCGCATCCACCGTCGCGCGGGCCGTTGGCACGCCGACGACGGCTATGCAGACCACCCGGTGGTCGAGGCGAGCTGGCTGGGCGCACTGCGCTACTGCGCGTGGCGTGGGGCGCGCCTGCCCACCGAAGCCGAATGGGAGAAGGCCGCGCGCGGCACCGCGGACGCGCGCTTTCCGTGGGGCGAGGCGGCGCCGGACGCGAGCCGCGCGCGCTTCAACGCCGGCTGGAACGAGACCGCGCCGGTGGGCACGCATCCGGCTGGCGCGAGCCCCTTCGGTGCGCTCGACATGGCGGGCAACGTCTGGGAATGGGTCTCGAGCGCCTACCGGCCCTATCCCTACGATGCGCAGGACGGTCGCGAGGACCCGGCGCCCGGTCCGGTGCGCGGGACGCGCGGCGGCGGGCACGATTCGCCACCCGCGGACCTGACCACGACGCAGCGCGGCCGGACGCTGTCGCGTAACCCCGTCGCGGGTCACCACAACATCGGCTTTCGCTGCGCGCGCTAGACTGCGGGCTTGAACGAATCGATGAGGAACCAACGCCCATGCGCGCTCTGAACGCTTGCCTTTGCGCCCTCGCCCTTGCCTTCGGTCTCGCGGCCTGCGGCGAGGACAAGAAGCCCGCCCCGGCCTCCGCACCGGCTGCGCCGTCCGTTCCGGCCGCCGCGCCCGCCGCACCGGTCGCCGCCCCTGCGACCGCACCTGCCCCGGCGCCTGTGGCTGACGCCGGCAAGGCGCTCGCCGCGAAGGTCAAGGCGGTGCTCGTCGGCAACAAGGACATCCCCGGGCACCAGATCGACGTCACGGTGAAGGACGGCGTGGTCGCGCTCTGGGGCACCGTCGGCGACAAGACCGAGATCGAGAAGGCCCTGGCCTCGGCGCGCGGCGTCGAGGGGGTGAAGGCGGTGGAGAACAACCTGAAGGTGGTGCGCGGGTCCTGAGCAGTGCGGTTCGCAGCGGCCTGACGCCGGTCCCGCTGCCTCAACGCGTTGAGCGGCGGATGCGCGCGTCCTTGCGCTTGAGCACCCCGGGCTGCAACTGCGTGCCCAGCCCCGGCCCCGGCGGCGCGGAGATGAAGCCCTTCTCCAGTGGCGGCAACTGCGTCACCAGTTCGCCGTACCAGCCGAAGTAGAAGGCGCGCACCACTTCCTGCACCAGCGTGTTGGTGCAATTGAGCGACAGGTGCACCGCCGCGGTCAGCAGCACCGGGCCGGTGCAGTCATGCGGCGCGATCGGCAACTGGTAGGCCTCGGCCATGGTGGCGATCTTCTTCGCTTCGGTGAGGCCCCCGCACCAGCCGATGTCGAACATGCACACGCTCACCGCGCGCTTTTCGAACAGGTCGCGGAAGGCCCAGCGCGTGGCCAGCGTCTCGCTCGCCGTGACCCAGACGTCGGTGCGCCGCGCGTACTCGGCGATGGCGTCGAGGTTGTCCATCTTGATCGGGTCCTCGAACCAGTACGGGTCGTAGGGCTCGAGCGCCTTGGCGATCCTGATCGCCGCCGGCAGGTTCCACAGCGAATGGAACTCGACGTGGATGTCCATGCGATCGCCCACGGCTTTCCTGATTCTCTCGAAGGGAATGAGCGCCTGCTTCAGTTCCGCGGCGCTGATCGAGGTGCCGTTCGAGGCCTCGGCATAGGCGTCGAAGGGCCAGATCTTCATGCCGGTGTAGCCCTCCTCCAGCAGCGAGAGCGCCAGCTCGTCCGGGTACTTCATGAAGCCGACAAGGTCCTCGTAGGGCTGGTAGCGCCCGCTGTCGGCGGGCGTGCCGAAGTTCGCCGTGCCCTGCTCGGACTTCGCGCGCACGTACTGGTACCCGGCGCAGGTGTTGTAGGTGCGGATGCGGTCCCGGCTCGCGCCGCCGAGCAACTGGTGGATCGGCTGCCCCGTCGCCTGCCCGAACAGGTCCCAGAGCGCGATGTCGACCGCGGAGGCGGCGCGCATCTCGGCGCCCACCGACTTGAAGCCGAGGTAGTTGTAGAGGAAATGCCGGCTGTGCCGGTCGAGCGCGAGCGGGTCCTGCCCGAGCAGGTAGGGGGCGATCGTCTGGTGGATGTGCGCGATCACCGGCTCGACCGCGTAGAAGGTTTCACCGAGTCCTGTCAGGCCTTCATCGGTGTGCACCTGCACCCAGAGGACGTTCGGGTATTCCTCCAGCTGGATGGTTTCGAGCGCGGTGACCTTCATGGCGCGCCTACTCCGCGGCCTGCGCCTCGAGCGGGGGACGCGCGAGCTTCGCGCCCGGCCAGAGATCGGGATGCACGCGGGCGTACTGCGGCGGGTAGTCGATCTTCACGCCGAAGCGCTCGGCGGCGTGCCAGACCCAGCGCGGGTTGTCGAGAATGCCGCGCGCCAGGGCCACCATGTCGGCCTCGCCGCGCGCGAGGATCGCCTCGGCCTGGTCCGGGTCGGCGATCAGGCCGACGGCGCGCACCGCGATCGGCACCGCCTTCTTCACCGCGGCGGCGAACGGCACCTGGTAGTTCGGCCCGATCTGCATGCGTGCCGCGGGCGAAAGCCCGCCGCTGGTGACGCAGACGTAGTCGTAGTCGAGCGCCTTGAGTGCCTTCGCAAAGGCGATGCAGTCCTCGATCTTCGCGCCCTCGTCCAGCCAGTCGCTGCCGGTGATGCGCGCGCCGAGGCAGCGTTCCTTCGGCCAGACCTCGCGCAGCGCGCGCGCCACCTCGAGCGGGAAGCGCATGCGGTTCTCGAGGCTGCCGCCGTACTGGTCGGTGCGCGTGTTCGACACCGGCGAGAGGAACTGGTGCAGGAGGTAGCCGTGCGAGGCGTGGATCTCGGCGACATCGAAGCCGATGCGGCGCGCGCGTTCGGTGGCCGCGACGAAGGCATCCACCAGTCCGCGGATTTCCGCGACCGAGAGTTCATGCGGCACGTGCCAG
Source organism: Burkholderiales bacterium (assembly GCA_036526195.1). GTDB lineage: Bacteria > Pseudomonadota > Gammaproteobacteria > Burkholderiales > SG8-39 > DATCYZ01. The sequence goes on from DATCYZ010000108.1 coordinate 8,375, forward strand.
CCCTCGCCGAAGGCCAGCGCCGAGGGCGCCACCGTCTGCCAGGGCGACTGGTCCGCGGCGAGCGGCTTGCCGCCGCCCCAGGGCGGCAGCGTGGACGCCTTGCGGCCGGCGTGCGCGATCTGCACGCCGATGGGCGATTTTGTGATGCGCCGGTAGGCGAGCACCGCGCGCTGCATCGCCGCCTCGTTCTCGTCGGTGTACAGGCCGGTGCAGAAGTGCGAGATGCGCCCCTCGCGCGTCACCCCGGTGGCCTCCACCATGGCAAGGCCCGCGCCGGACACCGCGAGGCTGCCGAGATGGATCATGTGCCAGTCGGTCATCGCGCCGTCCGCGGCCGAGTACTGGCACATCGGCGCGATGACGATGCGGTTCGGCAGCGTGATGCCGCCGAGCTGAATGGGGGTGAAGAGTCTGGACATTCTGGATTCCTCTGGGTTTCGGGGCAGAAAAGGGGTCAGACCCCTTTTCCGTTGAAGCGGTGCGTGAAAAAGGGGTCAGACCCCTTTCTCAGGGATGCAGCTGGCCTTCGCGCACATGGTGGGCCTCGGCTTCGATGGTGGCGGTGAGCTGCGCGATCAGGCCGGCGTCGGCGAGGCCGCGCTCGGCGAGCAGGGCTTCGAGCGCGCGGATCCAGTGCTCGTAATAGGTGTCGCCGAGGTCCGGGTCGCCGGCGGCCTGCGCCTCGCGGATCGCCGCGCCGAGCGCCTCGGCCCATTCGGCCCAGGTGAACACGCCGCGATCGCCGAGCTGCACCACCAGCCCGAAGATCTGCGCCTGCCACGGCGCGCCGAAGGCGGCGGCCGGCTCAGGCCGCTGCAAGGTAGTCGTCCCAGAGGTCGATATGCACGCTGTCGTTGCGCGCCTCGCCCCAGAGTTCGAGCGCGCTGAAGCGCACGCTGTACAGGTGCTGCGGCTTCTGCCCGAGGTCGTGGGCGTGGGTGTCGGGGAACACGTAGACGCCGTGGTCCGACACGATCACACCGACCTTGCCGCGGCAGTAGCGCGGCATGCGCGTGTGCGTGGGCGGATGGAGGTTCGCCACCCGCACCCGGGCACCGGGCGCGAAGCGCGGCGCCACCTTCGCGTCCAGCCTGGCGCCCTTCATGTCCGCGAGCAGGCGGCGCGCGGTCGGCGCATCCGGCACGTGCAGCGCCGGGTCGCGCGGCGCGAGCGGCCGTCCCGCGCGCAACTCGTCCTCGGTGATCAGCCCGCGGTCGACGGCCAGCCGCTCCACCGCGTTGAACCAGAGCTCGTAATAGCTCGAGGTGAGGTATTCCGCCGGGCTGCGGTTCTCGCGATAGTGCCGGCTCATGTCAATGTTCCAGCGCCCGAGCATGCCGAGCGCAAGCGTGACCCCGAAGGCGCGCTTTTCCCAGGCGGCGTGGAACGCGGGCTCGTTCGCTTCCGCGACCACCGGGCCGAAGCCCTGGATCCCGCCGAGGTCCTGCCCGCCGTTCAACGCGTCACCCCGATCATCTGGTCGCGCGTGACGATCTCCGCAAGTTTTTCCTCGCTCCAGCCCTCGGTGCCTGCAGGCCGCATCGGAATCACAAGGTAGCGCACCTCCGCGGTCGAGTCCCAGACGCGCACCTCGACCTCGTCGGGCAGCACGGCGCCAAAATCCTTCATCACGCCGCGCGGGTCGGACACCGCGCGCGAACGGTAGGGCGCGGACTTGTACCAGACCGGCGGCAGGCCGAGCACCGGCCACGGATAGCAGGAGCACAGCGTGCACACCACCATGTTGTGCAGCGTCGGCGTGTTCTCGAGCGCCACCATGTGCTCGCCCTGCCGGCCCTCGAAGCCCATGCCGGCGATCGCCGCGGTGGCGTCGCGCAGCAGGAATTCCCGGAATGCCGGGTCGGTCCAGGCCTTGGCCACCACGCGCGCGCCGTTGCGCGGCCCGACGCGGGTTTCGTAGGTTTCGATCAGGGTATCGAGCGCCGCGGGATCGACCAGCCCCTTCTCGGTCAGCAGGCGCTCAAGCGCCTTGACGCGAAAGCCGAGTTCATCGTCCTTCGTGTGCGCGTGATCGTGCCCATGGCCGTGGTCGTGATCGTGATCGTGAGGCGCGCTCACGCCACCCACTCCGACACCGGGGCGTTCGCCTCGTGCAGCGGCTGGCAGACCACGTCGACCAGCGTCGGCCCATCGTGCGCGAGCGCTTTGCGCAGCACGCCGCCGAGCTTGCCGGGATCGGTGACGCGCCAGCTCTTCACGCCGTAGGCCGCGGCCACCGCGGCATGGTCGGTGACGCTGAAGTCCACCGAGAAGTAGCGCGCGTCGTAGCCGGTCTTCTGGCCGGCCTTGATCCAGCCGTAGACCGCGTTGGCGATGACGATGAAGGTCACCGGCAGCTTCAGCCGCACCACGGTCTCCAGTTCCCCGGAGGTGAAGCCGAAACTGCCGTCGCCCATCACCGAGACGCACTTCACGCCGGGCCGGCCGAAATGCGCGCCGACCGCGCCGGAGAGCGAATAGCCGAGCGCACCGTGCGCGCGGTTCGAGAACAGGCGTCGTCCGGTGCCGCGCACCGGGAAGTAGGCCGAGAAGTACGGGCAGGGCGTGCCGGGATCGGCGACCACGATGGCGTCGGCATCGAGCGCCTTGGCGAGTTCCGCAACCACGCGCTCGGGCCGGATCGGCGATTCGTTCGATGCGGCCAGCGCCTCGAACTTCGCCATCTTCATGGCCTTGGCGGCCGCCACCGCGTCGGCGTCGAAGGGCCGGCGCGTGCCTTCGAGCGCCTCCTCCAGCATCACCAGCGCAAGCTTCGCGTCCGCCACCAGCGGCACGTCGACGCGGTAGCTCGCGCCGATCACGCCGGGATCGACGTCGAGGTGGATCACCTTCACCGCGCCCGGCACCGGGTGGCGCCAGCGCTCGGTGGTCACCGAGCCCGCGCGGCAGCCGATGAACACCACGAGGTCGGCGGCATCGACGATGGCGCGCGTCTCCGGCGTGCCGCCGTTCGAGCCGACCACGCCGACGGCAAGCGCATGGTCCTCGGGGATCGAACCCTGCCCGCTGATGGTGGTGGCGATCGGCGCCGAGAGCCGCTCGGCGAGCGCCAGCAACTCGCCTTCCGCGCCCGAGATCACCACGCCGCCGCCGCAGATGAAGAGGGGCGACTTCGCCGCGCGCAGCAGCTTCGCCGCGAGCTCGACGTAGAACGGGTCCGGCCCGACGCGCCGCGCCGGGTAGGTGCCAAGGCTCGGGTCGCCCCAGACCTCGCTTCGATCGACCGGCCCGTTCTGCACGTCGAAGGGCAGCGCGATGTGCGCCGCGCCCGGCCGGCCGGTGGTCATCTGGTTGAAGGCTGCGCGGATCGTGCGCGGCACGTCCGCCGAGCGGTTCAGCACCGCGTTCCACTTGGTGAGCGGGCGCATCAGCGCGCCCTGGTCGAGTTCGGTGAGCGTGTAGCGCCCGCGCGAGCTGACCGAGATGTCGCTGGTGATCGCCAGCAGCGGCACCGAGGATTCGTTGGCCTCGACGATGCCGGGCAGGATGTAGGTGGCGCCGCCTCCCGAGGGCCCTTCGCAGACCCCGACGCGGCCGGAGACGCGCGCATAGCCGTCGGCCATGTACGCCGCCGAGCGCTCGTCGCGCGTCAGCACGTGCCGCATGCCGTGGTCCAGCCGCGCGAGCGCGTCGTAAAACGGCAGGCTGGTGTCGCCGCACAGGCCGAAAATCACCTCGACGCCGTGCGCCTTCAGGGTCTCGACCACCGCCTCGCCGCCGGTCAGGGTGGCGCCGGAAATCGCGTTCGAATCTGCGGGCTTGTTCATGCGGTTATATTAGCGCATGCCCCCCGCAAGTTCCGACCCCGGTTTCGCTGCTGTCGCCGCGCGCCAGCGCCCTGAATCCGGCGAGCTTGTGCTCGACCACGTCGCCCATTTCGTCGACGACCTCGAGGCGGCGCGCGCGACGCTCGAAGCGCTCGGTTTCGTCGTCACGCCGCGCTCGGACCAGACGCTGCGCGACGCCGCGGGCAACACGGCGCCGGCCGGGTCGTCCAACCGCTGCGTGATGCTCGAGGCAGGCTATCTCGAGATCCTCTCGCCGACCGCGGACACGCCGAACGCGCTTCGGCTGCGCGAGGCCATGGCGCGCTACCGCGGCGTGCACATCCTTGCGCTCGGCACGCCGGACGCGGAGTTCGAGTTCGCGCAGCTTGCGCGCCACGGCTTCGCGCCGCTCGAAACCGTGAACCTCGAGCGCGACATCGGCACCGCGGACGGCGGCGTGCTGCGCGCGCGCTTCAGCGTGCAGCGCGTGCCGCCCGAGCGCATGCCCGAGGGCCGGGTGCAGTTCTGCGAGCAGAAGACGCCCGAGGCGCTGTGGCAGCCGCGCTGGCTCGACCATGCCAACGGCGTCAGCGGCCTCGCCGCGGTGTTCGTCTGCGTCGCGGACCCGGTGGCGGCCGCGGCGCGCTATGCGGAGTTCGCCTCGGCCCTGCCCGCGCCCGCCGGCCGCTTCGTGCGCATCGACACCTCGCGCGGCACGCTGTTCATCGGCGATCGCGCCTCCTGCGCCGGCCTGCTCGGCGAGGCGCCTGCCGCGCCCGCGCTCGCCGGTTACGCGCTCGCCTGCCGCGACCCTGCGGGCCTCGCGGCACGGCTCGAGGCGCAAGGCTGCGCCAGCGCGCGCTTCGGCGAACTGTGGCGCGCCGCCCTGCCCGCCGCGCTCGGCTCGGCCTGGGTCTTCGGCACCGCCGACGCGCTCGCCGCGGAACTGCCGCGCGACGCCTGAGCCAACTGGCGCGCCGTCGAAATGCTTTAGACTTGAAGTAACAGCGCCATGTGGAAACCGCCACAGAAGATTCCCTGGGACGCGCGCCCTGGCCGCTGGCCGAGCGCCGCCGAGGCTGCGCGCGCGCGGCTGTTCGCGCCGCTCGCCGTCGGCCGCCTCGCGCTCGGCAGCCGCACCTGGGTGCCGGCCATGGTGCCGTGGCGCTCGAACGAGGACGGCGAATGCACGCCCGACGTCATCGACTGGTACCGGCGCTATGCCGAGGGGCGGCCGGGCGCCATCGTGGTCGAGGCCACCGGCATCCGCGACGTGCCCAGCGGCCCCTTGCTGCGCATCGGCGACGACCGCTTCATTCCCGGCCTCGCCAGGCTCGTCGAAGCGGTGCGCGAAGCGAGCGGCGGCACGACGAAGCTCTACATCCAGCTGATCGACTTCCTCGCCATCCGGCGCCGCCCGGACCCGGCGAAGTTCTTCGAGCGCTTTCTCGGCGTCGACGACGCGATCCGCGCCGCGCTCGGCGCTGCGGACTGGCCGGAAGCGCAGGTACGCGAGCACCTGAAGGCGCTTTCGCCGGCCGAACTGGACAAGGTGCTGCCGGCGCGCGAGCTCGAGTCGCTGCGCATGGGCTACCGCGAGCGCGTCACCGACACCCACTTGCCGCACATCGCAGCGCTGCCCGAGCAGATGCCCGCGCTGTTCGCGGCGGCAGCAAGGCGCGCCGAGGCCGCGGGCTTCGACGGCGTCGAACTGCACTATGCACACGCCTACACCATGGCCTCGTTTCTCTCGGCCACCAACACCCGCGGCGACGGCTACGGCGGGGCGCGCGAGCAGCGCGCGCGGCTGCCGCTGGAGGTGTTCGCCGCGGTGCGAAAGAGCGTCGGCGAGGACTTCGTCGTCGGCTGCCGCTACCTCGCGGATGAATGCATCGAGGCCGGCAACACGGTGGAGGACGCGGCCTGGTTCGGCGTCGCCTTCGCGCGCGCCGGGATGGATTTCGTCTCGCTCTCGCGCGGCGGCAAGTTCGACGACGCCAAGCAGCCGAACGTCGGCTGGGCCGCCTATCCCTACACCGGGCGCAGCGGCTACGAATGCATGCCGCAACGCCTGTCGGACGAGTTCGGGCCGTTCGGCCGCAACCTCGACCCGTCGGGGCGCATCCATGCGGTGATCCGCGCCGCCGGCTTCGACATGCCGGTGGTGGTGGCCGGCGGCATCCACGGCTTCGAGCAGGCCGAGGCGATCCTCGAGAAGGGCGAGGCCGACGTCATCGGCTTCGCCCGCCAGGCGCTCGCCGACCCCGACTGGTTCGAGAAGGTGCGCAGCGGCCACGGCGACGAAGTGATCGTCTGCCGCTATTCCAATTATTGCGAAGGGCTCGACCAGAAGCACAAGCAGGTGACCTGTGAGTTGTGGGACCGCGAGCATCTGGACGAGCCGGGCATCCGCATGAGCGACGACGGCAAGCGGCGGCTGGTGGCGCCCGCGTGGAAACGTCCCTCATGAGCAAGATCGATGGGAAACGCGGATGAGCCGCGTTTTCGAACACGACCAACTGGTGCGCTTCTCGCACTGCGACCCGGCGGGTATCGTCTACTTCCCCGAGTTCTTCGACATGGCGCAAAGCGCGCTGGAAGACTGGTTCACCCACGGGCTCGGCCAGTCGCACGCCGCGCTGGTCATGACCCGGCGCATCGGCACGCCGACGGTGTCGATCCAGTGCGACTTCAGGAAGCCGTTCCGCATGGGCGAGACGCTGCATTTCGAGCTGCGCGTGCTGAAGACCGGGCGGTCCTCGATGCAGCTGTCCTACAGCGGCCGCAAGGACGGCGACGAGCACCTCGCGATCACCCAGACCGTGTGCTTCATCGACCTGGATTCCGGCAAGCCGATCCTCATCCCCGAGGACCTGCGCGCGCCGATCGAGTCCTACCGGGTCGATCCCGCAGGGTAAAACAGGGGCGACAGGACGCCGGCCGCGTGGCTACACTTGCGCCATGACGAACGATCCCTGCGCCCTCTCCGCCACCGAACTCGTCGCGCTGTACCGCGCGAAGCGCCTCTCGCCCGTCGAGGCGGTCGACGCCGCGCTCACGCGCATCGAGGCGCTGAACCCGAAGCTGAACGCCTTCGTGCTGGTCGACATCGACGGCGCGCGCGAGGCGGCGCGCGCCGCCGAGGCGCGCTGGCAGCGCGGCGCCCCCGTGGGCGTGCTCGACGGCGTGCCCGCCTCGATCAAGGACATCCTGCTGACGCGCGGCTGGCCGACGCTGCGCGGCTCGAAGACCGTCGATTCGAAAGGCCCCTGGGCGGACGACGCGCCCTGCACCGCGCGATTGCGCGAGGCCGGCGCGGTGCTGCTCGGCAAGACCACCACGCCGGAGTTCGGCTGGAAGGGCGTCACCGACAACCCGGCCACCGGCATCACGCGCAATCCCTGGGACCCGACGAAGACCCCTGGCGGTTCCTCCGGCGGCGGCGCCGCGGCGGTCGCCGCCGGCATGGGCGCGCTCACCGTCGGCACCGACGGCGGCGGCTCGATCCGTATTCCCTGCGGCTTCACCGGCCTGCCCGGCATCAAGCCCTCCTTCGGGCGCGTGCCGGCCTGGCCGCTCTCGCCCTTCGGCACCGTGGCGCACGTCGGGCCGATGGCGCGCACGGTGACCGATGTCGCGCTGATGCTGGACGTGCTGGCGCGCCCGGATGCGCGCGACTGGTTCGCCCTGCCTTATGATGCGCGCGATTCGCGCATCGGGCTGAATGACGGCGTGCGCGGCCTGCGGGTCGCGTACTCGCCGGACCTCGGCCACGTGAAGGTCGACCCTGAGATCGCCGCGCTGGTGAAGGCGGCGGTGCAGAAACTCGCCGATCTCGGCGCGCAGGTCGACGAAGTCACGCCGATGCTCGACAACGTGGCAGATGTCTTCCGCGTCCACTGGTTCGCCGGCGCGGCGCTGGTGGCGCGCGGCTTCAGCGCCGAACAAAGAAAGCTGGTGGATCCGGGCCTGCTCGAAGTCGCGGCCGAAGGCGAGCGCATCACGCTGGTCGAATACCAGGCCGCGGTGCAGCAGCGCGGCGCCCTCGGCGTCGCGATGAACCTGTTCCACGAACGCTACGACCTGCTCGTCACCCCGACCCTGCCGATTCCCGCGTTCGAGGCCGGCCATGAAGTGCCGCCTGGCAGCAAGCTCAAGCGCTGGACCGAATGGACGCCGTTCTCCTACCCGTTCAACCTCACCCAGCAGCCCGCGGCCACCGTGCCCTGCGGCGTGACGAAGGCGGGATTGCCCGTGGGGCTGCAGATCGTCGGCCCGCGGCATGCCGATGCGCTGGTACTGCGGGCGATGCGCGCCGTCGAGTCCGCCGTCGAAATGCCCGCCCTGCGGCTGCCGTAGAAAAAGGGGTCAGACCCCATTTCTCGGAGGGGCGTCGAAGAAAAAGGGGGCAGACCCCTTTTTCGGGTGCCGCGTCTCTTGAGAAATGGGGTCTGACCCCTTTTTTCAGTCCGCGGACACGCCCGCCACCGCATCGCAGATGGCGCCCGGGGTGGTGATCCACAGGCGCTCGCGCTGCCGCACGATGTGGTTGAGGGCGCGGCGCAGGTGGCGCAGCCGGTAGGGCTGGCCGACGAGGTACGGATGCAGCGCGATGCCCATCACCAGCGCCTGGGGCGTGATGATCGCCGGCCTGCTCTTCGGCGTGGTCGAGGCGCTGATCACCGCCCTGCTCGGCTCGACCTACACGCAGATCCTCACCTTCGCGCTGGTCATCGTGGCGCTGGCGGCGAAGCCGAACGGCCTTTTCGGCCGCGCCGAGGTGAAGAAGGTATGAAGGCCGCGCCGGTCATCGTGCTGGTGCTCGCCTTCGCCGGCGCGCTCGCCTTCACCGCGACCGCCAACAGCTATTACGTCTTCATCATGGCGACGCTGGCCCTCACCGCCATCGTCGGCATCGGCCTGAACATCCTGCTCGGACTTACCGGGCAGGTGTCCTTCGGCCACGTCGGCTTCTACGCCATCGGCGCCTACACCGTGGCAATCCTCACCACCGCGGCGAAGCTGAGCTTCTGGCTCGCGCTGCCCCTCGCCATCGTGCTCTCGGCCGCCACCGGCGCGCTGCTCGCGATGCCCGCCCTTCGCGTGCGCGGGCCCTACCTCGCCATGATCACCATCGCCTTCGCCTTCGTGGTGGAGAACAGCCTGGTCGAATGGCGCGACCTGACCGGCGGCCAGAACGGCATCATGGGCGTGCCGCACCCGCAGCTTGCCGGCCTGCCGTTCGGCGAGCGCGGCGTCGCGCTGCTCGCCATCGTGCTCACCGGCGTGCTGGTGTTCGCGTTCTGGCGCCTGTCGCGCTCGGCCTGGGGCTCGGCGATGCGCGCGGTGAAGGATTCCGAGATCGCCGCCGAATCCATCGGCCTCAATCCGGTGGCCATCAAGACGCTGGCCTTTGCCCTCTCGGCCGCCTGCGCCGGACTCGCCGGAGGGCTGTTTGCCTCGCTCTCGGGCTTCGTCACGCCCTCCACCTTCACCATCCTGCAGTCGATCCTGTTCGTGCTGGTGGTGATCGTCGGCGGCGCCGGCACCGTCAGCGGCCCGCTGGTCGGCGCCACCATCGTCGTGCTGCTGCCCGAAGTGCTCGCCGGGCTCGCCGAGTACCGCCTGTTGTTCTTCGGCGGGCTGATGCTGGTGGTGCTGTGGATCGCCCCCGAGGGCATCGTCGGCGAGGTGCAGCGCTGGCTGCGCCGGCGGCGCGAACCGGTGGGCGTGCGCGCGACCCCGGACGCTTCGCTGCCCGGCGCCGATGCGCGCGTGCAGCTGGTGGTCGAGGACCTCACCATCGCCTTCGGCGGCGTGCAGGCGGCCACCGGCGTGAGCTTCACCGCCCCGGCGGGCGCGGTCACCAGCCTGATCGGGCCGAACGGCGCCGGCAAGACCACGGTGCTGAACGTGCTCGGCGGCTTCTACCGGCCGGATGCCGGCCGCGTGCGGCTCGGCGCGCAATCGATCGACGGCCGCGCCGCCTGGCGCATCTCGAGGGCGGGCCTTGCGCGCACCTACCAGACCTCGCTGCTGTTCGGCAGCCTGAGCGTGCTGGAGAACCTGGTGATCGCCACGCCCGAGCGTGCCGGCACCGAGGCCGAGGCCGAACGCCTGCTCGCCTTCGTCGGCTACCGCGGCGACCTGCAGGTGCGCGCCGCCGACCTGCCGCACGTCGACCGGCGCCTGGTCGAGATCGCACGCGCGCTGGCGACGCGGCCCGCGGTGCTGCTGCTCGACGAGCCCGCGGCGGGCCTGTCGCGCGAGGACAAGACCGCGCTCGCCGCGCTGATGCGGCGCATCGCGGCCGCCGGCGTGGCGGTGCTGCTGGTCGAGCACGACATGGCCATCGTCATGGGCATCTCCGACCAGGTGGTGGTGCTCGATGCCGGCACGCCGATCGCGGCCGGCCTGCCTGCCGACGTGCAGCAGGACCCGGCGGTGCGCAGCGCCTACCTCGGCGAGGACCACGGCCGGCCGGCGACGCGGCGCGACGCGGCCGGCGGCGCGCGCGAGCGGCTGCTCGAACTCAGGCAACTCGAGGCCGGCTATGGCGCCGAGCCGGTGCTGAAGAAGGTGGCGATCGCTGTCGAGCGCGGCGAACTGGTCGCGGTGCTCGGCGCCAACGGCGCGGGCAAGTCGACGCTGATGCGCGCGATTTCCGGCCTGCACCGGCCGGTGCAGGGCGAGATCGCGCTCTCCGGCGAGAACCTCGCCGCGCTGCCGGCGCACCGCGTGGTGGCGCAGGGCATCGTGCTGGTGCCCGAGGGCCGGCAGGTGTTCCCCGAACTCAGCGTGCTCGACAACATCCGGCTCGGCGCCTACCTGCGCCGCAGCGTGCCCCCGGCCGAGATCGAAGCCATGTTCGAGCGCTTCCCGCGGCTGCGCGAGCGCCAGCACCAGCGCGCCGGCCTGCTCTCGGGCGGCGAGCAGCAGATGCTCGCCGTGGCGCGCGGCCTGATGGCGAGGCCGAAGCTGCTGTTGCTGGATGAGCCCTCGCTCGGGCTCGCGCCCACGGTGATCAACGACCTGTTCAAGGCGCTCGACCGGCTGCGCGAGGAACAGGTGACGCTGCTGCTGGTCGACCAGATGGCCGGGCTCGCGCTGTCGCTGGCGGACCGCGCCTACGTCATCGAAAGCGGGCGCATCGTCGCCTCGGGCACGGCGGCGGAGATCGCCGCCGACGGCGCGCTCGAGAAGGCCTACCTCGGCGCCACCTAGCGTCGCGCGGAACGCTTTGCGGCGACGCGCGGCGCGCGCACGCATTGCGCCGCGCGTCGCGCCGCGGCCGCGTTCGAAGCCGCGACCGTGACACCGGCGGCCCGCAGCGTCTCCACCTGGCGCGCGTAGTGCTGCGGATCCGCGTCGGTGCCGGTCACCGACGCGATGACCGGCGGCGCGTTCTTCCCGGCCTCGCGCAGCACCGCGGCAATGCCGCCTGCCGGGTCGGCGTGCGCGCCGTAGCCGATCACCACGTCGAGCAGCACCGCGGCGCTGTCCTTCGCGCGCAGCACGCGCCGCAGTTCGGCCATGCGCAGTTCCGGGTCGATCATCGGGTGCGGCCGGCCGCGAGTGTATTCATCGTCGCCGAGGTCGATCAGGGTGTGCGCCGCGCCGCGCGCCGCGGCGCAGGCGGTGGCGCCCGGCACCGGTGCGTTCGAGCGCACCGCGACGCCGGCGTCCATCAACACGACCTGCGCTTCCGCCGCCAGCGTGCCGCCGCTGAACAGGCCGCGGATCCAGCCGCTGCGTGGCGTCGCCGTCTTCGGGGTCCTGGATATCGCTGCTGCGCCCAGCGCGGCCTCCTCCAGCGTGCGCGCCATGCGCACGCCGCGCGGCAGTTTCGCCGCCGGCGCGCCGAGCAGGCACAGCACCACGGGCTTCGCGCAACGCGCCGCGCGCACGATCACCTTCGCCGCCACCGCGGCCGCCGGCGGCTTGGAAATCAGGATGATGCGTTTCGTCGCCGGGTCGCGCTCGAGCGCGTCGAAAGCGGCGAAGGTCATCAGGCCGTCGACCTCCAGCGACAGGTCGCGCCCGCCCACGCCGATGCCGTGCGAGACGCCGTGTCCGGCGCGCGCCAGCAGGCAGGAGACTTCCTGCAGGCCGGTGCCCGAGGCGGAGATCAGGCCGACCGCGCCGCGCGGCACCGCGTTGGCGAAGGCGAGCGGCACGCCGCCGATCAGCGCCGTGCCGCAGTCCGGCCCCATGGCCAGCAGCCCGCGCGAGACCGCGAAGCGCTTGAGCGCCACCTCCTCGGCTACCGGCACGTTGTCGGAAAAGATCATCACGTGCAGGCCGCGCTCGAGCGCGCGACGCGCCTCGCGCGCGGCGAACTCGCCCGGCACCGAGATGAGCGCGAGGTTCGCCTGCGGCAGGGTCTCGAGCGCGACGCCGAGCCCGGGCACGCCCTGCGTGCCGGCCGTGTCAGCCGCCTGCCGGTCGCCCGCGAGCAACTGTGCCGCGGTCTTGAGGGCCGCCTTCGCCTGCGCCGGCGTGCGCGCGCGCAGCGCGATGACGAGGTCATCCGCGCGCGCAGCGCGCGAGGCCGGGGCGAGCAGCCCGGAATCGGCCAGCAACGCCTTGTTCGAATCGCTGCCGATCATCAGCGAGGCCTGCAGCACGCCGGGGGCCGCGCCGAGCGCGCGCGCGATGCGCATCAGCGCCACCGAATCGGCGTAGAAGCCGCGCCGCAGGCTGTTGACCAGCGTCCCGCCCGCGGACTTCGCGCTCATGCGCGGATCCCCTTCGCGCTCACGCGCGAATCCCCAGCGTTTTCGCGAACGCCATTAGCGCCTGGTCGAAGCAGGCAAGCGGCGCGCGCGCCACGCCCGCGCCCACCTGCCCGACGCCGGGCTCACGGTGCGCGATGCCGGTGTTGATCGCCGGCTGCACGCCGGTGCCGGCCACGCGCCGCACATCGATGCCGCTGGGCACGCCCTGGAAATCCAGCGGCGGCAGCGTCCACTTCGGGTTGCGCGCGAGCGTGATGCCGTCCATGGCGCGGGTGTAGCCGAGCGCATCGCTCGCGCGCCCGGCGCCGACGAAGCCGACCACCGCCGGCGCGCCGGCCATGGCGAAGGCGCCCAGGCCGATGGTTTCCATGATCGCCGAATCGCCCATGTCGGGGTTGGCGTCGGCTTCGCTGAAGCCGGGGAAGTACAGGCCCTGCGGCATCTCCACCGGCGCGGTGAACCAGTCGTTGCCGGTGGCCGAGAGACGCACGCCGAAATCGGTGCCGTTGCGGCTCATCGCGGTCACCAGGCTGCAGGCCTCGATGCCGCCGAGCGGATCGGTCAGGCTCTTGCCCAGCGCCATGCCGATGTTGAGGAAGAACTGCTCGTTGCCGGCGATGAAGGCGAGGCATTCGGCGAGCGTCGCGCCATCGCCGACCTCGCGCGCGAAGTGCGGCGAGAGCGCGCGCAGCACAAGGGCGGAACAGGCGACGTTCCTCTGGTGCATCTCGTCGCCCATAGTGAGGCCGCGGGCGACGAGCGGCGAGAGTTCCAGCCCCCCGGCGCGACGCAGGGCCGCGCCGAACGCCGGGCCGAACACGTCGCGCAGCCAGGCGAGGCGCGCGAGCACGCTCCGGTCATTCGCGCCGAAGCGCATCACCTTGCCGAGGCCCTCGTTGATCATGCAATGGGCGCGGTTGCCGAAGGCGCGGTTCTCGACCACCATCACCGGCATCGACTGCGTGGTGATGCCGGTCATCGGGCCGACCGCGCCGAAGTGGTGGTTCGGGTGGAACTGCACGCCGCTGCCTGCCGCGAGTTGCGTGGCGGCCTTGAGGTCTGGCGCCCAGCCCTCGAAGACGATGGCGCCGGCGACCGCGCCGCGCATCGGCCCGCACATGCGCGCCCAGTCGATCGGCGGGCCCGAATGCAGCAGCACGTGTTTGCCCAGGCCCGGCAGCACGTCGCCGGCGCGCACCACGTCGGTGAGCACCGGGTCGCCGGCCAGCAGGCGCTTCAGGCCTTCGGCGTTCGCCGCATCGATGCGCTTTGACTGCGCGCCGAGTCTCGCCAGCAGGTCCTCGATCGCCTCGCGCCCGGGCGCCGGCGGACGCCAGTCGACCTGCACGGTTTCGACGCCGCGACCGGCGAGATCGTCGGCGAATGCGCGCAGGCCGATGTTGACGATACGGGGCGCGCGGCCGAGGAGATTTTTTGCGCTCATGTGGAGGTCCCGCGACCGGGGCCGCAGAGGCCGCGCGATTATACCCGGCCGCTGCTATGATCGTCCGCGTGAAACAGCCCGACAGACTCGTGGTCGCGGTCGGCGGCAACGCCACCCACCCGGAGAACATCCGCGGCACCACGCAGGAACAGGAAGAGATCGCCTTCCGCACTGCGCGCGCGCTGCGCCCGGTGGTCGAGGGCGCGCGAGAGATCGTCATCACGCACGGCAACGGCCCGGTGGTGGGCAAGATCGTGCTGCGCCAGTTCTACGCCCGCGAGCACGTGCCGCCGATGCGGCTCGACGTCTGCGTCGCGCACAGCCAGGGCGGCATCGGCCACCTGCTGATGCAGGGGCTGGAAGACGAGTTCATGCGCAACGGCATCGAGCGCAGCGTCGCCTGCGTCGTGACGCGCGTCGCGGTGAACGCAAACGACGAGGCCTTCCAGCGGCCGACCAAGCCGATCGGCCCGTTCTTCGAGGAGGCCGAGGCGCAGGAACTCGCGCGCACGCTGGGCTGGAACATGGTTGAGGATTCGGGTCGCGGCTGGCGCTACGTGGTGCCCTCGCCGCTGCCGCGCGAGATCCTCGACCTCGAGCTGATCGCCGGGCTGGCGCGCCAGGGCATCGCGGTGATCGCCGCTGGTGGCGGCGGCATCCCGATGGTGCATCGCGCCGACGGCACCTACGGCGGCGTGCCGGCGGTGATCGACAAGGACATGACCTCGGCGCTGCTGGCGAATGCGCTCGAGATGGACGCGCTGCTGATCCTCACCGCGGTGTCGCGCGTCGCGGTGCACTTCCGCACGCCGCAGGAGCGGCAACTGGATCGTGTCACCGCGAGCGAACTCACCGCCCTGCGCGACGAGGGGCACTTCGCCGAGGGCAGCATGCTGCCGAAGATCGAGGCGGCGCTGCGCTTCCTCGCCGGCGGCGGGCAGCACGCCATCATCGCCCACCTCGACGAGGCGCAGGCGGCGCTGGCGGGCGACGCCGGCACCCATGTCGTCGCCGGTTGAATGGCGCGCGCTGAGGCTCGGACGCGCCGCGGCTGAAGCGCTCGCCTCGGGCGAACCGGCGCGCGTCTTCGCCGCGTTCGGGCGCAGTTGCTACGTCGAGACGCCTGCGGGGATCGCCTGCATCGGCGATGCGCGCATCGGGCTTGGGCCGCTCAACGTGATCGTCGCGACGCCGGGCGCCATGCCGCCGGTCGGGACGCGCATCCGGGTGGAGCTTCGAAAGGCAAGCCGGTGGGTGCCGCGCGTGCGCGCGCCTGAGCGGCGCGAATTGACCGCGCGGCAGATGGCAGCATGGCGGCTCGGGCGCCCGTCCGAGGGACTCGCGACGATGCTCGACGCACCGGAGTGCCTCGCCCCGCGCGCGTGCCGTGCCGCGCATGCATTCCTCGACTGGCTCGCGGCCGGCGCCAGGGATCCGGCACCGCGCTCGGCCGCCGCCCTCATCGGCCTCGGTCCCGGCCTCACGCCCGCGGGCGACGATTTCATCGGCGGTGCGCTGATCGCGTTGCGCGCGGCCGGCCGCACCGGTATGGCGGATCGCGCCGCCGCCTGGGCGCTCGCCCGCGCACGGCGTACCAACCGCATCAGTGCCGCCCACCTCGCCTGCGCCGCGTGCGGCGAGGGCCACGAAGCCCTGCACCGCCTGCTCGCCAGCCTGCGCCCCCGGGGCCGGGGATTTCCCGCTGCGCTCGATGCGCTCGATCGCATCGGCCACACCTCGGGCCGGGACGCGGCCGCCGGCGCCCTGCTGGCGCTGCAGGTCCGCCATTGGTAACATATATGTTACTATAAGCCCCGACCCGGCGTCCCGACGCCTGAAAAAGGGGTCAGACCCCTTTTTCCGCACCACGACGCGCAGCGCCCGGGGTCAGCCCAGCGGCTTCAGCCCGCCAAGCAGCGTCGGGATCAACTCGGTGACCGTCGGGTGGATGTGCACCGCGCGCTGGATCGTGGTGTACGGGGTGCGCGCGTACATCGCGTCGAGCAGCGAATGCACGATCTCGTCGCCGTTCAGGCCGAGGAGCGCAGCGCCGAGCAGTTCTTTCGAATCGGCGTCGACCAGCACCTTCATGAAGCCCTGGGTCTCGCCCGCCTCGCGCGCGCGGCCGACGCGCGCCATCTGCATCTTCGCCGCCAGCACCCGGCGGCCGCTGGCACGCGCCTCGGCCTCGTTCATGCCGATGCGCCCGAGCGGCGGGTCGATGAAGAGCGCGTAGGCCGGTATCCGGTCGGCGATGCGGCGCGCATCGTCGTCGAACAGGTTGGCCACCGCGATCTCATGGTCGTTCCACGAGGTGTGGGTGAAGGCGCCGCGGCCGTTGGCGTCGCCCAGCGCCCAGACCCCCTCAACGCTGGTGCGACAGGCTTCGTCCACGGTGATGAAGCCGCGCTTGTCGGTGGCCACGCCGGCCGCCGCCAGCCCGAGATCATCGGTGTTCGGCACCCGGCCCACGGCGAGCAGCAGGTGGCTGCCGCGGGCGATCGGCTCGCCGCCGCGGCATTCAAGCCCCACCGTGATGCGCTTGCCGCGGCGCGAGACCTTCATGCACTCGGCATCGGTGCGGAGGGTGATGCCTTCCCTTTCGAGGATCGCGCGGATGCCCTCGGCGACGTCGTCGTCCTCGCGCGGCAGGAGTTTCTTCGCCCGCTCGATCACCGTCACCTTCGAGCCGAAGCGGCGGAACATCTGCGCGAATTCCAGTCCGATGTAGCTGCCGCCGATGATGAGGAGGTGCTCGGGTAGCGCCTCGAGCGTCATCATGGTGCTGTTGGTGAGGTACGGCACCTTGTCCAGGCCCGGCAGCGGCGGCGCGAACGCCCGGCCGCCGACGTTGATGAACACCCGTTCGGCCACCAGCGTGCGATCGCCTACCCCCACCGTGCGCGGGCCGGTGAAGCGCGCCTGCCCGCGCACCAGTTCGACGTGCTTCATGCCGCCGATCCAGCCGCCGAGCCCTTCGACCGACGTTTTCACGACCGCGTTTTTGCGCGCCATCACCGCGGCGAGGTCGACCTTGACGCGCCCGGTGCTGAAGCCGAACTCCGCGCCGCGCCGCGCCACGTGCACCGCGCGCGCGCTCGCCACCAGGGTCTTGGTCGGCACGCAGCCGACGTTCACGCAGGTGCCGCCGAGCAGCTTGCGCTCGATCAGCGCGGTCTTCAGGCCTTCCTTGTCCAGCCGGGCGCACAGGGCCGGGCCGGCCTGGCCGGCGCCGATGACGATGGCATCGAAGGATTCGGGCATGGAACCTCCTGGATGGGTGCGACGCTCAGTGCGCGGTCCAGCCGCCGTCGATCGGCAACTGCGCGCCGGTGATCGAGGCCGCCGCCTCGCCGGCAAGGAAGACGGCGAGCGCCGCGACCTCGGCGATGGCGACGAACTTGCGCGTCGGTTGCGTCGCCAGCAGGCTGCGCTTCACCTCGTCTTCGCTGACGCCGCGCGTGCGGGCGAGGTCGGGGATCTGCCGTTCCACCAGCCCCGTCCAGACGTAGCCCGGGCAGATCGAGTTGACCGTGATGCCCTGCTCCGCCACCTCCAGCGCGAGGCTCTTGGTGAAGCCCGCGATGCCGTGCTTCGCGGCGACGTAGGCCGACTTGTTCGGCGAGGCCACCAGCCCGTGCGCTGAGGCGATGTTGATGATCCGGCCCCAGCGCTTCTTCTTCATGCCCGGCAGCGCAAGGCGCGCGGTGTGGAAGGCCGAGGACAGGTTGATCGCGAGGATGGCATCCCACTTGTCCACCGGGAATTCGTCCACCGGCGCGACGTGCTGGATGCCGGCGTTGTTGACGAGGATGTCGACCGCGCCGAAGCGCCCGATTGCCGCCTGCATCATGGACTCGATGGTCCGGGGACGCGTCATGTCCGCGGGGTCGTACAGCACCTCGACGCCGTGGGCCTTCTCGAGGCCGGCGCACAGGGACTCGATCTCCACCGCCGGCCCGAAGCCGTTCAGGACGATATTCACGCCCTCGGCGGCCAGCGCCTCGGCGATGCCCTGTCCGATGCCGCTGGTCGACCCAGTGATGAGTGCCGTTTTTCCCTTCAACATGCGTCCTCCGGATTCGTCTGGCGGCGCCTCCGCCGTTCGGACCGAGTGTACGGAACCCGGGCCGGCGGCGCACACCGCCGCCCTGCGGCAGGAGGGGCGGGTTCAGGTCGAGCCTGAAAACCCGCCGCGTCCATGAAAAAAGGGGTCAGACCCCATTTCCTGCCGGAAGCGGTGCCCGAAAAAGGGGTCTGACCCCTTTTTCTATCGACCACATCATCCGGGAAATGGGGTCTGACCCCTTTTCTATGACGCGTTGCCGGACGGCGGCGTGGGGGCGCGGCCGGCGCCGCCGGTCTCGACCAGGTCCGCGAGCCGCTCGCCGAGGATGCGGCTGATGTTGAAGTTCAGCTTCGCCACGATGTGCGGGAAGAAGCGCAGGTCCTTCGCCATGCGCTGGTGGTCGAAGCACAGCGCCGTCACCGGCGTCACCGCGCGCACGTCGGCGGTGCG
>DATCYZ010000109.1:0-19717 GCA_036526195.1 Burkholderiales bacterium
GTCGCGAACCACGGGTTCGGTCGGGGCCGAAAACGAAGTGGCCGTGTCGGCGCTCGAGGTGCCCCGGTGCCGCCCGCCGCCACGCGCGTGCCAGCCACCGATGCCGCCACCTGCGTCGCCGCGCGTCTTGATCATCCTGCGGCGTGACGCATCGTCGCGCAGCACGGTCGTCGGGCGCGCCTTCCGCGTCCGCTTCTCGCCCTTGCGATCGTCGGCCTTGACCTTGGGTGCATGCAGCGTGCCGTCCGTCGGCGCGGCCGCCGCGGCGGCCGGTGCCGGGGGCGGCGCATCGCGTTGCGCCTGCCGTTGCTCCGCGTCCTTGCGTTCGCGCTCCTGCTTCTCGCGCAGTTCTTTTTCCTGGATTTCCGAGAGCTGGCTGTGGCGACGCGCCTCTTCCGCGCGCAGTTCCTTCTCGCGCGCATCGATCGTCGGGGGCGGGGCGGCTGCCGCCACAGGCGCCGCAGGGGCCGCGGGGGCTGGCGGCGGTGCGGGCGCTTCAACCGCAGCCGGCACTTCCGCGGCGACGGCCGCAGCCGCCACTTCAGCCGGGTCGCGCTTGACGAAAACCCGCTTCTTGCGAACCTCCACCTGCACCGTGCGCAGTTTTCCGGAGGCGTCCGACTTCTTGATCTCGCTGGTCTGCTTTCGCGTCAGCGTGATCTTGTTCTTGGATTCCGCCGTGCCGTGCGAACGCCGCAGGTACTCCAGCAGAAGCGACTTGTCCTGTTCGGTGAGCGCATCGTCGGCCTTGCGCTTCTCGACGCCGGCTGCGCGCAGCTGCTCGAGCAGCACCGACGGCGGCACCTTGAGTTCGCTCGCGAATTGAGCCACGCTGGATTGGGCCACGGTCAATGTGCCTCCTGCTGCGCCGCATCTTCCGCCGCAAACCAGTGCGCCCGGGCTGCCATGATCAGGGTCTTCGCCCGCGCTTCATCGATGCCGGTCAGCTCCGAGAGCTCGTCGACCGCCAGATCAGCAAGATCGTCCCGGGTCTTCACCCCGCCCTCTGCAAGGCTTGCGGCAAGCGCCGTGTCCATGCCCTCCAGTTGAAGGAGGTCCGGATCGACATCCTCGACCTTCTCCTCGTTCGCGATCGCCGCCACGAGCAGCGCATTGCGCGCCCGGTTTCGTAGCTCGTTCACCGTGTCCTCGTCGAGCGACTCGATCTCGAGCAGTTCGTCGATCGGCACGTAGGCGATTTCCTCCAGGGTCGAAAACCCCTCCTGGATGAGGATGTCGGAGACCTCCTCGTCCACGTCCAGTCGCTCCATGAAGACGGCCTTGATGCGACCGCTTTCCTCCTGCTGCTTGCGAACGGATTCTTCCTCGGTCATCAGGTTGATCTGCCAGCCGGTCAGTTCCGAGGCGAGCCGCACGTTCTGGCCGCTTCGGCCGATCGCGATGGCAAGATTCTCCTCGTCGACGACCACGTCCATGGCGTGTTTTTCCTCGTCGACGACGATCGAAGTCACTTCGGCCGGCGCCAGCGCCCCGATCACGAACTGGGCCATGTCTCCGGACCACAGGATGATGTCGACGCGCTCGCCGGCAAGCTCCTGCGTGACGGCCTGAACGCGGGACCCGCGCATGCCGACGCAGGTGCCGATCGGATCGATGCGACGGTCGTTCGAATGCACGGCGATCTTGGCGCGAACACCGGGGTCGCGCGCTGCGGACTTGATCTCGAGCAGGCCTTCCTCGATCTCCGGCACCTCCAGCTCGAACAATTTCATGATGAACTGGGGCGCGGTACGCGAAAGGATCAGTTGCGGTCCTCGCACCGAGCGGTCGATGCGCATCACCCAGCCGCGCACGCGGTCGCCGATCCGCAGGTTTTCCTTCGGGATCATCTGGTCGCGGGGCAGCAGCGCTTCCAGGCGCCCCGATTCGACGATGGCATTGCCGCGTTCCATGCGCTTGATCGTGCCGGTCACCAGTTCATCGCCACGCGACAGGAAATCGTTCAGGATCTGCTCGCGCTCGGCTTCGCGAATGCGCTGCAGGATCACCTGCTTGGCCGCCTGCGCGCCGATTCGCCCGAAGTCGATCGGTTCGAGGGGTTCCTCGATGTAATCCTCGAGCTTGAGCGCGGGGTCCTTCAGGATCGCGTCCGAGAGCACGATCTGGCGCTCCGGAAAGAACTCCAGTGCCTCGTCCGGCACCACCTGCCAGCGGCGAAACGATTCGAAATCGCCCGACGTCCGGTCGATCGCCACACGCACGTCGATGTCGTCCGAATACTTCTTCTTGGTGGCCGAGGCCAGCGCGAATTCAAGGGCGGCAAACACCACGTCCTTGTCCACGTTCTTTTCGCGCGCCAGCGCGTCCGCTTGCAGAAGCAACTCCCGGCTCATCGGTTCACTCCATTCGTCTCTAGAGGTCGGGCACCAAACGCGCCCGATCCATGCCATCCAGTGCCAGACTCAACGCAACGCCGTCCACTTCCAGGCGCACCGCATCGTCCTCGCAACCCAACACCACGCCGGTAAACCGGCGACGGCCCGCAGCGTCCCGTTCGCGCATCCGGACCTCCGCCCGCTGGCCTGCAAAACGGCGAAAATCCGCCGGCTTGCGAAGCGGCCGGTCGAGTCCCGGTGAGGAGACCTCGAGGCGCTCGTAGTCGATCCCTTCCGCGGCCAGCAAATGCGTCAGGTGCCGGCTGACCGCCACGCAATCATCGACGTTCACGCCACCGGACTTGTCGATGAACACGCGGAGCAGGCGCGCCCGGCCGGACACCTGCGTGTCCACCGGCTCGTATCCCAGGCCGGATACGGCCCGCTCCACGACCTCGGCGATGCCGGACCCAACAGCCATCGATGCCATCCCGCTGCGCAAACAAAAAATGGGCCGAAGCCCATCTCTCCGGATCCCGACCTTGCTTCATCGAGACCCACTCAAACCTTTTGAAGTTTAACAGCTTTTCATGGCTCTCACAAGGTCCGGCGACCCTGTCAGGCAGGCAATTCAAGCAGCCCGGACAACTCCGCCGGCGCCAGTTCGCGCCACTGCCCCGCCGGCAGGTCCAACGGCAACCGCACCGGCCCGTAGCGCACGCGCATCAGGCGGCTGACGCGGGCGCCCACCGCTTCGATCAGCCGCCGCACCTCGCGATTGCGACCTTCCCGGAGCATCACCCGGTACCAGTGGTTGGTCCCCTGGCGCTCGCGCTCGACACGCATCGCCTCGATGCTCGTGAACGCGGCGGGACCGTCGTCGAGCATCACGCCCTGCCGCAGGCGCGCCAGATCCGCGGCGCCCAGCGCGCCCTGTACCCGGACCGCATACTCGCGCTCCACCTCGAAACGCGGATGCATCAGGCGGTTGGCAAGCGTCCCGGAATCCGTGAACAGCAGCAGGCCCGCGGTATTGATGTCGAGCCGGCCCACGGCAATCCACTTACCGCCCTTGATCGCCGGCAAGCGCGAGAACACGGTGGCCCGCCCGCCGGGATCGTGGCGGGTCACCAGTTCGCCCACCGGCTTGTGATAGAGAAGGACGCGCACGGCCTGCGTGGCAGCGGCCAGCTCGACACGCCGACCGTCCACCCGCACCTCGTCCTGCGGCGCGACACGCGCGCCGAGCACGGCCGTCTGTCCGGCTATCGTTACGCGGCCCGCGGAAATCCAGCCTTCGATCTCCCGGCGCGAACCGAGGCCCGCTGCCGCAAGCCG
Source organism: Burkholderiales bacterium (assembly GCA_036526195.1). Taxonomy (GTDB): domain Bacteria; phylum Pseudomonadota; class Gammaproteobacteria; order Burkholderiales; family SG8-39; genus DATCYZ01. The sequence continues at coordinate 3,675 of DATCYZ010000109.1, forward strand.
CTTCTGCAACCGCTCGCCGCGCGGGTCAGCGGGCGGCGTCGACGTCGGCAGCTTCGGCTTCTGGTTGCGGGGACGGCGCGTCGGGGGTGACATCATCGGCCACTGGCGCGGCCGCAGGCTCGATGGGCAGGGTTCTGGCGATCTCCTCAAGGGGCGGCAGTTCCTCCAGGGAGCGCAGCCCGAGATCGTCGAGGAAATCCCGCGTGGTCGCATAGAGCGCCGGTCGCCCGGGCGTCTCGCGATGGCCGACCACGTCGATCCAGCCGCGGCCTTCGAGCGTCTTCATGACGTGCGGCGACACCGCCACCCCGCGGATATCCTCGATATCCCCACGCGTCACCGGTTGCCGGTAGGCCACGATGGCGAGCGTCTCCAGCACGGCGCGCGAATAGCGCGGCGCCTTCTCGGGTTGCATGCGCTCAACGTAGGTGCGGAAATCCGCCCGGGTCTGGAAGCGCCAGCCGCTCGCGAGATTCACCAGTTCCACGGCGCGCGAAGACCAGTCCTCGCGCAATTCCAGCAACAGCCGGCGCAGCGTGTCCGCACCGATATCCTCGTCGAACAGGCGCTTCAGGTCGCTCAGGGTTTGCGGCGTCGGCGAGGCGAGCAGCGCCGCCTCGATCACGCGCTTGACGTCAGTTGGGCTCAGCATGGGCCAATTTTACGTAGATCGGAGCGAAACATTCCGCCTGCGTGATCTCGAGCATGGTTTCGCGCGCCAGTTCCAGCACCGCGAGAAACGTCACGACCAGGACGCCGACGCCGCGGGACGGGTCGAAAAGCTCGGAAAACTCAAGCACCCGGTGCGTTCGCAGCCTGCGCAGGATGTTGCTCATGTGCTCGCGCACCGAGAGTTCCTCGCGCGTCACGCGGTGGTGCGCGGCGAGTTTCGCCCGCGACAGCAGGCGCCGCCAGGCTTCCGCCAGGTCGTACGGGTCGACCTGCGGCAGGCGCTCCACGACGGTGCGTTCGATCCAGACGGCGACCGCCGCCACGTCGCGCCCGACCTGCGGCATCGCGTCGAGCGCGTGGGCCGCCTGCTTCATGCGCTCGTACTCCAGCAGGCGCCGCACCAGTTCGGCGCGCGGATCGTCGGGCTCGTCCTGCGCCTGCGACGGCGGGCGCGGCAGCAGCATGCGCGACTTGATCTCGATCAGCATCGCCGCCATGACGAGGTACTCGGCCGCAAGCTCGAGGTTGCTGGCGCGCAGGCGCTCGACGTAATCCAGGTACTGCCGCGTCAGCGGTGCCATCGCGATGTCGAGGATGTTGAGGTTCTCGCGGCGGATCAGGTACAGCAGCAGGTCCAGCGGCCCCTCGAACGCCTCGAGGATGATCTTCAGCGCGTCCGGCGGGATGTACAGGTCGCGCGGCATCTCGGCCATCGGCTCGCCGTAGAGGCGGGCCGCCGGCACGAGGCCCGGCTCGGGTGCGTCGAGCGTCTCGACCATCAGTTGTAGGAAAGCCCCATGGCCTCGCGCACCTCGCGCATCGTTTCGGATGCAAGCTTGCGCGCCCGGTCGCAGCCGTCGGCGATGATGCTGCGCACCAGCGTCGGATCGTCCAGATAGGCCTGCGCGCGCTCGCGCATCGGCGCAAGCTCCAACTGGATCGCCTCGATCACCGGCTGCTTGCATTCAAGGCAGCCGATGCCCGCGCTGGCGCAGCCCTCCCGCACCCAGTTCTGTCGCGCGGCGTCCGAATACACCAAGTGCAGCGACCACACCGGGCAGCGCTCCGGCGTGCCCGGGTCCGTGCGCTTCACCCGCGCGGGGTCGGTGGGCATGGTGCGCACCTTCTTCTCGACGGATTCCGGCGCCTCGCGCAGCGTGATGGCGTTGTCGTAGGACTTCGACATCTTCTGCCCGTCCAGCCCCTGGAGGCGCGAGGCCTGGGTCAGCAGGACCTCGGGCTCCACGAGGATCTTCTTGCCGCCGCCCTCGAGCCAGCCGTAGAGCCGTTCACGATCGCCGCGCGACAGGTTCTGCTGCTCCACGAGCAGCGCCTGCGCGCGCTTGAGCGCCTCGGTATCGCCCTGCTCCATGAACTGCACGCGCAGCGTCGTCAGCAGGCGCGCCTTCTTCGATCCCATCCGCTTCACCGCGGCCTTGGCCTTGTCCTCGAATCCCGCTTCCCGTCCGTACAGGTGGTTGAAGCGCCGCGCGATTTCGCGCGTGAACTCGACATGCGGCACCTGGTCCTCGCCGACCGGCACGAAGCTCGAGCGATAGATCAGGATGTCCGAGGACTGCAGCAGGGGGTAGCCGAGGAAGCCGTAGGTCGAGAGGTCCTTGTCGCTGAGCTTCTCCTGCTGGTCCTTGTAGGTCGGCACGCGCTCAAGCCACCCCAGCGGCGTCATCATCGACAGCAGCAGGTGAAGTTCCGCGTGCTCGGGCACCTGAGACTGGATGAACAGCACCGCCTGGGCCGGATCGACGCCTGCGGCAAGCCAGTCGACCACCATGTCCCAGGCATTCTTCTGCACCTGGGCGGGGTCTTCGTAGTCGGTGGTGAGCGCATGCCAGTCGGCGACGAAGTAAAGGCACTGGTATTCGGCCTGCAGCCGCACCCAGTTCTTCAGCACGCCATGGTAGTGGCCGAGGTGAAGTGCGCCCGTGGGGCGCATGCCGGAGAGCACGCGGGGTTCGAACATGGGGATCAGCGCAGGATGGATTCGGACGCGATGACCAGCGGCCCAAGCAAGCGGCCGAGGACATCGGTAAACAGGAGCAGCACGAGCAGCGGCAGGCCGAGCGGTTCCAGCCTTGCGTACTGCCCCGCGGCGCGGATCGGCAGCAGGGTCGCAAGGATGCGCCCGCCATCGAGCGGCAGGATGGGAATCAGGTTGAGGAACATCAGCACGAGGTTGACGCGAATGCCGGCCTCGGACATGTAGCCCAGGGGCTCGGCGAAGAACTGCGGCAGGAACGGCGCAAGGTGGAAGGCAATGGCCCAGCCAAGCGCCATGACGAGGTTCGCGCCCGGTCCCGCGGCCGCCACCCAGGCCATGTGCTGGCGCGGGTTGCGCAGCGCCGAGTAGTTGACCGGCACCGGCTTCGCCCAGCCGAACAGGAACTTGCCGCCGGACACCAGCAGGATCGCGAGCGGCACCAGCACCGTGCCGATGGCGTCCACGTGGCGCAGCGGATTGAGCGTGATGCGTCGTTGCGCATGGGCCGTAAGGTCGCCGAAATGGCGCGCAACGTACCCATGTGCCGCCTCGTGCAGGGTGATGGCGAAGAGCACCGGGAGCGCGTAGATCGCGACGGTCTGAACGAGCTGACTGACGTCCATCGATGTCTTGCCGGAGAAGGTGCGGATTCTAGCAGACCACCCGCGCGCAGCGCCCTCAGGCGGCGAGTCCGAGCGCTTCCAGCGAGCCGTTGCCGTGGCGCAGCACCACGGGTTCGGGGCCAGTCAGGTCGATGACCGTGGACGACTCGGTGCCGCAGGGCCCGCCGTCGATCACCAGGTCGAGATCGTGTTCGAGGCGCTCGCGAATGACCTCTGCGTTCGAGGGCGGCAGGTCGTCGCCCGGCAACACCAGCGTTGCGGACAGCAGCGGTTCGCCGAGCTCCGCGAGCAGCGCCTGCGCCACGGGATGCGCGGGCACGCGCACGCCGATGGTCTTGCGCTTCTCGTGCAGCACGCGGCGCGGCAGTTCCCGCGTCGCGCGCAGGATGAAGGTGTAGCTGCCGGGGGTCGCGGCCTTCAGCAGGCGGAACTGCGTGTTGTCGATCACCGCGTAGCTCCCCAGTTCCGACAGGTCGCGGCACATCAGCGTGAGGTGATGACGTTCGTCCATCTCGCGCACCCGCCGCAGGCGCGCGACCGCTGCCGCATCGCCGGTATGGCAGCCGAGCGCATGGCAGGAATCGGTCGGATACGCGATCAGGCCGCCCTTGCGCACGATCTCCGCGGCCTGGCGCACCAGCCGCACCTGCGGATGCGTCGGATGGACGCGGAAGAACTGCGCCACGGCCTCAGTGCCCCGGCGCGGGGGAGAACGCCCGCCATACGGGATCCAGGCGGGCGTCGAGCGCGGCCACGCCCCCGAGTTCGGCGCCTTCCCCGGGCGCATGAAAATCCGAACCGCGCGAAGCGCGCCAGCCGCCATGCAGCGCGACCGCCGTCCAGGACGCGGCCTCGCCTTCGCTGTGGCTGCCCGAGACCACCTCCAGCCCGCTGCCGCCCACCGCGCGGAATTCGGCAAGCAGGCCTTCAAGCGCGCCTGCGCTCAAGGCATAACGACCGGGATGGGCGAGCACCGCCTGTCCGCCCGCACCGCAGATCCAGCCAGTGGCCGCTTGCAGCGTGGACCAGCGGTGCTCCACGTAGCCCGGCTTGCCGGACACGAGGTACGCGCGAAACGCCGCGCGCATGTCGCTGACCTTCCCGGTCGCCACCAGGTGGCGCGCGAAATGCGTCCGGCTGAGCATCGCGGGGTTCTTCGCATGGCCGAGGGCCCCCTCGAGCGCATCCGGGATCCCCGCCTCGGCGAGCGATTCCGCCATGCCGCGCGCGCGCTCGAGCCGGCCGGCCTGCACCGTGTCCAGCCCGGCGCGCAGCGCGGCGTTGCCCGGGTCGATGCCCAGACCGAGCACATGCAGGGTCCGGCCGCGCCAGGTGACCGAGATCTCGACGCCATCCACCAGCCGAAGTGCGGTGGGCGCGGCCGCGGCACGCGCTTCTTCCAGTCCGGACACCGTATCGTGGTCGGTGAGCGCGAGCACGTCCACGCCATGAAGGCAGGCGCGCGCCACCAGCGCCGCCGGCGCAAGCAGGCCGTCGGAGCGGTCCGAGTGGCAGTGCAGGTCGACGTTCATGCCGGCGCCTGCAGGAAGTCCTCGATCAGCCGCGCAAGCGCTTCCGGCTGGTCGTGATGCATCATGTGCCCCGCCTCCGGCAAGGTGACATGGCGCAGCGACGCAAAGCTCGCGCGCCGTTCGGCATGGCTCTCCGGCGTGATGCCGGAGCGTCGCAGCAGGTCGGTCTCGGCGGCGTCCACCCAGAGCACGGGCGCGCGCACTTCGCGCCAGCAGGCGCGCGCCTCCTCGTAGCGATACAGCAGCGGGTTGACGATCTTGTGCGCCGGATCGCCACGCAGCACCACGCCACCCTGCGGCAGTTCGCGCCCCCAGTGCTGCGCGAGGAATTCCGCGCGCGCGCGCGTCAGGCGCGCATTGCCCTTCTGCAAACGATCGGCAAGCGCGGCAAAGCTCTCATAGGGCCGCAGGCCGGGCGCCTTGCGCAATTCGTCGAGCCAGCGGGCGTAACGCGTAGGTGCCTGCTCCGGCGAGGTGGCCGCCATGCCGACGCCCTCGAGATTCACCAGGCGCGCGACCCGCGCCGGCCGGATCCCCGCGTAGAGCGCCGCGACATTGCCGCCCAGGCTGTGCGCGACGAGATTCACCGGCGAATCCGGCTGGATATGCTCGAGCAGCGCGTCCAGGTCACCGACGTAATCCGGAAACCAGTAGCAGTCCGACTTGCCCCATTCGGTCAGCCCGTAGCCGCGCCAGTCCGGCGCAAAGACGTCCCAGTCCGGGGCGAGCGCATCGACCAGGAACTGGAAGGACGCCGACACGTCCATCCAGCCGTGCAGCAGCACCAGGCGGCGCGCGGGATCGCCCGGCCAGCGGCGCACGTGGTAGCGCAGGTGGCGGATCTGGAGGTTCAGCGATTCACTTGTGCGCATGCGCGCCCGCACTCCGGGAAAAACGGGCGATGGTAACCCGTCGGCGGCGCCGGCCCGGACGAATCCCCGCGTCAGGCAAAGGGATAGTCGACCGTGGGGCGCTCGCCGTCGATCAGGTCTGCGAGCGCGAACGCCGAACCGCAGGCCAACGTCCAGCCCAGCGTGCCGTGGCCGGTGTTCAGCCACAGTCCGGGAATCCGCGTGCGTCCGATGAGCGGCGCGTTCGACGGCGTTGCGGGGCGCAGTCCCGCCCAGTGCACGGCCTCTCCGGTTTGCGCCAGCGCAGGGAAGAACGCGCAGACCCGCGCCCGGATCGCATCGCAACGCGCCGCATCGACGTCCGTGTCCCAGCCTGCGAGTTCGGCCGTGCCCGCGGCGCGCAGGCGATCGCCAAAGCGCGAGATCACGATCTTGTGCGATTCATCCGACAGGCTCATGGTCGGGGCCGCGTCTCGCGCGGTGCCGGACAACGGCAGGGTCACCGAATAGCCCTTCAGCGGATAGACCGGAATCCGGATCCCGAGCGGCGCAAGCATCGGCGCGCTGAAACTTCCCAACGCCACAACCCAGGCCTCCGCCTGCACGACTTCGCCGTTGCGCAGGCGGCCCGCGACGGTGCCTTGCGATGAAACTTCCAAAGCGGCAAGTTCAGCGTCATAGCGGAAGACCACGCCCTGCGCGGCGGCCCGCTGCGCCAGCCCCTGCGTGAACAGGTGCGCATCGCCCGAAACATCCCGCGGCGTATGGATGCCGCCGGCGATCGGCGTGCGCGACGCCGCAAGCGCCGGTTCCAGCGCCAGGCATTCCGCCCGCGACATCACCTCGCGCTCGATGCCGAAGGCCCGCATCGCTTCGGCGTGACGCGCCTGCGTCTCGAAGCTCGCCGGCGTCGCGCACAGGTGCAGGATGCCGCGCGCGAGGCGCGCGTACTCGATGCCGGTCTCCGCGGTCAGCGCTTCCAGCCGATCGCGGCTGTACGCCGCCAGCGCCGCCAGCGTGCGGGTGGTGCGCGCATGCCGCCCCGGCAGACACTCGCGCAGGAAACCGAGCGCCCAGCGCCATTGCGCCGGGTCGGCGCGCAGGCGCACCCGCAGCGGCGCCGATTCCCGCCCCATCCATGCGAGCACCCTGCCCAGGACGGCAGGATGCGCCCAGGGCTCCGCATGGCCGGCGGCGACCTGTCCGCCGTTGCCGAAGGAGGTCTCCATCCCGGCGGCGGCGCGTCGCTCGATGACCGTCACCGAATGCCCCGCCTTCGCCAGCGCCCAGGCCGAGGTGACGCCGATCACGCCCGCGCCGAGAACGATGATTCGCATGCCGCTATTATGCTGGCCACCGGAACCGCACAGGACAACCCCGATGCCCCTTTATTCGCTAGGCGAACGACGCGTGGAACTGCGCGGCGCGCACCATTACATCGCCCACGACGCCACGCTGGTCGGCTCGATCGTGCTGGAAGACAACGTCAACGTCTGGTTCAACGTCGTCATGCGCGCCGACAACGACACCATCCACATCGGCGAGGGCTGCAACATCCAGGACGGCTCGGTGCTGCACGTCGATCCCGGCTTTCCGATGAAGCTGGAACGGCGCGTGTCGATCGGCCACAAGGTGATGCTGCACGGCTGCAGCATCGGCGAAGGCACCCTGATCGGCATCAACAGCGTGATCCTGAACGGCGCGAAGATCGGCAAGGGCACGCTGATCGGCGCCAACACCCTGATTGCCGAAGGCAAGGAGATCCCGGACGGCGTGCTGGTGGTCGGCTCCCCGGGCAAGGTGGTGCGGGAACTGAAGCCGGAAGAAAGCGCGCGCCTGCTGAAGATCGCCGAAGGCTACGTCGAACGCAGCAAGCTGTTCCGCACCACCCTCAAACCCCAACCCTTCCCCGAGTCCGCCAAGTAACGCGACCTGACGCCAAAGCAACCGTGGGTTCTGAAGCCAGGGGGTTACGGGGGGCAGCATGCCCCCTGTTCCGAGCTTGCCGCTTTTTCGGGGTTTACTTCGGCGCCATCCGGATCGCGCCGTCGAGCCTTATCGTTTCGCCGTTCAACATCTCGTTCTCGATGATGCTGCGCGCGAGTTGCGCGTACTCGTGCGGCCGGCCGAGACGCGAGGGGAACGGCACCTGCTTGCCGAGTGAGTCCTGGGCTTCCTTGGGCAGGCCGAGCAGCATCGGCGTCTCAAAGATGCCCGGCGCGATGGTGCAGACACGGATGCCGATGCGCGACAGGTCGCGCGCCACCGGCAGCGTCATGCCGACCACGGCGCCCTTGGACGCGGCGTAGGCCGCCTGCCCGATCTGCCCGTCGTAGGCCGCCACCGAGGCGGTGTTCACGATCACGCCGCGCTCGCCGGCCGCGTTCGGTCCGGCCTTCGCCATTTCGAAGGCAGCCAGCCGGATCATGTTGAAGGTTCCGATCAGGTTGACGCCGATCACCTTGGTGAAACGGCCGAGGTCGTGCGGCGCCTCCTTGCCGAGCGTGCGCTCGGCGATCGCGATGCCGGCGCAGTTGATCAGCACGTGGATGCCGTCGAAGGTCTTGACGGTGAGGTCCACCGCCGCCTTGCCGTCGGCCTCGGAGGTGACGTCGGTGCGGATGAAGCGCGCATTGGCGCCGAGTTCCTTCGCGAACTTCTCGCCCGCCTCCGCCTGCATGTCGGCAAGCACCACCTTGCCGCCGTTGTCGATGGCCATGCGCGCGGTGGCCGCGCCGAGGCCCGAAGCACCGCCGGTGACGAGAAACACACTGTCCTTGATCTGCATTGATGACTCCTGCGTCGAAAGTTGCCGGATGGTAGGGCGAGGCGCGTGCCGCCGCAAGCGTCGGCCGGGAGCGCTACCGTATAATCGCGTTGGTTTGGCCCCCAAACAATCTTCCGAGCGCCCCGCCATGCTGCGCCTCGCCCACGGCTTCACCTTCGACGACCTTTACGCGCAGCCGGGACTCGAGAAACTCGATGCCCGCTTCCTCGCCTTCCTCGCCGAGGGCGATGCGGCGCTGGCCGCGCGGCTCGCCGCGGCGCGCGCCACGCCCGAGGCGCTGGCGAAGAAGGACGAGGCCGACCTGCTGCTGGCGATCGCGCCCCACCTCGAGGACTTCCTCGCGCAACTCTTCGGCATCCAGGCCGAAGCGCAGTCGCTCGCCGCCGCGCACGACGCGCTCGCCCCCCTGTACTCGGTCAAGCGCCTGTTCGTGCAGCGCCGCGCGATCGCCCGCGTCAAGCCCGAGGCCGCCGCCGCGCTGGACGGGGCGGCACTGGAGGCCGCGCTGGCGGCACGCTTCGGCGAACCGTTCAGCGAGCTCGCGTTCGCGCGCCACGTCACCGACTGGCAGAAGGACGAGGCGGCGAACGCCGCCGCGCTCGAAGAGGCCGTCAACTACGCCGCCTGGTCCGCGCAGACCCCGGCGGGTCGCGAACGCCATCGCGCCGGCCTGCTCTTCAAGGCGCCGCGCAAGCTCGACTTCATGAAGCTGGTTCCGGTGCACACCGTCACGCATGACGGCGCGCAGCGGCACACCCTGGCCCCGGAGCACCTGCGCCGGCGCGAGGGCTTCGCGCTCACCGACCCCGGCACCGACCTCGCCGGCGCGCTCGACGAGGCGAACTACTGCATCTGGTGCCACGAGCAGGGCAAGGATTCCTGCTCCAAGGGCCTGCGCGAGAAGGCGCCCGCCGGCGGCTATCGCAAGACCCAGTTCGGCGTGCCGCTCGCCGGCTGCCCGCTGGAGGAGCGCATCTCGGAGTTCCAGCTGGCCAAGTCGCGCGCCCAGCCGCTCGCGGCGCTTGCCATCATCTGCATCGACAACCTGATGGTGGCGGCCACCGGTCACCGCATCTGCAACGACTGCATGAAGTCCTGCATCTACCAGAAGCAGGATCCGGTCAACATCCCGCAGGCCGAGACGCGCACCCTGAAGGACGTGCTCGAACTGCCCTGGGGCTTCGAGATCTACTCGCTGCTCTCGCGCTGGAACCCGCTCAACCTGCGCCGCCCGGTGCCGCGCCCGGCGAGCGGGCATCGCGTGCTGCTGGTCGGCCTCGGCCCGGCAGGCTTCACCCTGGCCGCCCACCTGATGAACGACGGCCACACCGTGGTCGGCATCGACGGCCTGAAGATCGAGCCGCTGCCCCCGGCACTGTGCGGCGTCGACGCGCAGGGCCGGCGCGCCGCCTTCGAGCCGGTGCGCGACGTGCGCAGCCTGTATGAACCGCTCGAGGCCCGCGCCATGGCGGGCTTCGGCGGCGTCGCGGAGTACGGCATCACGGTGCGCTGGAACAAGAACTTCCTCAAGGTGGTGCGCCTGCTGCTCGAGCGGCGCGCGCAGTTCGCGATGTTCGGCGGCGTGCGCTTCGGCGGCACGCTGACCCTCGATGACGCCTGGTCCATGGGCTTCGACCACGTGGCGCTGTGCATCGGCGCGGGCAAGCCGACGGTGCTCGACATCCCCAACGGCCTCGCGCGCGGCGTGCGCGCGGCGTCGGACTTTCTCATGGCGCTGCAACTCACCGGGGCGGCGAAGGCGGATTCGATCGCCAACATGCAACTGCGCCTGCCGGTGGTGGTGATTGGCGGCGGCCTGACGGCGATCGACACCGCCACCGAGTCGCTTGCGTACTACCTGGTGCAGGTCGAGAAATTCCTCACCCGCTACGAGGCCCTCGCCGCGGCCTCGGATGAAGACGCGGTGCGCGAGACCTGGGACGACCAGGAACGCGAGATCGCCGAGGAATGGCTCGCCCACGCGCGCGCGATCCGCGCCGAACGCACCGCCGCCGCCCGCGAATCGCGGCCGGCGCGCATCATCGAACTGCTGCAAGGCTGGGGCGGGGTCACCATCGCCTACCGCCGGCGCATGGTCGACAGCCCGTCCTACACGCTGAACCACGAGGAGATCGAGAAGGCTCTCGAGGAAGGCATCGCCTTCGAAGAGGGCCTGACGCCGCTGGCGGTCGACGTCGACAACTACTTCGCCACCCGCGGCGTGCGCTTTCGCACCGCCGCGGGCGACGAGACCTGGCGCCCGGCGCACACCGTGTTCGTCGCCGCGGGCACCCAGCCGAACACCGTGCTCGCGCGCGAGGACGCGGCGCACTTCACGCTGGACGGCAAGTACTTCGCCGCCTGCGACGAGGACGGCAAGCCGGTGAAGCCGCAACCCTCGACCTCCAAGCCCGAGACGCCGAACGTGCTGCTCTCGAAACAGGCCGACGGGCGTTTCGTCAGCTACTTCGGCGACGTGCACCCGTCGTACTTCGGCAACGTGGTGAAGGCCATGGGCTCGGCCAAGCAGGGCTACCCGGCCATCAGCCGCGTGCTGGCCGGCCGCGCGCCCGCCTCGGCCTCGGGCGACGCGCCGTTCCTCGCCGGGCTGAACGAGGCGCTGCGCGCCTCGGTGCACGCGGTCAACCGCCTGACGCCGACCATCGTCGAGGTGGTGGTGCGCGCCCCGCTCGCCGCCCGGAAGTTCCTCCCCGGGCAGTTCTACCGCCTGCAGAACTTCGAGGCCCTCGCGCCGCTCGCCCACGGCACCCGCTTGCAGATGGAAGGCCTGGCCCTCACCGGCGCCTGGGTGGACCGCGAAGCGGGCCTGGTCTCGACCATCGTGCTGGAGATGGGCGGCTCGAGCGACCTGTGCGCCCTGCTGCGCCCCGGCGAGCCGGTGATCCTGATGGGCCCGACCGGCACGCCGACCGAGACGCCCGCCGGGGAAACCGTGCTGCTTGCCGGCGGCGGCCTCGGCAACGCGGTGCTGTTCTCCATCGGGCAGGCGCTGCGCGCCGCGGGCTCGAAGGTGCTCTATTTCGCCGGCTACAAGAAGGTGATCGACCGCTACAAGGTCGAGGAAATCGAAAAGGCGGCCGATGTCGTCGTCTGGTGCTGCGACGAGGCCCCGGGCTTCGCGCCGACCCGCGCGCAGGACCGCGGCTTCCTCGGCAACATCGTGCAAGCCATGGACGGCTACGCCAGCGGCCGCCTCGGCACCCCGGCGATCCCGCTCGAGGCGGTCGATCGCATCGTCGCCATCGGTTCGGACCGCATGATGGCCGCGGTGGCGCGCGCGCGCCACGACGTGCTCAAGGCGCACCTGAAGGACGCGCACGTCGCCATCGGCTCGATCAACTCGCCGATGCAGTGCATGATGAAGGAGATCTGCGCGCAGTGCCTGCAGCCGCAGCACGATCCGAAGACGGGGAAGACGAGCTATGTCTTCTCCTGCTTCAACCAGGACCAGGAACTCGACCGCGTCGACTTCGCCGCGCTGAACGAGCGCCTGAAGCAGAATTCGATCGCCGAGAAGCTCACCGCGCGCTGGGTCTCGCACTGCCTGCACGCCCCGGACGCGCCGCGCGCGCGCGTCTAGCGCCGCTTCCTGCAATATAGTAACGTATATGTTACCATAATGGACGTGCCGGCGCTGCCGGACCGCCTGCGACCCCCGCCCCTGCGCGTTGCCGCTGCTACCCGCCCATGCTAACGTCGCCGGCGAAAACGCCCATGCCGTATCTCCGCCCCACCGCCTGCGACGAAGCACTGCGCCACCTCGCGCAACCCGGCCTCGTCGTGCTGGCCGGCGGCACCGACCATTTCCCTGCGCGGGTCGGGCGCCCCGCGGCCGGCGCGGTGCTCGACATCACCGCGATCGACGCGCTGCGCGGCATCGCCACCACCGACGGCGGCTGGCGCATCGGCGCGACCACGTCGTGGACCGCAGTGCTCGAAACCCCGCTGCCGCCGCTGTTCGACGGCCTGAAGCAGGCGGCACGCGAAGTGGGCGGCGTGCAGATCCAGAACGCCGGCACCGTGGCCGGCAACCTGTGCAACGCCTCGCCCGCGGCCGACGGCGTGCCGCCCCTGCTTGCGCTGGATGCGCGCGTGGAACTCTCGAGCACGGCCGGCGAGCGCACGCTCGCGCTCGCCGAATTCATCGAAGCCCCGCGCAGGACCGCGCGTCGTGACGACGAACTGCTGACGGCGATCATCGTGCCGCGCCCACCCCACACCGCTGCCAGCCGTTTCCTGAAACTCGGCGCACGCCGCTACCTGGTCATCTCGATCGCGATGGTGAGCGCGGTCATCGAGCACGAGGCGGGCGTGGTGCGCGCCGCGCGCGTCGCGGTCGGTGCCTGTTCGCCGGTGGCGCAGCGCCTGCCTGCGCTCGAGGCGGCACTGGTCGGTGCGCCGTTTGCCGACGGGCTCGGCGCGCTCACGCGCGCCGAACACCTTCACCCGCTCTCCCCGATCGAGGACGTCCGCGGCGACGCCGACTACCGGCGCGACAGCGCGCTGGTGCTGGTGCGCCGCTGCCTGGATGAACTCGCGCAGGGCGGCACGGCATGAACCGGCCACGCGACGGCATCGAGGCGGACCTCGTCGCCTTCACGGTCAACGGGCGCGAAGTGGCGGTGCGCAAGCCGGGCATCACCCGGCTCGCCGACGCCCTGCGCGACGACCTCGGCCTGACCGGCACCAAGATCGGCTGCAACGCCGGCGACTGCGGCGCCTGCACCGTGCTCCTCGACGGCCGGCAGGTGTGCGCCTGCCTGACTGCGCTCGGCCAGGTGGCCGGGCGCGCCATCACCACCGTCGAGGGCCTCGCCGCCGACGGCACGCTCAGCGCCCTGCAGCGTTCGTTCCACGCGCACGGCGCCGCGCAATGCGGCATCTGCTCGCCGGGCATGCTGATGGCCGCGGCTGACCTGCTCGCGCGCACGCCACGCCCGGATGCGGCGCAGGTCGAGGACGCCCTCGGCGGCGTGCTCTGCCGCTGCACCGGCTACCAGAAGATCGTCGAGGCGGTGCTTGCCGTGGCGCAGGACCCCGCCTTGCCAGAGCCGGCCGCCGCCGGGCAGGCCGTCGGCGCGCGCGCGGTGAAGGTCGACGGCATCGCGAAGCTGACCGGGGCGGAACGCTACGGCGCGGACGCGATCCCGGAGAACGCGCTGTGGTTGCGCGTCATCCGCTCGCCGCACGCCCGTGCCACGTTCCGACTTGGCGACCTGCGCGCTTTCGTCGATGCCCACCTCGGCATCGAGCGCGTGCTGATCGCCCGCGACGTGCCCTCCAACGGCTACGGCATCTACCCGACGATCAAGGACCAGCCGGTGCTCGCGCGCGAGGAGGCCCGGTACCGCGGCGAGGCGATCGCGGCCCTGCTCGGGCGGCGCGAGACGCTCGAGGCCTTCGACGAGGGCAGCTTCCCGGTCACCTGGGCGCCGCTCAACCCGGTCATCGGCCTGAAGGCGGCCATGGCGCACGGCGCCACGCGCGTGCAGGCGCGAAAGCGCGGCAACCTGCTGCTCGACGGCAGCGTGATCAAGGGCAAAGTGGAGGGCGCCTTCGACTCCTGCGCCGCCACCGCGGAAGGCGTGTTCGACACCGCCTTCGTCGAACACGCCTACATCGAACCCGAGGCCGGCTGGGCGCGGCGCGTCGGCGACCGGATCGAGATCCACGTCAGCACCCAGACGCCGTACATGGATCGCGACGAGGTCGCCATCGTCATGGGCCTCACCCCGGAGCAGATCCGTATCGTGCCGAGCGCCTGCGGCGGCGGCTTCGGCGGCAAGCTCGACCTGTCGGTGCAACCGCTGGTGGCGCTCGGCGCCTGGCTGACCGGCCGCCCGGTGGCCTGCGTCTGGTCGCGGCCGGAATCCATGGCGGCAAGCACCAAGCGGCATCCGTCGCGCATCCGCGCGAAGTTCGGCTGCGACAGCCATGGCCGGCTGGTGGCGGCGAAGTGCGACGCGATCTTCGACACCGGCGCCTACGCAAGCTGGGGACCGACGGTGGCCACGCGCGTGCCGATTCACGCCACCGGGCCGTACGCGGTGCCGAACGTCGAGGCGCGCGGCCGCGCCTTCTTCACCCATTGCCACCCGGCCGGCGCGTTCCGCGGCTTCGGCGTGCCGCAGGGCGCGATCGCGCACGAAGCCATGATGGATGCGCTCGCCGATCGCATGAAGCTCGACAGGCTGAAGTTCCGCCGACGCAACGCGCTCAAGGCGGGCGACGCCACCGCCACCGGGCAGGTGCTGGAGCACTCCGCCGGCCTGACGGAATGCCTGGATGCGCTCGAGCCGCACTGGGCGCGGGCGCGGCGCGAGGCAGAAGCCTTCAACGCGCAGGCGCAGCGCGACGGCCGCCCGCTGCGCCGCGGCGCCGGCATCGGTTGCATGTGGTATGGCATCGGCAACACCGCGCTGTCGAACCCCTCGACGATCCGCATCGGCCTGTCGATGCGCGGCGAACTGACGCTTTACAGCGGCGCGGTCGACATCGGCCAGGGCTCGAACACCATCCTCACGCAGATCGCCGCCGACGCCCTCGGCCTGCCGATGGCCGCGTTCCGGCTGGTCTCCGGGGACACCGACCACACCGCGGACGCCGGCAAGACCTCGGCCTCGCGCCAGACCTTCGTTTCGGGAAAGGCGGCGGAACTTGCCGGCCATCACCTGCGCCGGCAGCTGTTCGAGGCCGCCGGCGCGCCCGCGGGCGAATGGCAGGATCGCCGCTATCGGCTCGCGCTCGAAGACGGCGCCATCGTCTTTCGCAAGGACGGCATCACGCATCGCGTCGTCCTGACGCAGGACTTTCTCGGCGAGGGCCGCTTCGACCCGCCGACCACGCCCGCGGACGCGAACGGCCAGGGCGTGCCCTATGCCACCTACGCCTTCGCCGCGCAGATCGCGGAAGTCGAGGTCGACCTGGAGCTCGGCACCACCAGGGTGCGCACGGTGATCGCGGCGCACGACGTCGGCCGGGCGATCAACCCGACCCAGGTCGAGGGCCAGATCCAGGGCGGCATCCTGCAGGGCCTCGGCCTTGCGCTGATGGAGGAATACCTGCCCGGGCGCACCGAGAACCTGCACGACTACCTGATTCCCACGGTGGGCGACGCGCCGCACATGCAGTGCATCCTGATCGAGGATCCGGAACCGCTCGGCCCCTCCGGCGCGAAGGGCGTGGGCGAGCCCGGCCTGATTCCCACCGCGCCGGCCATCCTCGGCGCGATCGAGCACGCCACCGGCATCCGCATGACCCGCGTGCCGGTGCTGCCGCACCGCCTGCGCGCGGCGCTGCGCAAGCGCAAATGACCAGCCCGATCGAGCGCGACCCCGAGGACGCGCTGAGTCCCGACGCAGGCGATGCCGGCGCCGGCATCGTGCGCTGCGACGCCTGCCCCGTGCTGTGCCGCATCCGCGCGGGGCAGGCCGGCGCCTGCGACCGCTACGCGAACGAGGACGGGCGCCTCGTGCGACTCGACCCCCTGCTCCTGCTGCAGCGCGCGGAGGAAACCGGCGCGAAGGTGGTGCCATTTCTCGACCCGGACACGCCCTG
>DATCYZ010000110.1:0-2338 GCA_036526195.1 Burkholderiales bacterium
CCGGAAACATTGACCGCAGTCAAGGGCGCGCCGCGGGCGCGATTCTTACCATAACGGTCCCCCGAACCGGCGCAGGCAATAGGAGGCAGCCATGGGCAACGTCGAACCCCAACTCGCCACGGCGAGCGACGTGCAGCAGGCATCCGCAACGATGGACGGCTTCGATCTGGTGATCGAGGCCCTCAAGCTCAACGGCATCGACACGATCTACGGCCTGCCCGGCATTCCGATCACCGACCTCACGCGCCGCGCGCAGGCCGCCGGCCTGCGCGTGCTGTCGTTCCGCCACGAGCAGAACGCCGGCTACGCGGCGTCGATCGCGGGCTTTCTCACGCAGAAACCGGGCATCTGCCTCACCGTGTCGGCGCCGGGCTTTCTCAACGGCCTCAACGCGCTCGCGCATGCGACCACCAACTGCTTCCCGATGATCCTCGTCAGCGGCTCGAGCGAGCGCGAGATCGTCGACCTGATGCAGGGCGACTACGAGGAGATGGACCAGCTCGCGATCGCGAAACCCGTCGCGAAGGCGGCCTATCGCGTGCTGCATGCCGAGGACATCGGCGTCGGCATCGCGCGCGCCATCCGGGCCGCCGTGTCCGGCCGCCCGGGCGGGGTCTACCTCGACCTGCCGGCCAAGCTGTTCGCGCAGTCGATGGACGCGGAGGCCGGTCGCAAGTCGCTCATCAAGGTGGTCGACCCGGCGCCGCGCCAGATCCCGGCCCCGGACGCGGTCGAGCGCGCCCTCGCGCTGCTGAAGGCGGCGAAGCGCCCGCTGATCCTGCTCGGCAAGGGCGCGGCTTACGCGCAGGCGGATGCCGACATCCGCGCGCTGGTCGAGCGCACCGGCATTCCCTACCTGCCGATGTCCATGGCCAAGGGCCTGCTGCCCGACACGCACGCGCAGTCGGCGGCGGCGGCGCGTTCGTACGTGCTGCCCGAGGCGGACGTGGTGGTGCTGGTGGGCGCGCGGCTCAACTGGCTGCTGTCGCAGGGCAAGGGCAAGACCTGGGGCGGCAAGGACCACAAGGCCTGGGGCGGGCAGCGCTTCATCCAGATCGACATCTCGCCGCAGGAGGCGGACAGCAATGTTCGCATCGAGGCGCCGCTGGTGGGCGACATCGGCTCCTGCGTGGCGGCGCTGCTCGCGGGCATCGGCAAGGACTGGGCGAAGCCGCCCGCGGACTGGCTCGCGGCCATCGACGAGCGCAAGGGGAAGAACCTCGCGAAGATGGCCGAGACGCTGGCCAGGGATCCGGTGCCGATGAACTTCCACAGCGCGCTCAACGTGGTGCGCGACATCGTCAAGGCGAATCCGGAGGCCTGCCTGGTGAACGAGGGCGCGAACGCGCTCGACTTCACGCGCAGCATCGTCGACATGTACCAGCCGAGGAAGCGCCTCGACGTCGGCACCTGGGGCGTGATGGGCATCGGCATGGGATTCGCCGTCGCCGCCGCGGTGGTGAGCAAGGGGCCGGTGATCGCGGTCGAGGGCGACAGCGCCTTCGGCTTCTCCGGCATGGAAGTGGAGACGATCTGCCGCTACAACCTGCCGGTGTGCATCGTCGTGATGAACAACAACGGCGTGTATCGGGGCACCGACATCAACCCGAGCGGCGGTCCCGACGTGGCGCCCACGGTGTTCGTCAAGGGCGCGCGCTACGACAAGCTGATGGAGGCCTTCGGCGGGGTGGGCGTGCATGCCACGACCCCGGCCGAACTGCGCAAGGCGATGGAAGAAGCGCTGCGCTCGGGCAGGCCGACGCTGATCAACGCGGTGATCGACGAGACCGCCGGCACCGAAAGCGGCCGCATCACCAGCCTCAATCCGACGGCCGGCAAGAAGAAGTAGGACAATCCGTTAGGGCGGCGGGCCGGATTTGCCCGCCGCGGAACGACTGGAGACCGGAATGGAAGCACTCAAGGGCGTACGCATCCTCGACATGACGCACGTGCAGGCGGGGCCGACCTGCTCGCAGCTGCTCGCGTGGATGGGCGCGGATGTGATCAAGTTCGAGCCGCCGCAGGGCGACGCCACGCGCGGGCAGTTGCGCGACGTGCCGAATGCCGACAGCCTGTATTTCACGATGCTCAACAGCAACAAGCGCTCGATCACGGTCAACATGAAGACCGACGAGGGCAAGCAGGTGTTCGTCGACCTGGTGAAGAAGTGCGACATCGTGATGGAGAACTTCGGCCCCGGCGTGCTCGACCGGCTCGGCTTTTCCTGGGAGAAGATCCACGCGATCAACCCGAAGATCGTGATGGGCTCGATCAAGGGCTTCGGCTCGAGCGGCCCGTACGCGGACTTTAAGGCCTACGAGAACGTCGCGCAGGCCAT
>DATCYZ010000111.1:0-28190 GCA_036526195.1 Burkholderiales bacterium
CCGTACCAGGGCAAGTGCCTGCGCTGGCTGCGGGAGGAGTTCGCCGCATTGGGCGAAGCGGACCGGGCACTCGCGCTCGGGGTGCTCGAGTCGACCGGCTGCCGGGACCTCATCGACGCCACGCCGTAGACCGGGAGGCCACGCCATGCGAACGCTGCGCTTCAAGCAGGTCGATGTCTTCACCACCGAGCCGTTTCTCGGCAACCCGGTGGCGGTGGTGCTCGACGCCGAGGGCCTGTCCGGCGAGACGATGCAGGCGATTGCCGGCTGGACCAACCTGTCCGAGACCACTTTCGTGTTGCCGCCGACGCAGGCCGGGGCCGACTATCGCCTGCGTATCTTCACGCCGCGCGCAGAACTTCCCTTTGCCGGTCACCCGACACTCGGTTCGGCGCACGCGGTGCTGGAGGCCGGGGTTGCGCAGCCGCGCGAGGGCCGCTTGCGGCAGGAATGCGGCGCGGGCATCGTGGAGCTGAAAGTGGAAACGGGCGGACCCGCCCGGCTGTGGCTGCGCGCGCCGCAGACCACGCTGCGAGCACTCGACCCGGCCCGTCTCCCCGAACTGGAAGGCGCGCTCGGCGCCGCTGTCCTGCGCACGCCCGCGCCCAGGGTGATCGATGTCGGGCCGGTCTGGCTGGTGGCTGGCTTGCGCGATGCCGCGGAGGTCGGGGCGCTGGTGCCGGACATGGCGGCACTTGCCGCCCTGAGCGAGGCCGAGGGCATCACCGGGGTGGTGGTGTTCGGCGCCGCGCAGGACGGCGTGGCGCAACTGCACGTGCGTGCCTTTGCGCCCGCGCATGGCGTTCCCGAGGATCCGGTCTGCGGCAGCGGCAACATCAGCGTCGGCGCCTTCCTCGCCGAGACCGGCTTGCTCGCCCGCGTCGGCGACCATTACCGCGCGCGCCAGGGCATGCAACTCGGCCGGGATGGACGCATCGCAATGCGGGTCTCGGTCGACGGGGCGCGCATCGATCTCGGCGGCAACGCCGTCACCTGCATCGACGGCACGCTGCGCGTCTGAGTCCGGCATGCGCGTGCGCCTGCGTCCCGCCCGTCCAGCGGACGCGCCGCGGCTGACGCGGATCGCGCATGCGGCAAAACGCCACTGGGGCTACCCCGAGGCGTGGATCCGCCTCTGGCGCGCCGGGCTCACCGTGCGTCCGGCGCACCTGCGCCGTCATGCAGTGACGGTGGCGCTGTTGCGGGGGCGGGTCGCCGGCTTCGTCTCGGTCCGCATCGCGGGGCGGGGCGCCGAGCTCGAGCACTTGTGGGTCCTGCCGGGCGCCATCGGCCTGGGTGTCGGACGCGCGCTTTTCGCGCACGCGCTGCGCCGCTGCGCGCGGCACGAGGTGCGGGTGCTGGAGGTGAGCGCGGATCCGAACGCGGCCGGTTTCTACCGCGCACTGGGCGGGCGCGATGCAGGCACCGTCGACTCGGTGCCGGCCCCCCGAAAATTGCCCCACCTGCGCTTTGTGCCGGTGCTAGGATCGCGCCGGAGAGGAAAAACACGAAGAGGAAAACCATGAGCACGAACACCACGCAGAACGTCCTGTCTTCAGGGCGCCGCAGGCTGATGGGCGCGGCGGCCGGGGCCGGCGCGTTGTCGCTGCTGCCCGGATTCGCGGGCGCGCAGGGCAAGTTCCCGGTCCGTCCGATCACGCTGTACGGCGCACTGCCCGGCGGCGGTATCCAGGACCAGCACCTGCGCTTTCTCGGCGAGCGTGCGTCGAAGGTTCTCGGCCAGCCGATCGCCATCGAACCGAAGCCGGGCGCCGGCGCGACGCTTGCGCCGACGCTGCTGCTGAACGCCAGGCCGGACGGCTACACCCTGGCCGCCAACACGGTGAACAGCTTCCGCTACCCGCATTACCAGCAGACCAACTATCACCCGCTGAAGGATTTCGAGTTCGTCATCGGGCTGTCGAACTTCACCTTCGCGGTCGCGGTGCTGGCGGATTCGCCCTACAAGACGATCGAGGACCTGATCGCCGCCGGGAAGAAGGATCCGAACAAGCTCACCAGCGGCTCGACCGGCCACGGCGGTACCGGCCACCTGATCCTGATCCAGATTGAGCAGGCCACCGGCGCGAAATTCACCCAGGTGCCCTTCAAGGGCGGGCCGGATGCGATCGCCGCGCTGCTCGGCAAGCACATTGACTTCATCACCGACGGCGCCACCTTCGCGCCGCTGGCCGACGAAGGCCGGGTGCGCATCCTTGCGCTCGCTACCGAACAGCCGACCGAGCGCTTCAAGGGCGTGCCGACACTGCGCCAGAAGGGCATCGACGCCGTCGGCTGGAGCCCTTACGGCATCCTCGCGCCGAAGGGCACGCCGCGCGACATCATCAACACGATTCACGACGCCTTCAAGAAGGCGATGGACGACCCGGCGCACCAGGCCTTCCTCGACAAGTTCATCCAGCCGACCTGGTACAAGAACCCGGACGAGTTCCGTGCCTGGGCGGAGAAGTACTACACGGACGTCCTGCCGCTGCTGAAGGTGGCAGGGCTGGTGAAGGGCTAAGCGGCGTCGCGCAGCGACAGGATCAGGCCGGCTTCGGGCGGCGTGCGGCCGGCGAGCAATTCGCGCCAGGCCGTCGCCGCCGCGGTCGGACCCTGTGCCCGGCGCACGACCAGCCAGGGATTCCCGGGCCGGCGCACCGCGGCGAAAAAGCCGCGCATCGCCCCGGCCACCCGTTCGGCAAATGCCTGCGCGCCCCATTGCGCGGCGCGCTTCCTGCCCTGCGCGGGGGCAAAGAACAATTCGGGCCGCGGCCCGGGCAGGCCCTTGCCGCCGCCGAGCGCCTCCCAGTGGGTGCCGCCGACCGCGCAACTGTAGGCGAGCGCCGGAAAGCCTTCGTGGATCGCGCGACGCAGGTCTGCGTTGCCGGCGAAGTCGACATAGACGAGCGGCGCGGTCGCCTCCAGCGTCCCGGGCGCCTCGTAGGGCAGCACCCGCGAATAGCAGCCGAGACGCTCGACGAACGCCCGGTTGCCGGCCGAGGTGAGCCCGATCACCTCGACCCCGCCGCGGCGCGCGAGCAGCCACGCGAGGGCATAAGCGGTCTTCGACGAGGCGCTGGAGAGGAGCACGCGCTGCGCGCCGAAGAAGGCCTGCTCGGCGAGGAAATCGTCGATCAGGAACGAAGTGCCGAACAGCGGTCGCAGCAACATCTGCTCGGCTTCGAGTGAGGGGTCGTAACCCGGATCGGTGGCGCAGCGCAGGACGCGGTTGTAGACCGGGTGCAGTTCGGCCCGGTGCGGGGCGCCGTCCGAGAAGCCGGCGGCGTCGACCCTCGCGGGCAGGAGATCGATCGTGTCCGCCATCGGCCAGTAGCCCCACAGGCGTTCTCCCGCGGCGACGCCTTCGGCCCTCGATTCACGCACCACGCCGAAGCCCCAGACCGGCACGCAACCCCAGCCGTCCTCGCCCGCGGGATAGAACTGCCAGTACTTCATGGCCTCGCCGAAGGCGGCGTAGGTGACATTGTTCGCGGTCAGGGCGAAGGCGTCGATGTCGATGCGCACCGCCCCCGCGGCGAGCGCCGCATCCGGTGGCTCGACGAGGCGCGTTTCGGAGAGATCGTCCTTGCGAACCCACAGTTGCACCGGCATGTTGCACACTCCCGCACCAGGTCCTTCACAATAGCGGCAGCACATTCCCGGGTCCACCGATGAAACCCCTGCTCGAAGGCATTCGCGTGGTCGATTTCGGCCGCTACATCGCCGGGCCGTACTGCGCGGCGTTGCTGGCCGACCATGGCGCCGACGTGATCCGCGTCGAACGGCGCGAGGGCGGCGAGGATCGCGCCATCCCGAACCTCGCGAAGACGGGCGAGGGGGGGCTGTTCCTGCAGATGAACCGCGGCAAGCGCTGCCTGACGCTGGACCTCGCGCACCGCGAGGCGCGCGGCATCATCCGCCGCCTGGCCGAGACCGCGGACGTGGTGGTGGTGAACCTGCCGCCGCCGACGCTCGCCAAGCTGGGCCTTGATTGGGAGACGCTTTCGGCGGTCAACCCGCGCCTCGTGATGGTGCTTGGTACCGCCTATGGATCGAGCGGTCCCTACGCCGAGCGTCCCGGCTTCGACGCGGTCGGCCAGGCAATGAGCGGCGCGATGTATCTCTCGGGCGACGACACGCGGCCGGCGCGCTCGAGTTCCAACTACGTCGACTTCACCACCGCGCTGGCGCTGGCCAACGGCGCGCTCGCCGCGCTCTGGGCGCGCGAGAAAACCGGCCGTGGCCAGAAAGTCGAGGGCTCGCTGCTGCGCAGCGCGCTGGTGGCGATGAACGCGGTGCTGATCGAACAGGCGATCCTCGGAAACGACCGGCCGGCGCTCGGCAACCGCGGCTTCCTCGCCGCGCCCGCGGACACCTACCGCACGCGCGATGGCTGGGTGCTGGTGCAGACCCTCGGCAAGCCGATGTTCGACCGCTGGTGCGACCTGGTGGGGCAGCCGGAACTGAAGGACGATCCCGGGCTCGCCACCGATCCGCAGCGCGGCGCGCGCGGCGCGGAGATCAGCGCCATCATGGCGGCGTGGTGCGCGACCCGCACGCGCAGCGAGGTGCTGGCCGCGCTCGACGCGGCGCGCCTGCCGGCAGCGCCCGTGTACACGCCGCGCGAAACGCTGGCCGATCCGCACGTCGTGGCCACCGGGCTGCTCGGCGCGATGACCTTCGGCGGACTTGAGGGCAGCTTCCCGCTTGCGCCGCACCCGGTGGAGATGAGCGCCAGCCCGGTGCAGCAAGGCGAGGCGCCGCGGCTTGGCGAACACACGGACGTGGTGCTGGCCGAACTTGGCTACGACGCCGCGGCGATCGCCGCGCTGCGCGCGAACCGCGTGATCTGAGGGGCCGACGCGCGCCGGTCCGGGCCTTAAGGTAACATATAAGTTACTATAAGGCCTGATCCGGCGTCCGGCCCGGCCGCGCGGTGAACTGCGCGCGGTGCCGCCCTGCGCGTGCCACCGAGGGCGATGTGAAACACGGCTAAAAGTGCCCGCGCGCAGCGTACCATCGGGCGATGCTGGCGTTCGTTCCAGGGATGGGGTTCAAGGGTCGCGCAGGGTCGATCCTGCGGCGGGCCTCCTGAGTCCGGTGGCCGGCCTGCGCGATCGCCTGTTCGATGCGCTGAATCGCCGTGCCTTCTACGGCTGGACCATCCTCGCCGTCGCCGGCCTCGGCATCTTCGCCAGCGGTCCCGGCCAGTCGCACACCTTCAGCGTCTTCGTCGGGCCGATCGGCCGGGACCTCGGCCTGTCCAACGGCGCGATCGCCTCGGCCTACGGCTTCGCCACGCTGTGCGCCGCCTTCCTGCTGCCCGCCATGGGCCGCATGGTCGATCGCCACGGCCCGCGCCGCATGTCGCTCATCGTCATCGGCCTGCTGGGAATTGCCTGCATGCTGTTCGGCGCCGCCGCGGGCATGCTGTCGCTCGCGCTCGGCTTCGCCGCGCTGCGCTTCCTTGGCCAGGGCTCGATCATGATGAACTGCGCGAACCTCGTTGCGCAGTGGTTCAGCCGCCGGCGCGGCTTCGCGATGAGCCTGATGGCGCTCGGCTTCGGGGTGTCGATGGCGGTGCATCCGCCGCTTGGGCAGTACCTGATCGCGCAGTTCGGCTGGCGCACCGCCTGGGTGCTGCTGGGGCTGCTCACCTGGCTCATCATGCTGCCGCCGCTCTTCCTGCTGGTGTACGACAAGCCCGAGGACCGCGGCCTGCACCCCGACGGCGACGCGGAACCGAGCGAGGCCGCGGCGGCGAGTGCCCTGCAGGGGCTGACGCGCAAGCAGGCCTGCGCGACGCCGGCGTTCTACATCCTCGCCGGCGGCTGGTTCGCGATCGCGATGCTGGTCACCACGCTGCACTTCTACCAGGTCTCGATCCTGCGCACGCAGGGCGTCTCGGTCGAGATCGCGGCGCGCGTGTTTCCGGTGTCCGCGGTGGCGATGATGCTGGCCATGCCCTTCGTCGGCCGGGCCTTCGACCACATCCGCACCCGCTACGTGTTTGGCACCGGCCTGTTGGTCACCGCCGCCTCGCTCATCGGCATCACCTTCGTGCAGGACCTGACCGACGCCATCGCCTACGCCATCCTGTTCGGCATCAACAATGCGTTCAGCATGACCATGTTCGGCTACCTGATGCCACGTTATTTCGGGCGCAGGCATCTCGGCAGCCTGCAGGGCACCGGCCAGATGGTGGCGGTGGTGGGCGCCTCGCTCGGCCCGCTGCCCGTGGGCCTCGCCTTCGACCTGCTCGGCAGCGCGTCGCTGACGCTGCGGCTGCTCGCCGTGCTGCCGGTCCTCTGCGCCATCGCCGCGCTGTTCCTGCGCACGCCCGCTGGCGTGCCGCACGCCCCTCGACTGGAGTAATCATGCCAAGACTCGATCTGCGCCCCGGTGAATCCCTGCACTATGAGTATGCCGCGCCCGGCAAGACGGGCCGGACCTTCGTCTTCGTCAACGCGCTCACCGGCAACACCGGCACCTGGCAGCACGCGGCGATCGGTCCGGCGCTGCGCGCCGCCGGCTACGGCACCCTGGCGTGGAACTTCCGCGGCCAGGCGGACACCACCTTCGGCGCGGGCACGGCCCTGACGCCGGCCGGCATCGTCGACGATTTCGTGCAGGTGATGGCGCACGTCAAGCCGCCCGGGCCGATCCTGGTCGGCCTGTCGATCGGCGGGCTGTTCGCCGCGCAGGGCCACCTTGCCGGGGTACCGGCCGAGGGCATCGTGCTCATCAACACCCTGCGCCGGCCGGGTGCGCGGTTGCAGTGGATCAACGAGGCCATGGTTGCGATGGCGCGCGCGGGTGGCGCGCGCCTGCTGATGACCGCGAATCTGCCGATGCTGGTAAACCCGGAACAACTCGTGGCGATGCGCGACGGGATCTTCACCGGCGAGCCGTTTGCGCCGTCGGATCCGGCGGATGGCCTGTTCCGCCTGATGCAGGGCTCGCTTGCCACCGACTGGGATCTCCCCTACGAAAAGCTGCAGGTCCCGGTGCTGCTGATGACCGGGCTGCACGACCGGGTTTTCCGCGTGCAGGAAGACGTCGAGGCGCTGGCGGCGCGGATCCGCACCCGCAAGTCGGTGGTGTTCGAGGATGCCGGGCACCTGATCCCGGTCGAGCGGCCGGCGAAGTTCGCGGCCGAATTGCTGGCGTTCGCGGCCACGCTTTAGCATGACGGAGGGCAGGACGCCATGGCCACGCGGCAACTGTGCCCGGTCGGGCACGTCTTGCCGTGGCCGGCATTCTCCGACATGACCGCGTCAGTCGATTGTCGTACCCTGCGACCATGATCCGTGTGCTTCGCCTCGGTTCCGCGCGCGTGAAGGGCGAAGGCCTGCGCATCGGCACGGTGCGCCGCCCGCCGCGCGGCGTGGCGAAGGAGCGCTTCGCCGCCGAGAACTGGTACGACGCATGGCTGCCGGAGCTCGCGCCGAGCGACGCGCTGGTGAAGCAGGCGATGAAGGCGAGTTCGGACAAGGACTGGGACGACTTCCGCCGCAAGTACCGCAAGGAAATGGCGCAGGCGGAGCGCGCCCGGCTGCTGGAACTGCTCGCCGCCCTGTCGCAGACCACGGCGTTCTCGGTGGGGTGCTACTGCGAGGACGAGGCGCGCTGCCACCGCTCGGTGCTGCGCGAACTGCTCGCCGAGAAGGGGGCGCGGCTGGCCGCTGCGGGGCACTGAAGCACGCGCCGGCGGGGCGGCGCGCCGGTATGATGGCGCTCCCGTTCCCCGAGGAAGCCATCTTGAAACAGCTTGTCCGCATCGCCCTGCTTGCCGCAGCGTTCGTCTCGGCGCCTGCCACGGCACAGACTAAACCGAAGATCACCGACGCCGGCGACGCGCCGGCCTCCATCCTCTACGTCGGCAACAGCTTCTTTTACTACAACAACAGCCTGCACAACCACGTGGGCCGGATCGCCTCGAGCGCGCCGGCGCCGGCGCGCTTTCGCAGCACCTCGGTGACGATCAGCGGCTCGGGCCTTGACTGGCACGACGTCGAGACGCAGTTCCGGCCGAACGCACTGGCGAAGTATTCCTTCGACGCGAAGAACAACGTGGTGTTCAACCCGCCTCGGGCGAAGCTCTTCGACGTCACCATCATCATGGATTGCAGCCAGTGCCCGGTGCACCCCCAGCTGAAGACGGTGTTCACCGAGTACGCGAAGAAGCACGCCGAGACCATCCGCAAGCACAACTCGAAGCCGGCGTACTTCATGTCCTGGGCCTACGCCGACAAGCCGGAGATGACCGCCGAGCTTGCCGAGGCTTACACGCAGGCCGGCAACGACAACGAGGTGCTGGTGATCCCCGCCGGGCTCGCCTTCGCCCGCTCGATCGCGATGAAGCCGGACCTCGAGCTGTACGCACCGGACAAGCGCCACCCGAGTCTCGCCGGCACCTACCTCGCCGCGGCGACGGTGTTTGCCTCGCTGACGAACCGCACGCCGGTGGGCGCGAAGTACAACGCGGGGCTGGACGAGGGAACCGCCGCGCACCTTCAGGCCGTGGCCTGGGAGACCGTCAAGGCCTACTACGGCCGCTGAGGCGGCCGCAGGAACGCGGGCAGGGCGCCGGGGTTCGCCGGCGCGAGGCCCGCGTCCTTCAGCAGGCGCAGCGCCCGCGCCTGCATCCACCAGCAGGAAGACCCGAGCGCGCGTTGCGCGCCCGTCGCGTCGTCCGCCAGGACCAGCGCCGCAGTGCGCAGGCTGCACGCCGGGTGGGCGGCGAGGCGCGCGATGATTCCCTCCGGCGCGCGCCGCCCGCGCAGCGCGACCGCGATCGGCGCAGCGAACGGCGACGCCGGTTGCGCCGTGAGCACGCGCTCGAAGGCCGCCAGCAGGCGGGATTGCGCGTTGGCGTCGAGCGCGGCAAGCGTGCAGCGCAGCGCGATGCTCAGGGTCCACATGGCGTTGAAGTCCTCCGGTGGAGTGTCCTCGAACGCGCCTTCGACGTCCTGCGCAAGGCGCGAACGCACTTGCGCCCAGGCGGCGCCATCGCCGCGCGCCCCGGCGAAGCCTGGCATGGTGCGACGCAGGGCTTCCGCGAAGTGCAGGTCGGAGGGGATCGCGTCCTGCGGTGTCGCCGGGCAGGCATCCACCGGGGCCGGTTCAGCCGCCGGGGGGAGATCCGCGTTCGGCCCGCCGCGCGCGCGATTCGCCGCCACCGGCGCGCCGGCGCGGGTGAACCGCGCCGCGCCGTCCGCCAGCAGCACCGCGATGCTCGGCAGGTCGCGCGCGCCTTCGGCCCAACCCCAGCCGGCGCGCTCATGCTCGAGGTGGAATGCGTCGGTGCCGCCGGCGTCGACGAGCAGGCCGAAGCCGTTGTCGGTGGCCGCGCCCTGCGCGAGCGCGGGCGCAAGGTATTGATCGTCACCGCCGCCGTCGGACAGCACGCCGACGGCGAGGTCGAGGCCTATGCCCTGCCCGACGCCCACGGTGAGTTCGTATCGGTCATTGCCCTGCTCGTCGACCAGCAGACCGAACGCTTCATGGGTGCCCGAGCCCTGCGCGTAGCGCACCGCGCTGTAGGCGTCGTTGCCACCGCGGTCCCACAGCAGCCCCCCGCCGAGGTAATAGCCCGCACCCTGCGCGAACATCTGCGCGGCGTAGACATCGTCGCCGCCATCGTCGCGCAGGATGCCGAGCCCGCCGGCGAGCGCGGTGCGCGCGCCCGTGCCCGCGCCCTGCGCGAAACTGATGCCGCCGCCACGCGAGAACGGATCGCCGAAACCGCCTGCCTCGTAACGGTCGTTGCCGGCGCGGTCCCACAGCAGGCCGACGCCGCCCGCCATGCCGAATCCCTGGCCGCCGGCGCGCAGGCGATAGCGGTCGTTGCCGCAGAGGTCGAGCAGCGCGCCGATGCCAGCGAGGGCTGCGCCCTGGCCGAAGACGCCGCCGGCGTAGACGTCGTCGCCGGCGGCATCGAGGAGCAGCGCGACACCGGCCACGGCCGCGCCCCACGCAGGACCTTCCGATTCGTATCGGTCATTGCCGGCGAGATCGACGATGGCCGCGAAGCCTTGCACCGCGAGGTCGCCACCGCGGTAGATGTCGTCGCCACCGAGGTCGACGACCACCGAGACCGCGCCATGCCCGAGCGGGGTGCGCGCGTAGGTGTCGTTGCCGCCGGGGTCAACGATCAGCGCCATGCCGGGCGGGTGCGCGTCGTCGCCGGCCGTGCCGACCAGCACCGGCCCGATGGCCGATTCGAAGCGCAGGCCCGCCGGCGGAAAGCGCAGGCGGCCGCCCGCCTTGCGCAGCGCCTCGACCAGCTCGCCGAGCGCATCGGTGAAGCGACGCGCGGCCGCCTCCAGCGCGCTGGCCGGGATGCTGTCGAGCACCCCCTGCTGTCGATCGAGGTCCGGAAGCGCGGCGGCGAGCGACTGGACCATGCCGCCGGGCTCCAGGGCGATGCGGCGGGCGGCTAGCAGGTCCGTCCGGGCGCGTGCGAGTTGCGCGAGGAACGGATCGAGCAGGGCGCGGATCTCCAGCACCGGGCCGGGTTCCGCTTCGGCGCGCGCGGCAGCGGCCAGCCGGACGATCGGGGCAGGCACCGCCCGCGAAAAGAACGCAACCGCATCCGCGCTCGCCGCCGGCCGCGCCAGGGCCTCGCGCACCAGCGGGTGGGGCGCGGGCCGCGGTGCCTCGTGGCGCACGACGTTGTCGATGATGCGCAGGGCGTCCGCGCCCGCGCCGCGCTGCTCGAGCACCTGCGCGACACGCGCCTCCGGCCCGCTGTCCGGTCGTTGCAGCGGCGTGCAGGCGGCGAGCGCGAGAAGCAGGGCGGGCAGGATCGCTGTGCGATACTGGATCCCCGTTTCAGCCATGCGCGCAGCCTACCGCAGCCGCCGCGCAACCGGGAGGAGGAGCCATCCATGAGCGTCGATACGGCCCGCTACGAAGCGCTGATGGACGTGGTGCGCGAGCGCAAGACCTCGCGGCAGTTCGATCCGGCGCGCCCGGTGCCGCCGGAACACTACGACCTGATCCTTGAGGCGGCACGCCATGCGCCCTCGGGGGCGAATGCACAGCCCTGGCACTTCATCGTCATTACCGATGCCGCCGTGAAGAAGACGATCGCCGATTACTTCGTCGACGAGCAGCGCGTGCGCGCGAAGCTGAAGATGAAGTTCCCGACGCCGAACTACCGCGGACTGGAAACCGCGCCGGGCTTGATCGTGGTGGTGGCGGACTTCCGCTGGACGCGCGCTTTTCCGGTGCTGCGCGACGGCTCGGAACTGGACCGGCTCTATCACCAGAACGCCGAGCGCATCCTGCTGCAGAGCGTGGCGGCCTCGACCATGTCGGCGCACCTTGCCGCCGCCGCACTCGGCTACGGCGTGTGGTGGGTGACGGCCATCGGGCAGGAGAACGCGCAGAACGCGCTGCGGCCGCTGCTCGGCGTGCCGCAGGACCTGTCCATCATCGACCTCCTCGCCTTCGGCCATCCGGCGAAGGCGCCGTACAAGCGCTGGAAGAAGACCCTGCCCGAGATCGCAAGCTACGGCCGCTACGACATGCAGCACTACATGACGCCGGAGGACATCGACCGCTGGGTCGAGGAGACCCGGCACAAGGTCATGTACAAGGACGAATCGAAGATCGACTGAATTGCGCGCGCAGTTCGGCTTTCAGCACCTTGCCCGCGGCGCTCTTGGGCAGTGCCTCGACGATGGTCACGGTCCGGGGACACTTGTAGCCGGCGATCCGCGCCCGGCAATGCGCGATCAGCGCCGCCTCGTCCACGGCGGCGTTCGGCGCGAGGGTGACGATGGCGGCAACCGCCTCGCCCCATTTTTCGTCGGGCAGGCCGATGACCGCCGCCTCGGCGACCGACGGGTGCGCGCAGAGCGCGTCCTCCACCTCCGCGGAATACACGTTCTCGCCGCCGCTGAGGATCATGTCCTTCGCGCGGTCGACGATCGTGAGGTAGCCCTCGCCGTCCATGCGGCCGAGGTCGCCGGTGTCCAGCCAGCCGGTACGCAGTGCCGCGCGCGTGTCCTCCGGACGCTTCCAGTAGCCGGCCATCACCGTCGGCCCGCGCGCATGGATGCGTCCGACGGTGCCGGCCGGCAACGGGTCGCCCGCGGCATCGGTCACCTTCACCTCGACGCCCGGCACCGCGCGCCCGCAGGAGGCAAGCCGCGGGTCGGCGCGCGCGACCCATTCGCGCAGTGCCGACACCTCGGTCGCGGTCATGGTGCCGGCCGACTCGGTCTGACCGTAGATGTGCTGGAAGATCGGGCCGAAGCGTTCGATGGCCGCGCCGAGGCGCGCCAGCGGCATCGGCGCCGAGCCGTACAGGATGCGGCGCAGGCTGCCGAGCCGGCGCGCGCCCAGGTCGGGCCGCTCGAGCAGCAGGAAGAGCATGGTCGGCACGATCTGCGTCGCCGTGATGGCGTGTGTCTCGATGAGGTCGAGCAGGCGCGCAGCGTCGAACTTCGGGGTGAACACGTGCGTCGCGCCAAGTTGGGTGAAGGAGAACACCGCCCAGGAATCGGCCTGGTGGAACATCGGCGCCGCGTGCAGCCAGACGTCGTCCTCGCGAAAGTCCCCAAGCCGGATCTTGTTCAGGGCGCTGGTTGCCACGTTGCGGTGGCTGAGCATCACGCCTTTCGGCCGTCCCGTGGTGCCGCCGGTGTAGCACAGGTGCGCGAGCGCCGCGTCGTCGCCCGGTGGCGGCGCGAAGCCCTCCGGCGCCGTGGCGATCAGCTGCTCGTAGCCTGCGGGGTCGTCGAACGAAATTCTCGGCAGGGTCCCGGGAATCGTCGCGAGCAGGTCGGCGTCGCCGAGGACCATGCAGGCCTCCGCGTCGTCGAGCACGAAACCGAGTTCGGCCGGCGCGAGGCGGATGTTGAGCGGCACTGCGACCAGTCCCGCAGCGGCGCAGGCGAAGTAGGTCTCGAAGAACCGGTGACTGTTGCGCGCGAGGATGGCCACGTGGGCGCCCGGCCTGCCGGCACGTGCGAGCAGGCCGGCGGCCAGCCGGCGAACGCGCTTCGCGGTGTCGGCGTAACTGCGCCGCAGGGGACCGTCGACGATAGCGGGCCGCGCGGGATGCAGTTCGGCGGCGCGATTCAGCATGTCGTGCAATCGCATGGCCGGGCTATTCTATGGGCATGGCAATCGATTACGAACGGCTGCTCAGGCGCGAGTTCCCGAAAGTCGAGCAGGTCTGGACGGCGCGCGCGGCAATGGTCTACGCGCTCGGCGTCGGCCTCGGCCACGATCCGCTCGACGAGGGGCAGCTTGCCTTCGTCTACGAGAAGGCCCTGCGCGTGCTGCCGACCTTCGGCTCGGTGCTGGCGGGGCCGGGCCTGTGGATCCGCGAGCCGGATACGGGGCTCGACTGGGAGCACGTGCTGCACGGCGAGCAGGGGATGGAATTCCTCGCGCCGTTGCCGGCGGCGGGCCGGATCCGGGCACGCACCCGCGTCACCGGCATCGTCGACAAGGGCGCCGGGCGCGGCGCGCTGGTCTACACCGAGCGCACCGGCCTCGACGCGAACAGCGGGCAGGCGCTGTTTCGCGTTACGCACACCTCGTTCGCGCGCAACGATGGCGGCTTCGGCGGGCCCTCCGGGCCGGTGCGCCCCGCGCATCCGCTGCCGCAGCGGGCACCAGACCTGGTGTGCGATTTCCCGACGGTGCCGCAGCAGGCGCTGCTGTTTCGCCTCAACGGCGACCCGAACCCGCACAACGCCGACCCGCGCGCCGCGGCCGAGGCCGGGTTCGAGCGGCCGATCCTGCAGGGGCTGTGCACCTACGGCATCGCCGGGCACGCCGTGCTGCGCAGCTGCTGTGGCTACGATCCGGCGCGCCTGCATTCGCTTTCGGTGCGGCTCTCGGCGCCGGTGCTGCCGGGCGAAACGGTGCGCACCGAGCTTTGGGTGGACGGGGCGGTGGTGTCGTTTCGCAGCCTGGTGCCGGCGCGTGGCGTGGTGGTGCTGAACAACGGGCGCGCGGACATCCTGCCTGCGTGAAACCGTGGCGCGCGGCGGACCGGTTCGCGCTAGTCTTGCAGCCACACTGACAGGAGAACACCGGGATGGAGTCCATCGGTTTCATCGGCGCCGGCATGATGGGGCACGGCATCTGCGTCAACCTGCTGAAGGCGGGACACGCAGTGGCGGTGTTCGCGCACCGCAATCGCAAGCCGATCGAGGATCTGCTCGCAAAGGGCGCCACCGAGGCGAAGACGCTCGAGGCGCTCGCGGGCGGTGTCGACGTGCTGATGCTGTGCGTGAACAGCGCGCAGGTGGTGGAGGAGATCGTCAACGGCCCCGGCATCAAGCTGAAGCAGGGCGCGCTGGTGATCGATGTCACCACGTCGCTGCCGGAGGTGTCCCGCAAGCTGGCCGCGCAGCTGGCGAAGCGTGGCATCGATTTCGTCGATGCGCCGGTGGTGGGCGGGCCGCCGCATGCCGCGCAGGGCAAGCTCGGCACGCTGGCCGGCGGCAGTGATACGGCCTTCGCGCGCGCCAAGCCGATCATCGAACGCTACTCGAGCGAGCTGACGCGCTTCGGCGGGCCGGGGGCGGGCAATGCCGCGAAGCTGCTGAACAACTTCCTTACGGTCGGCACGCGTGCGCTGGTGGCGCAGGCGTTCGGCGCCGCGCGCCGGCACGGCATCGACTGGGCGGCGCTCTATCCGATGCTCGCCAAGGGGGCCGGCGGCTCGCGCATCCTCGAGACCATGATCGCGCCGGCGCTCGAGGGCAACTATCGCGGCAACCAGTTCAGCATCGCCAACTGCCTGAAGGACATGACTTACGCGGGTGTCATGGTCGGCGATGACCCCGACGGCGCGCGCCTGCAGAAGGACATGCAGGCGTTCTTCCAGCGCTTCGCTGACGCCGGCTTCGGCGAGCGGATGGCGAGCGAAACCCTGGATCCCGTCGTCCTTGCCAAGCTTGGCGACAAGGGTCGATGAAAAAGGGGTCAGACCCCATTTCCGTTGAGTTGACCCTCGTGCCGCGGATGCCATCTGAAAATGGGGTCTGACCCCTTTTTCGGTAGTTCGTCCTACAATCGTCCCAATCACGGAGGGCCATGATGTTTCCCATCATCGACACGCAGGGCAGCGCGCACGAACGGGGCCGCGCCCACGGCAGCGCGGCACGCGAGCGCATCGGTCACTCGATCGCCACCTACGCGCGCCAGTTCGCCTATTGCGGCATCCACTGGGCCGGCGCGCAGCAGCGCGCCACCGGCTACCGCGACATCATCGGCAACCTGGATGCGGAACTGCTCGAGGAGATCGAGGGCATCGCCGCGGGCTCCGGCTACGCGGTGAACGAGATCCTCGCGCTGAATGCGCGCACCGAGATCCTGCCGCCGTCCTATCCCGGGGAACCTTCTCCGGCCTGGGCGGCCACCGAGCGCGCGAACCGCGACGCCGGCGTGCCGGACTGGGGTGAGTGCACCGCGCTCGCGGTGCAACCGGCGCGCAGCGTGTCCGGCGCTACGCTGCTGGCGCAGAACTGGGACTGGATCGGCGCGCAGCGCGCCGCGGTGGTGCTGCTGCGCATCTGCGAGACCGACGGGCGTCGCGCGCTGGCCTTCACCGAGGCGGGCATGCTCGCCAAGATCGGCCTGAACGAGGCCGGCTTCGGCATGTGCCTGAACCTGATGCGTTCGACCGACGACGGATCGCGGCCCGGCGTGCCGGTGCACGTGCTGCTGCGCGCGCTGTTGAAGCGGCCGAGCGTTGCAGAGGCCATCGGCCTCGCGGCCAGCGTCACGCATGGCGGCTCGTCGAACGTACTCTGCGCCGACCGCGCAGGCGACGCTGCCAGCCTCGAACTTTCGCCGCGCGGCGTGGACGTGATCCACGCCGAGGACGGCGCAGTCTGCCACACGAACCATTTCCTCTGCGCCGCCGGGGCGCTCGGCCAGGCGCCGATTCCGCCCAACCTCGCCACCGAGCAACGCTACGCACGCATCCAGGCGCTGGTCGCGGCCGCACCGGCGAAGATCGGCATCGAGGAAGTGAAGCACATGCTGCGCGACGAAGCCGACGGCCTGCTGTCGATCTGCCGGCATCCTGATCCCTCGCGCCCGCGCGAGGCGCGCGTCGAAACCGTGGGCTCGGTGATCATGGACCTCGCCGCCGGCGTCATGCATGTGGCGCCGGACGTGCCGTCGAAGACGACCTACCGGGCTGTGCCCATCGCGGAGCGGGTTGCGGCCTGACCAGGGTTAAGAAGAAGGGGTCAGACCCCTTTTTCGTTGAGTCGACCGTCCTGCCGGCGTGACCTGCTGAAAAAGGGGTCAGACCCCTTTTTTCGCCCTGCTACCGATCCAGCTCCATGTCGTCGTACGAACTCGGGTGCGAGATCGGCTCGATGTGGCAGAAGGTGGTGGCGTTCGGCACCAGGTCGCGGATGCGCTGCTCGATCTCCTCGGACAGGCCGTGGGCGTGGGCCACGGTCCATTCGTCCGGCACCAGCAGGTGGAAGGAAACGAAGCGCCGCGTGCCGGCGCGCCGGGTGCGCAGCGCGTGGAAGGCGACACCGTAGCGCTTCGAATACTCGGCGAAGATCTTCGTCACGTCGTCCTGCTCGCCGCCCGGGATGGCCGCATCGAGCAGGCCGGCCACCGAGCGGCGCATCAGCTTGCCGCCGATCCACAGGATGTGCCCCGCCACCGCGAGCGCGAGCAGGGGGTCCAGGCGCGCCCACCCGGTCAGCGCCACAAGCGCGACGCCGGCGACCACGCCGACCGAGGTCCAGACGTCGGTCATCAGGTGGTGCGCGTCGGCCTCCAGCGCAATGCTGTGATGCGCCCGGCCGGCCTTGAGAAGGATGCGCGCGACCGCCAGGTTGATGAGCGAGGCGAGCACCGTCAGCGCGATGCCGGCGAAGGGCAGGACGATCATCTTCGGCTCGACCAGCCGCGGCAGCGCCGCCCAGATGATGCCCGTGGCGGCGAGCACGATCAGCGCCCCTTCCGCGCCGCTCGCGAAATACTCCGCCTTGGAGCGTCCGTAGGGATGGGCCGCATCCGCCGGCATCGCCGAAAGCCGCAGCATCGCAAGCGCAAGCAACGCAGCGGCGAGGTTGACGAAGGATTCAAGCGCGTCCGAGAGCAGGCCCACCGAATCGGTGAGCCACCACGCCAGCAGCTTGAGCGCGATCGTCGCCAGTGCCGCGCCGACCGAGAGCCAGGCATAGCGCTCGAGCGGATTACGCATGCTGCGGTGCACCGCAGAAAAGGGGTCTGACCCCTTTTTCGGTCATGCCTTGCGCAGGGTGGCAGTGCGGGCGGGGTCGACGGCGCCCGCAGCGTCGAGCGCCACGCCGAAGCGGGTCTCGGCTTCCTGCGGCGTGTAATAGCCGCGCAGCACGTCGGTGGCGACTTTCTGCGGCGCGCGCGTGAAGGCCTTGCCGTAGCCGCCGCCGCCCGGCGTGGACACCCGGATCACGTCGCCCGGGGCGAGCTGGATGTCCTGGTCCTTGGACAGGTGCAGCGGCCGGTAGATGCCGCCGGGACGCTCCACGGCCACCTTGTTCACGCCGCCCTCGGCGCCGCCGAGCGCGCCCAGCGGCCCGCTGCGGCCGTGGTCCATCACCATCGAGGCGCGCGCCGCGCCTTCGCGAAGGCGTATGGCGTAGTTCACGCCGAAGCCGCCGCGCGCCGCGCCGGCGCCGCCCGACCCTTCGTAGAGCGAGAACTCCTCGAACAGGATCGGGTAGTACTGCTCCATCACCTCGATCGGCGGCATCTTCGAGATGCCGATGGTCGAGCAGCCGTTGGAAATGCCGTCGCCTTCGGGGCTGCCGCCGTAGCCGCCGCCGGTGAACAGGTACATCACGTAGGGCCGGTTCTTCACCGGGTCGAAGCCGCCAATGGCGAGGTTGCCCGAGGTGCCGGCAGGCGAGGCGAACAGCTCGTCCGGGATCGCCTTCACCAGCGCGTCGAACACCGCCTCGGCGATGCGCTGGCTGACCTCGGCGGCGCAGCCGGACACCGGCCGCGGGTACTTCGCGTAGAGGAAGGTGTCCTCGGGGTCGATGATCTCCAGCGGCTCGAAGGTGCCGGCGTTGATCGGCACGTCCGGGAACACATGCTTCACCGCGAGGTACACCGACGACTTTGTAGTGGCGATGACTGAATTCATCGGCCCCTTGCACGGCGGCGAGGAGCCGGCGAAATCGAACACCAGCCGCCCGTCGACGGTGCGCGTGAGTTTCAGGCGGATGTCGAGTGGCGCATCGACCACGCCGTCGGAATCGACGATCGAATGGCCCTCGTAGGTGCCTTCTGGAATGCGCGCGATCTTGGCGCGCATCTGCTGCGACGCGCGCGTGCGCAGTTCGGCGATCGCCGCCTCCACCGTGTCCGCGCCATAGCGCTCGAGCAGGGCGCTGAGGCGCTTCTCGCCGGTGGCGAGCGCCGCGGCCTGCGCCTTGATGTCGCCGATACGCTGGTCGGCGATGCGGATGTTCGACTGGATGATCGACAGGATCTCGACGTCGATCACCCCCTTCTTGTAGAGCTTCACCGGCGGCAGGCGCAGCCCCTCCTGCTCGACCTCGGTGGCGTTCGCCGAGAACCCCCCGGGCACCATGCCGCCGAGGTCCGGCCAGTGCCCGGTGTTCGACAGCCACGACCAGAGCCTGCCGCGGTGGAAGAACGGCCGCACGAACTTCACGTCCATCAGGTGGGTGCCGCCGAGGTAGGGGTCGTTCACCACGAAGACGTCGCCGGGCTCGACCGTCCAGCCGTGCCGGCGCACGCACTCGATCACGGCCTGGGTGGAGAACTGCATGGTGCCGACGAACACCGGCAAGCCGAGGTCGCCCTGCGCGATCAGGCGGCCGTCCTCCGCCGCGTAGATGCCGTCGGAGCGGTCCAGGCCCTCTGAGATCACCGGGCTGAACGCGGCGCGCACGAAGGCGAGGTCCATCTCGTTGCAGACCTGTTGCAGGCCGTTCTGGATGACCGAAAGGGTGATCGGATCGAGGCTTTGCATGGCGGCAAGTCTAAGGGATGGGCGCGGTTTCCGCGACGCGTGCGGCGCCGGGGCCTCCCCGCCCAAGGTATTGATTGCCCCGGCTGCCGCACGCTGCGATCATCCGGGCATGGAGCTCGATACCCGGACCCTGGTGGTGGCTTGCGTGCTCGTCTCCGGGTTGATGGGAACGGTGTCGTTCCTGTTCTCGGCGATGCACGGCACCTCGTCGATGATCGGCCGCTGGGGCTTCGCCATGGTCCTGCTCGCCGTCGGGCTCGCGGGCTTCGCCCTGCGCGGTCAGATCCCGGACCTGCTCTCGATCACCGTGGCCAACACGCTGATCATCGCCGCGCTGGTGCTCGGCATCCGCTGCCTACGCCAGTTCATGGGCGACACCCCGCGCGACGCGCTCGGCATCGGCATGACCGTGCTGGCCCTGGTGCTGCTGCTGTTCTTCTCCGAGGTGCGGCCGAACCTGCAGGCCCGCATCCTGGTGGTGACCGTGGCGATGGCGGTGATCCTGGTTCGCGGCGCGTGGCAGGTGCAGAAGAGAACGCCCCGGGAATGCCAGTTGTCCTACCGCTTCACCGCCGCGGTGCTATGGATGGCCGGCATCGTGGCGCTGCTGCGCGCCGCGGGCACGATCATCGCGCCGCCCGCGGACAGCTTCGCCTCGAACGGGCTGGAGGCGGGCGTCTTCCTGTTCAACACCTGCTTCATTGTCATGGCGACGCTCGGCGTGATGTGGATCGAGTTCGAGACCCTGCAGGCCCGACTGGTGCGCTCCGCGCTCACCGATCCGCTCACCGGCCTGTCGAACCGTGCGGGCTTCGAGCGCGAGTTCGAGCGCGAGCTCTCGCGCATCGCGCGCAAGGGCACGCCGTTCAGCGTGGTGATGTTCGACCTCGACCATTTCAAGCAGATCAACGACCGCTTCGGGCACGCCGCGGGGGACAAGGCGCTGCGCTTCTTCGCCGACCTGCTGGCGCGCACCGTGCGCACCCACGACGTCGCGGCGCGCTACGGCGGCGAGGAGTTCGTGCTGCTGATGCCGGGCACCGAGCGGGCCGAGGCGCTGCACGTGGCCGGACGGGTGCGCGAACGGCTTGCGGCAAGGCCGGTGGACGTCGGCCGCGACCAGGTGCCGCTCACCGTCTCGGGCGGCGTCGCCACCTACGGCGAGCAGGGCAAGGACTTCGATGCGCTGCTCAAGGCCGCGGACGACGCCCTCTACGCCGCCAAGTCGGCGGGACGCAACCGGATGGTGGCAGCCGGCGCGGCCGCCGTCGTATAGTCCGGGCATGCTGGCCCGGGTCACCGAATACATCGACGGCGCGACGATCCGCGCGCTGCGCGGCCGCTCGAACCTCGTCGGCACGCTGCTCGTGCTGCACGCCTGGGGCGTGATCTTCGCCTCGATGGCGCTCGTCGCGCTGTGGCCGAATCCGCTCACCTTCCTCGTTGCGCTGATGCTGATCGGCACGCGGCAGCTCGGGCTCGCCATCCTGATGCACGATGCGGCGCACGGCCTGCTGTTCGCGCATCGCGGCGCGAACGACTTCGCCGGTGCCTGGTTCTGCGGCCACCCGCTCGGCGCCAGCCTCGAGCTGTACCGTCCCTACCACCTGACGCACCATCGCAACACGCAGCAGGCGGACGACCCGGACCTGGTGCTCTCGGCGCCGTTCCCGATCACGCGCGGCAGCCTGCGGCGCAAGGTGCTGCGCGACCTCGCCGGACGCACCGCGTTTCAGCGCCGTGGCGAACAGATCGCGCGTGCCATGGGGCCGGCGGCGCAGCCGCGCCTCGCGCGGCTGCGCAACCTCCTCGTTCGCGAGCGCGGCTTCTTCCTCAGCAACGCGGTGCTCTGGGCGCTGCTGACCGCAGCGGGCGCGTGGTGGCTGTATCCGCTATTGTGGTTGCTGCCGCTCGCGACCTGGTACCAGCTGGTAAGCCGGATCCGCAACATCGCCGAGCATGCCGTGGTCCCGGACAACGACGATCCGCTGCGCAACACGCGCACCACCCGCGCGAACTGGCTCGAACGCGCGCTGGTGGCGCCGTACTGGGTCAACTACCACCTCGAGCACCACCTGTTCATGTTCGTGCCCTGCTGGCGCCTGCCGGCGGCGCACGCGGCGCTGCTGTCGAACGGGTTCGGCGCGAAAATGGAGATCCGCAGCGGTTATCGTGAAGTGCTGGCGCGCGCGGCCTCGAGAATCGTGGATGGCCCGCCCGACCCCGGGCGGGTGCGCGGTCCGCAGCACATCTGAGCCCCGGCGCGCGCGAGGACGCTGCCGGCGGCGCCCGCCCTTTCATGGCCATCGATCCACGCATCCGCCTGCTCGTCGGCGGCAGTTTCGTCACCGTCGCCGCGCGCATGAGCCTGGTGACCTTCCTCGGCATCTACTTCGTGCGCGAGCAGGGCATCGACATCGGCTGGGTCGGCGTCGCCTTCCTAGCCGAGAACCTGATGCGCGGCGTGCTGGCGCCGTTCTTCGGCGCGCTGAGCGATCGCACCGGCCGGCGGCCGCTGCTGCTCGCGGGCCTGCTCGCGAACGGCACGGTGCTGCCGTGTTTCCTGCTGGTCGAGGGGCCGGCGTCCCTGCTGGCGTGGAGCCTCGCCATGGGGCTCGCGGCCTCGGTGCAATGGCCGGCCGGCGCGGCGCTGCTGCTGGATCTCGCGCCGCCGGACAAGCGGCAGGTGGTGCTGGCGACCAACTATGCCGCGATCTGCGTCGGCTACACCATCGGCGTCGCCCCTGGTGGCTGGATCGCCGAGCAGGGCTACGGCTGGCTGGCGTTGACCGGGGCGGCGGGCTACTTCGCGGTGGCGATGGCGTACCTCGTGTTCCTGCGCGGGCCCCTGCCGATGGAGTACGAGCGCCCGGTGGATTCGGTGGTGCGGCGCACGCTGGCGGTGGGCCGGGACCGCGCCTTCCTCGGTTTTGCCGCGCTCGGCATCATCTTTCCCTTCGGCATGGGCCTGTACGCCTTCGTGCTTGCGCTCTATGCCCATGACGCCGGGCTCGGCGAAAGCACCATCGGCATGGTGCTGAGCGCCAATGGTCTCTTGATCGCCGCGCTGGCGGTGCCGGTGGCCACGCGCATCGAACCGCTGGGGCCGTTCCGCATGCTCGGCTACTCAGGTCTCGCGCTGGCGCTGGCCTACCTGTGCTTCGGCTTCGTGCCCGGCATCGTACCGGCGCTGCTGCTCGGCGCGCTGCTCTTCACCGCGGGCGAACTGGTGTTCAGTTCGGCGGTGCCGGC
This sequence comes from Burkholderiales bacterium, assembly GCA_036526195.1. Lineage (GTDB taxonomy): Bacteria > Pseudomonadota > Gammaproteobacteria > Burkholderiales > SG8-39 > DATCYZ01. Next base: position 22,250 of record DATCYZ010000111.1, read on the forward strand.
GGCGGTGGGGCGCCTTGCGCCACCGGGACGGCGCGGCGCCTACCAGGGCGCGTGGAGCCTGGTGCAGGCGCTGGGGATGGGCGGGGCGCTATGGGTCAGCGGTCAGCTGCGCCTGAGTCTCGGCTGGACCGGCACCTGGCTGGTGCTGGCGGGCGTCACGTTCACCGCGGCCCTGGTGCTGTTCGTGGTGCGCGCGCGGTTCCTGAAGATCGTCGAGGCGCGGGTGGAACCGGGCAGCCTGACGCCGAAACCTTCCGTATAGTAACATATATGTTACCAAAAGCCTCCGCCACACGCACCTTTCTGATCCTCTGCCTCGGGGCGGTGCTCGCGCCGCTCGACGCCATGGTCAACGTGGCCTTTCCCGCGCTGACCCAGGGCCTCGGGCTCGAGGTCGCGGACATCCGCTGGGTCATCATCGCCTACGCGCTCACCTACAGCAGCCTCGCGCTGGTGAGCGGGCGCATCGGCGACCTGTACGGGCATCGGCGCGTGTTTCGCGCCGGCTTGATCGTCGCGGCGCTGGCCTTCTCCGGCTGCGCCGTGGCGCCGGACAACGGCTGGCTGCTCGCTGCGCGCGTGCTGCAGGGCGTGGGCATCGCGCTGCTGCTCGGTTCGGCGCTGGCCCTGGCCCTGGCCGCTTATCCCGCGACGCGCCGTACGGAGGTCCTGGCCCGCTACGCCGCGGTGTTGGCGGTGGCGCTCGCGGTGGGACCCGTCGTCGGCGGGTTGCTGGTCGACGGGTTCGGCTGGCGTTCGGTGTTCTGGTCGCGGGCGCCGATCGCGCTGGCGGCGCTTGTGCTGCTCTCGCGCATCCCCGAGGTGCCGGTGCGCGGCGGCACGCGCGCCTTCGACACCGCGGGCGCGGCACTGCTGATCGGGTGGATGAGCGCGCTGGTGCTGGCGCTCGCATCGCCGGTGGAAATCGCCTTGCCGCTCGCGGTCGTGGCCTGCGTCGGCGCGTGGTTCTTCGTCCGGCACGAATCGCGCATCGCATCACCGATCCTGCGGCCGGCGCTGTTTCGCGATGCCCGCTTCTCGATCCTGAACCTCGCCAGCATCGCAGTGAACTTCGCCGGCTTCACGGTGTTCCTGCTCGGCCCGTACTTCTTCGCCCGCGTCTCCGGCTTTTCCGCCCAGTCGATCGGCCTGCTGCTCGCCTGCGGGCCGGCCGGCGCGGCGCTGGGTGCCGCGCTCACCGCTCGCCTCGTGATGCGCTTCGGCGCCGGGCGCCTGGCCTTCGCCGGGGCCGCGCTGTCGGTCTCGGGCGTGGTCATCGCCACCGGCTGGAGCGCCGGCACCAGCGGGATCGCCATGGCGGTCACGCTCTTCGTGCAGGGCGCCGGGATCGGGGTGTTCCAGGTGGCCTACACCGACGTGGTGGTGGCCGCGCTGCCGGAGGAGGATCGCGGCGTGGCCTCCAGCCTCGCCAACCTGACGCGCACGCTCGGCGTGCTGGCCTGCGCGACGCTGGTATCGGCGCTGTTCCGGCGGGTGGAGGCGGGCGCCCTGATCGACGGCCTCGGTGGGGAGGCTGCGTTCCTGTACGCGTTCCGGGTGAGCTTCCTGTGCGCGGCGATCGGACTGGGCGGTTTCCTCGCCGCGACGCTGCTGCGGCCGAAGACCTGGCGCTGAAGCCTCAGACCTCGACCAGCAGGTTGCCCCAGCGATCCAGCCGCGCGCGGTTGCCCGGTTCGAGCACCGTGGTGCAATCGAGCTGCTCGATGATCGCGGGACCTTCGAACATCAGGTCCACCGGCAAGCGCTCGCGGGCGTAGACCGGCACCGGGCGGAACCCGCCCTCGAACCAGACCTCGCGCTCGGCGAGCTGCGCGCCGGCGGCATCCTTCGCGTGCGCGCCGCGCCCGAGCGCGGCGAGGTCGATGTGCGGGCGCACGCCGATGACCGCGGTGTGCAGGTTGACGAGCACGGCGCGGATCTCCGGCAACTCGACGCCGAAACGCGCCCAGTAGGCGCGATCGAAGGCCTGCTGCAGCGCCTCGCGGCTCGGCGTCGCGTCCTCCAGCGCCACGGTGAGGATGTGGGTCTGGCCCTGGAACTGCATGTCGGCCGAGCGCACGTACTTCAGGCCCTCGACGGCGATGCCTTCGCGCGCGATCAACCTGCGGCCCTCGGCCACCTGCGCATCGAGGAGGGCGTGCACCGCCGCCATGTCGAGGTCGCCCACCGGGCGGTTCACAGTATTCACGTAGTCGTGGCGCAGGTCGGCCACCACACAGCCCAGGGCGTTGGTGATGCCGGGCCGCGCCGGCACCAGCAGCCGCGGCACGCCGAGTTCCTTCGCGATCGCCGCCGCGTGCAGGGGGCCAGCGCCGCCGAAGGGAAACAGCACGAAGTCGCGCGGGTCGTGGCCGCGCGCCAGCGAGACGATGCGGATGGCGCCCGCCATGCGGTCGTTGGCGATGCGCACGATGGCGGCCGCGGCGGCGACCGCATCCAGTCCCAGCGAGGCCTTGAAGCGCGACTCGAGCGCCGCGCGCACCGCGCCGAGGTCGGCGCGACCGGCGACGCCGAGCAGCCGGTCCGGGTTCAGCCGGCCGAGCAGCAGGTTGGCGTCGGTGATGGTCGGCTCGGTGCCGCCGCGGCCGTAGCAGATCGGCCCCGGCGTGGCGCCCGCGCTCTTCGGGCCGACCTTCAGCATGCCGTCCTCGCCGAGGAAGGCGATCGAACCGCCGCCGGCGCCGATGGTGTGCACGTCGACCATCGGCACATGCACCGGCATCGCGTACTCGATCTCGAGTTCGGAGGACACCTGCGGCACGCCATCGCGGATCAGGCCGACGTCGGTCGAGGTGCCGCCCATGTCGTAGGTCATCGCGTTCGGGTGCCCGGCGGTGACCGCGGTGTAGGCCGCGGCCATGATGCCGCTGGCCGGCCCCGACATGACGGTGTTCACCGCGGCGCGGGCCACGAGGTCGGCGGCCACGGTGCCGCCGTTGCCCTGCATCACCAGCAGGTCGCGATCGAAGCCGCGCTTGCGCAACTCCTCGGCGAGGCGCGCGATGTAGCGATCGAGGATCGGCTGCACCGCGGCGTTCACCGTCGCCGTGACGCCGCGCTCGTACTCGCGGTATTCCGAGAGCAGGGTATGGCCGGCGGTGATGTAGGCGTTCGGCCACAGGGGTTTCGCGATCTCCACCGCGCGCTTCTCGTGCGCCGGATTGATGTAGCTGTGCAGGAAGTGGATCACCAGCGACTCGCAGCCGGCAGTGGCCAGCGCGCGCACCGCTTCGGCGACCGCCGTCTCGTCGAGCGCCTGCACGACCGCGCCGCGCGCATCCATGCGCTCGGGGACTTCGCAGCGAAGCTCGCGCGGCACCAGCGGCTCGAACTGCCCCTTCAGGCCGTACGGGCTGGGACGGGTGCGACGGCCGAGTTCGAGCACGTCGCGAAAGCCCTGCGTGGTGACCAGGCCGGTCTTTGCCAGCTTGCGCTCGAGCAGCGCGTTGGTCGTGGTGGTCGTGCCGTGCACGATCATGGCGAGGCTGGCGAGGTCGAGCTTCGCCTCCTCGAGCGCAGTGAGCACGCCGAACGCCTGGTTGTCGACCGTGGTCGGCACCTTGGCGAGCCGCGTCTCGCCGGTCTTCGTGTCGAGCGCGATCAGGTCGGTGAAGGTGCCGCCGACGTCGATGCCGGCGATCCAGGTGGGGATCTTGCCGCTCATGCGGGAATCAGGGTTCGACCGGCGGGCGCGGGCAGGGGTGCCGTCGCGCAGGCGCAGCTGTGTCCCTGCAGCGAGAGGAACGCGGCATGGATCAGGCCGCGTGCCCGCAGGGCGGTGGCCCGTGCGAGACCGGCGTCGAGCGCGGCGTCGATGAAGGACGTCGGCAGCGCGCCGACCGCCACGGTGACCGGGCGTTCGCCGAGGTCGCTGTCGGCCTGCAGCGCGTTTGCAGCCTTGCGCTCGATGGCGGAGTGGTCGATGTTTACGGCGTTGGCAATCAGCGTCGCCGCAACGTCCGCCGCCGCCGCGTCGGTTGCCATCACGGTGACCGCATCGGCGATGCCGAGGGAATGCGAGCGCCCGCGCCAGCCCGAGGTGGCCACGCCGCGGGCAGGGCAGACCGCATCGATGCGCAGGGTGGCGCCGACCGACGGCGCGAGCGGATTCTCGACCACGCCGACGTCCCAGTGCGCGTTGCCGGAAACGTAAAAGGCGATGTCGCCGCCGTCGTTCACGCAGGCGCGCTCGAGCGCGCGGCCGGCCACCAGGGCGGCGAGCACCTCGTCGGCCACCGCGCCGGCCACCGCGGCCATCGGCGTGACGAACGTTGCGCGATGCGGCCAGGTGGCGGCGAGCATGCGTCGTGCCACGGGGCCGCGCAGGGGCGGGCGGACCTCGCCGAGCGGAGCGCGCAGCAGCGGCAGTTCCGACACGAGACCCTCGAGCACATCGTCGAAGCGTGCAGCGGCCTGCGCGTAAGCGGTTTCGACTTCGGCCGGCACGCCGCGCGCGTCGATGACGAGGTCGATCGGGCCGTGCTGCAGGTGAAGGCGTCCGTCGCCGAGGCGCGCGCGCGCCGGGCCGCTCATCGCGCGGGATCCACGGGCCAGGGATTCCCGGCCCGCCAGCCCGCGGCACGCCAGCGCGTGCGCGCGAGCGCCGCCTCGAGCGTGACCACGTCGGCCATGTGCCCGCCCATGGCTTCATAGGCCGCCACCGGCAGGGTGAACTCGATCGGCAGCACCAGCGCAGGGGTCGGCACGTAGCCGAAGGCGCGCGCGGGCATCGCCAGCACGTCGACCATCACGGTGATGCCGCCGCCGGGCCAGACGTAGACCGGCGCGCCGCCGCAGGTCACCCGGGTGAGGTGTTCGTGCACCGAGCGCGTCAGGCGCACCGGGTTCTCGGTGACCCCGGCGCGCAGCGAGCCGCCGGCGCCCCCCATGAAGAGCACGCTGCACAGCGCAGGTTCGCAGTTCTCGGCGATGCGCTCGACGACCTTGCGCATCGCATCCGGCATTGGCGCCGGCACCGGCTTGAGCGCTTCATCGAGCACGAACCAGGCAGAATCCTCGCCGGTGGTGGAAACCATCATCAGGCGCATGCCGGGCCAGGCGGTCTTCGGGTCGATGCGCTCGATGATGGCGAGCGGGTCGGTGATGTTGGTGCCGCCCCAGCCCAGGCCGGGTTCGGCCACCTTGAAATAGCGTCCCGGCGTGGACTTGCGGCCGCGCACGCGGATGCCGCCGGCGCGCATATCGAGGAACTTGCCGGCCTGGTGCTCGGTCAGCACGCCGGTGATGTGGTCGTCGACCACGATCACCTCGTCGACATGGCCGACCCATTGCTTCGCGAAGATACCGATGGTGGCCGAACCGCAGCCGACGCGCATGCGTTCCTCGGCCTCGCCGTTCACCACCGGCGCGGCACCGGCCTGCACGATGACGCTTGCGCCGCCGTCGATCGTGAGTTCCACCGCCTCGCGGTTGCTCAGCCTGAGCATCGCCTCGCAGGTGACGTTGCCTTCCTTCTTGGTGCCGCCGGTGAGGTGACGCACGCCGCCGAGCGCCAGCATCTGCGAGCCGTACTCCGCGGTGGTCACATGGCCGACCTGTTCGCCCGCGACGCGCACCGCCGCCTGCTCGGGGCCGAGGAAGCGGTCGGTGTCGATCTTCAGCTTCAGGCCGCAATAGCTGAAGATGCCCTCGGTGACCACGGTGACCACGTCCACGCCCTGCGCCTTCGAGGCGACGATGAAGGGCGCGGGCTTGTAGTCGGGATAGGTGGTGGTGGCGCCGATGCCGGTGACGAAGGTGTTCGAGGCCGAGATCAGGTTGCCCTGCCAGGGCTTGTCCGGGTCGAGGAAGGGCACCACGGGCGCGCCGGTCTCGCCGGCACGCTGCAGCAGGAGCAGGGGGTCGAGCCGCACCAGGCGCCCGTCCTCGATCGCGTAGCGGTCGCAGGCGCCGGCCTGGC
>DATCYZ010000112.1:0-17809 GCA_036526195.1 Burkholderiales bacterium
GGCGGAAAAGGGGTCAGACCCCTTTTTCATCCGGCCTCGGGGGCGGAAAAGGGGTCAGACCCCTTTTTATCCGGCCTCGAAAACGATCAACTCGACGCCTTCCAGCACCTGCTCGCCGGTAGCGCAGCGTACTTCCTTCACGGTGCCGTCGGCAGGGGCGGACAGGGTGTGTTCCATCTTCATCGCTTCGAGCACGAGCAGGGGCGCGCCTTTCGAGACGCGCGCGCCGGCCTTGGCCATGACAGCGATCACCTTGCCCGGCATCGGCGCGGCGAGCGAGCCGCCACCGGCGTCCGCGTCCAGTCCCTGCAGGGGATCGCGCAGGATGAAGCGGCGTGCGGCGCCGCCCGTGAACACGTGCCAGGTTTCGCCGTCGCGCACCGCGCGGGCGTGGAAGCTGCGGGTGTCGAGGCGCAGGCGCCAGCCGTTGTCAGGCAGGGCCTCGCCGCCGAGCGCGTACTCGCGATCGGCGATCACCAATCGCTCGCCCTGCGGGGTGAACCGCACGGTGACGGGATACTCGATGTTCCCGTCGACGAAGATGAAATCGTGGTGTGAATCCTCGTTCAGCCGCCAGCCGTCGACCGCGTTCCAAGGGGAATGCGGGTCGCTGGACGTCCCGGCCTTGCGATGCGTTTCGGCTTCCTCGAGACGCAGTTCCGCCCACGCGGCCGCGGCGAGCGCCTCGTCCGGCGCGGGCGGGCGTTTCGGGAAGAGCGCCGGCCGCTCGCGCTCGATGAGCCCGGTGTCGAGATCCGCATTTGCAAACGCGTTCGAGCGCACCACCCGCGCGAGGAACTCGATGTTGGTCGACACCCCGGCCACCTCGAAGCCGTCGAGCGCCGCGGCAAGCCGGGCGCAGGCCGCCTCCCGGGTCTCGCCCCAGGCGATCAGCTTGGCGATCATCGGGTCGTACCAGGGCGAGATGGCGTCGCCCGCGCGCACGCCGGAATCGACGCGCAGCGCGCCGCCCAGCGTGGTAAACGCCGCCGCCTCCGGGGTGGCGAGATGGCGCAGCGTGCCGGTGGAGGGCAGGAAGCCCTTGTCCGGGTTCTCGGCGTAGACCCGCGCCTCGATCGCGTGGCCGCGGATCGACAGGTCCGCCTGCGCAAGCGGCAGGGGCTCGCCGGCCGCGACGCGCAACTGCCATTCGACGAGGTCCAGCCCGGTGATCATCTCGGTGACCGGGTGCTCGACCTGCAGGCGGGTGTTCATCTCCATGAAGTAGAAGCGCCCGTCCTGCTCGGCGATGAACTCCACCGTGCCGGCGCCGACGTAGGCGACGCTCCTGGCCGCGGCCACCGCCGTCTCGCCCATGCTTTTGCGCCGCGCGTCCGTCATGCCCGGCGCGGGCGCTTCCTCCAGCACCTTCTGGTGGCGGCGCTGCACCGAGCAGTCGCGCTCGAAGAGGTAGACGAACGATCCCTGCGTGTCGCCGAAGACCTGCACTTCGATGTGCCGCGGCCGCTCGAGGTAGCGCTCGATCAGCACGCGCTCGTCGCCGAACGCGGCCGAGGCCTCGCGCTTCGCGCCGGCAAGCGCGGCGCCGAATTCCTTTGCGTCGCGGACGATGCGCATGCCCTTGCCGCCGCCGCCGGCTGAGGCCTTGATCAGCACCGGAAAGCCGATCTTCTTCGCCTCGCCGGCGAGGAAGGCCGGATCCTGGTTCTCGCCGTGATAGCCCGGCACCAGCGGCACGCCGGATTTCTCCATCAGCGCCTTCGCCGCGGACTTGTCGCCCATGGCCGCGATCGCCTCGGGCGGCGGGCCGACGAAAACGATGTTCGCGGCCGCGCAGCCGCGCGCAAACGTCTGGTTCTCGGAGAGGAACCCGTAGCCCGGGTGCACCGCATCGGCGCCGCAGCGCTTCGCCACGTCGAGAATGACTTCGGCGCGCAGGTAGCTTTCGCGCGCGGCGGCCGGCCCGATGCAGAACGCCTCGTCGGCCAGCGCCACATGCTTCGCGCCGGCATCGGCTTCCGAGTACACCGCGACCACGGCCATGCCCATGCGGCGCGCGGTGACGGCGACCCGGCAGGCGATCTCGCCGCGATTGGCGATCAGCAGCTTACGAAACATCGGGACGCCCGACGGCGATGATGCGACGCACTTCGACGGCGGCAGGGTGGTGTTTCATCGTCACATCCTGAACAGGCCGAACTTCGTCGGCTCGATCGGCGCATTCAGCGCCGCGGACAGCGCGAGGCCGAGCACGCGACGCGAGTCGGCCGGGTCGACGATGCCGTCGTCCCACAGCCGCGCGCTCGAATAGTAGGGGTGGCCCTGATGCTCGTACTGCTCGAGGAGCGGCTTGCGAAAGGCCGCTTCTTCCTCGGCCGACCAGGTTCCGCCCTTCGCCTCGATGCCGTCGCGCCGCACCGTGGAGAGGACGGCCGCGGCCTGCTCGCCGCCCATGACGGAAATGCGCGCGTTCGGCCACATCCAGAGAAAGCGCGGCGAATAGGCGCGCCCGCACATGCCGTAGTTGCCCGCGCCGAACGAGCCGCCGACGATCATGGTGAGCTTGGGCACGCGCGCGGTGGCCACCGCGGTCACCATCTTGGCGCCGTCCTTGGCGATGCCGCCCGCTTCGTACTTCTTGCCGACCATGTAGCCGGTGATGTTCTGCAGGAAAAGCAGCGGTATGCCGCGCTGTGCGGCGAGTTCGATGAAGTGCGCCGCCTTCTGCGCGGACTCCGAGAACAGGATGCCGTTGTTGGCGAGGATCGCCACCGGGTAGCCGTGCAGGTGGGCGAAGCCGGTGATCAGCGTGGTGCCGTAGTTCGCCTTGAACTCGTCGAGCTCCGAGCCGTCGACGAGGCGGGCGATCAGTTCGCGCGCGTCGTAGGGCTTGCGCGGGTCGGTCGGGATGACGCCGTGGAGCTCCTCGGCCGGATAGAGCGGCGCGCGCGGCGCGCGCAGGTCCAGGCCCACGGCCTTGCGGGTGTTCAGGTTGCCGACGATGCGCCGCAGGATGGCGAGCGCATGGGTGTCGTTCAGCGCGTAATGGTCGGCCACCCCCGAGATGCGCGTGTGCACGTCGGCGCCGCCGAGTTCCTCGGGCGTGACGATCTCGCCGATCGCCGCCTTCACCAGCGGCGGGCCGGCGAGGAAGATGGTGCCCTGTCCCTTGACGATGATCGCCTCGTCGGACATCGCCGGCACGTAGGCGCCGCCCGCGGTGCACGAGCCCATGACGCAGGCGATCTGCGGGATCCGCGCCGCCGACATGTTGGCGATGTTGAAGAAGATGCGCCCGAAATGCTCGCGGTCCGGGAACACCTCGTCCTGGTTCGGCAGGTTGGCGCCGCCGGAGTCGACGAGGTAGAGGCAGGGCAGGTTGTTCTGCGCCGCGATCTCCTGCGCGCGCAGGTGCTTCTTCACCGTCATCGGGTAGTAGGTGCCGCCTTTGACCGTCGCGTCGTTCGCGACGATCACGCATTCGCGGCCCGCGACGCGGCCGATGCCGGTGATGATGCCGGCCGAGGGCGCGTCGTTGTCGTACATGTCGTGCGCCGCGAGCTGGCCGATCTCGAGGAACGGCGAACCCGGGTCGAGCAGCGTGCGCACGCGCTCGCGCGGCAGCAGCTTGCCGCGCGCGACGTGCTTCTCGCGCGCCGCCGCGCCGCCGCCGAGCGCGGCCTTCGCCGCCTGCGCGCGCAGGTCGGCCACCAGCGCCTGCATGCGCGCCACGTTGGCCCGGTACGCTTCGGAGCGGATGTCGAGGTTGGAACAGATGGCGCCCATGGGCTTGCGGTCTCCGGCTCAGCCTTTTGCCGCGGGCTTGTGTTCGCGCTCGCCCACCGGGCGACCGGCCTTCTTCCACGGGCTGAAGCCGCCTTCGAGGTGATAGACGTTCGGCAGGCCCATCTCGGCCAGCGTCGCCGCGGCCAGCGTCGCGCGCCAGTCGGCGGCGCAGTACAGGATGAAGGACTTGCCCGCGGCGAACACCGGCTTGTAGTACGGGCTTTCGGGATCGACCCAGAATTCGAGCATGCCGCGCGGCGCGTGGAAGGCGCCGGGAATCAGGCCGTCGCGCTCGAGTTCGCGCACGTCGCGCAGGTCGACGAACACGGTGTCCGGATCGCCGATCCTTGCCTGCGCGGCGTCTGCCGAGATGCCCTGCGTCTTTGCCAGCGCCTCGTCGATCAGCGTCTTGATGCCCTTCTTCAGCACCGGTTTTGCGTCGCTCATCACCAGGCTCCCTTCGACAGCCAGCGTTCCATCTGGTCCAGCCGGTCCACGCCCCAGAAGGGCTCGCCGTCGATCACCATGTACGGCGAGCCGAACACGCCCGCGGCAATCGCCGCGTCCACCCCGGCCTTGGCGCGGTCCTTGGTGGCCTGGTCGTTCATCCCGGCGCGCACCGCATCGGCGTCGAGGCCCGTCGAGGCGGCGACCTTGACCACGTTCTCCGCATCGGAGATGTTGACGTCCTCGGTGAAGTAGGCCCTGTAAAGCGCTCTTGCGAGGGCCCCCGCCTTTGCCGGGTCCGTGGCTTTCTGCCAGATCACGGCGCGCACCGGCGCGACGCCGGAGATCGGAAAGGTCGACGGGTACTTGAACTTCACCCCGTGGAAGGCTGCCGAGCGCAGGAAGTCCCGCTTCGCGTAATCGCCTTTCAGGGGAATCATCGGCATGGGTTGTCCGCCGGTGACCTTGAAGATGGCGCCGAGCAGGATCGGCTTCCAGTCGACGCTGCGACCGTGCTTCGCCGCCAGCGCATCGATTTTCTCGCCCGCGATGTAGCCGTAGGGGGAGGAAAAATCGAAGTAGAAATCTATGGGTTTGGCCATGTTCTCTCCTTTCAGTGAGTGGGCGCGGACCGGGGCGTGTTCTTCATGCGCCTTCCGCCAGGCTGCGGCCGATGAGCAGGCGCTGGATGTCGCTCGCGCCCTCGTAGATCTTGCACACGCGCACGTCGCGCCAGATGCGTTCCACCGGGAAGTCGCGCAGGTAGCCGTAGCCGCCGTGGATCTGGATTGCGTCCGAGCAGATGGTCTCGGCGGTCTCGGAGGCGAACAGCTTCGCCATCGAGGCTTCCTTCAGGCAGGGGGTGCCGGCGTCGCGCAGGGTCGCGGCGTGCAGGTACAGCCGCCGGGCCGCCTCGATGCCGACCGCCATGTCGGCCAGGCGGAAATTCACCGCCTGGTGCTCGATCAGCGGCTTGCCGAAACTTTCGCGTTCGCGGCTGTAGGCGAGCGCGGCGTCGAACGCAGCCTGCGCCATGCCGACGGCCTGCGCGGCGATGTTGATGCGCCCGGACTCCAGGTTCGCCAGCGCGATGCGGTAGCCCTGTCCCGGCGCGCCGAGCAGGTGGTCGGCCGGGATGCGACAGTCTTCCAGCACGATCTGCGCGGTGTCCGAAGCGTGCTGCCCGAGTTTCTCCTCGAGCCGCGTCACCTTCCAGCCCGGGTTGGTGGTCGGCACGACGAAGGCGCTGATGCCGCGCTTGCCCGCGCCCTTCTCGCTGACGGCGAACACCACCACGATGTCCGCGGTCTTTCCGGAGGTGATGAACTGCTTGGTGCCGTTGAGCACCCATTCGTCGCCGACCTGCTCCGCGCGCGTGCGGATCGCCGAGGCGTCAGAACCCGCATGCGGCTCGGTGAGCGCGAAGCCGCCGAGCAGCTCGCCGCGGGCGAGGGGCTTGAGCCAGCGCGCCTTCTGGGCGTCGTCCGCGTAGCCGAGCAGGATGCCGGCGACGAGGTTGTTCACCGACAGGATGGTGCCGGTGGCGCCCTCGGCGCCGGAGATCTCCTCGCAGACGATGGCAAGCGAGGTGGCATCCATGCCGGCGCCGTCCCAGGCCTCGGGCACCGAGACGCCGAACAATCCCATTTTCGCGAGTGCCTTCAGCTGCTCGCGCGGGAAGGTGCGGTCGCGATCGCGCTGCGCGGCCCCGGGCGCAAGGATCTCGCGGGCGGCGCGGCGCACCGATTCGCGCAACAGGTCGTGCTGGCTGGCGGCGCTCATCTCAGGCCGGCGGCGCGAGGCGCACGTAGGTGAGGGTGTGGTGGCTGAACAGCACGCCCGAGCGGCTGTGGCATTCGGCGACGCCGTAGATGCTGCGCTTGCCGAGCTTGAGGATGCGCGCGGTGCAGAACACGGATTCCGCACGCGCCGGGGCGAGGAATGCGGTGTTCAGCTCGGAGGTGAGCGCATCGCGGTCCAGGCCGATGTGCGCCTTGATCGCCAGCCACATGGCGACATCCGCCGCCGCCATCAGCGCCGGGCCGTTCACCACCCGGCCCGGGCGTTCGAGCAACTTGTGAAACGGCATCTCGATGGTGCACTCCGGGCCGTCGACCGAGACGACGCGGAACTTCCAGCCGCGCACGAAGCGCGCGGCGTCGAGCACGGTCTGCAGTTGCCGGCGCGTGGCGCCGGGCTTGAGGGCTGGCGCGCGCTTCGCGGCGCGCGCGCGGGCGGCGGTCACCACCGGATCACGCTGCCGTCGTAGGCGAAGAAGCCGCCCTGGTCGGCGGGCTGGAGCGCGGCAAGCTTCGATCGCATGCCGCGCACGCTGGTCTGCGCGTCGATGTCCGCGCCCTCTCCGCCCATGTCGGTCCGCACCCAGCCCGGGTGCAGGGCGACGCAGGTGATGCCGCGCGGACCGAGGACGAGCGAGGCATCCTTCAGCGCGGAGTTGAGCGCGGCCTTGCTGGCGCGATACAGCCAGCCGGCGGTGGCGCCGCGTTCGCCGATCGAACCCATGCGCGAGGAGATCACCGCCAGGCGACCGTGGCCGCGTTCCAGCGCCGCGGCGAGGCGCGGCATGAGGCGCATGGCGCCGAGGACGTTGGTGCGCATCACGGCGTCGAAATCTTCCTGCGAGGGCGATTCGAGCCCCTGGGTGCGCGGACCGTAGATGCCGGCATTCACGACGGCGACCTCCAGCGAAATGCCCTGCAGCGCCCGCTCGATCGTTTCGGGCGCGCCGTCCGTCAGCACGTCGAGCTCCAGCGCGCGCGCGCCGAGCGCCTCGAGCGCGGCCAGCCCCGTGGCATCGCGTGCGCTGCCGAGCACTGCCCAGCCGTCGCCGCGATACTGGCGCGCGAACTCCAGGCCGAGGCCGCGCGAGGCACCGACGATGAGCGCAGTCGGCATCCGGGCCTACGCCAGTTCCACGGCGAGCGCAGTGGCTTCGCCGCCGCCGATGCACAGGCTGGCGACGCCGCGCTTGAGGCCGTACTTGCGCAGCGCCCCGAGCAGCGTGACCACGATGCGCGCGCCCGAGGCGCCGATCGGGTGGCCGAGCGCGCAGGCGCCGCCGTGCACGTTCACCTTCTCGTGCGGCAGCCCGTGTTCCTTCATGGCGGCGAGCGTGACGACCGCGAAAGCCTCGTTGATCTCGTACAGGTCGACGCCGGCCGCGTCCCAGCCGGTGCGCTCGAAGAGCTTGCGCATCGCGCCGACCGGCGCGGTGGTAAAGAGGCCCGGCGCCTGCGCGTGCGTGGCGTGGCCGACGATGGTGGCGAGCGGCGCGAGTCCCTTCTTCTCCGCCACCGAGCGGCGCATCAGCACCAGCGCGGCGGCGCCATCCGAAATCGAGCTCGAATTCGCCGCGGTCACCGTGCCGTCCTTGCGGAAGGCCGGGCGCAGGGTGGGAATCTTCTCCAGGTTTGCCTTGAAGGGCTGCTCGTCGGTCTCGATGAACTTCTCGTCCTTGCCGGCCTTGATCGCGAGCGGCGTGGTTTCCCAGGCGAACCAGCCCGCGCGGTTCGCTTCCTGCGCGCGCTCGAGCGACGTGATCGCGAACGCGTCCTGCACCTCGCGCGTGAAGGCGAAGCTTTGCGCGCAGTCCTCGGCGAAGGTGCCCATCAGGCGGCCCTTCTCGTAGGCATCCTCGAGACCGTCGAAGAACATGTGGTCGAGCACCTGCTGGTGCCCCATGCGGTAGCCGGCCCGCGCTTTCGGCATCAGGTAGGGCGCGTTCGTCATCGATTCCATGCCGCCGGCGACCACGACCTCATGGCTGCCCGCGAGCAGCAGGTCGTGGCCCAGCATCGCGGCCTTCATGCCGGAGCCGCACATCTTGTTGATCGTGGTGCAGCCGGCGTCCAGCGGCAGCCCGGCGCCGAGCGCGGCCTGGCGCGCCGGCGCCTGGCCGAGGCCCGCCGGCAGCACGCAGCCCATCAACACTTCCTCGACCGCCTCGGGCGCGAGCTGCGCGCGCTCGAGGGCCGCGCGGATCGCCGCGGCGCCGAGTTCGGGCGCGGTGAAGCCCTTCAGTTCACCCTGGAAGCCGCCCATCGGGGTGCGGGCGGCGGAAACGATGACGACGGGATCTGCGCGCATGGGCATCTCCTTGTGAATTCGGTGCGTGTGCGGCAAGACTACCGCGATTCGAATCGGGCCGGGCGTGGCGCCAGCGTCATGCTCACGCCGTTTCGCCGAACAGTTCGCGACCGATCAGCCAGCGGCGGATCTCCGAGGTGCCGGCGCCGATCTCGTACAGCTTGGCGTCGCGCCACAGCCGCCCGGTCGGCGTTTCGTTGATGTAGCCCATGCCGCCGAAGGCCTGAATCGCCTCGCCCGCCATCCAGGTGGCCTTCTCGGCGGCGTAGAGGATCGCGCCGGCGGCGTCCTTGCGCGTGGTCTCGCCGCGGTCGAGCGCGGCGCCCACGGCATAGACATAGGCGCGGCAGGCCGAGAAGGTGACGTACATGTCGGCGAGCTTGCCCTGCATCAGCTGGAACTCGCCGATCGGCTGGCCGAACTGCTTGCGCTCGTGCACGTAGGGCACCACGGCATCGAGGCAGGCGGCCATGATGCCGAGCGGCCCGCCGGCGAGCACCGCGCGCTCGTAATCCAGCCCGCTCATCAGCACGTTCACGCCGCTGCCCTCGCCGCCGAGGATGCGCTCGGCCGGGACTTCGCAGTCGCGGAACACCAGCTCGCAGGTGTTCGAGCCGCGCATGCCGAGCTTGTCGAGCTTCTGCGCCGTGGTGAAGCCCTTCATGCCCTTCTCGATCAGGAAGGCGGTGATGCCGCGCGGGCCGGCGTTCGAATCGGTCTTGGCGTAGACCACCAGCACGTCGGCATCCGGGCCGTTGGTGATCCACATCTTGTTGCCGTTGAGCAGGTAGCGCTCGCCGCGGCGCTCGGCGCGCAGGCGCATGCTGACCACGTCCGAGCCGGCGCCGGGCTCGCTCATGGCAAGCGCGCCGACATGCTCGCCGGAGACCAGCTTCGGCAGGAACGCCTTGCGCTGCGCCTCGCTGCCGTTCCTGCGGATCTGGTTCACGCACAGGTTGGAATGCGCGCCGTAGGACAGGCCCACGGCGGCCGAGGCGCGGCTGAGTTCCTCCACCGCGATGATGTGGGCGAGGTAGCCCATGGCCGAGCCGCCGTACTGCTCTTCGACGGTGATGCCGTGCAGGCCGAGCGCGCCGAGCTTCTTCCACAGGTCCATCGGGAACTCGTTGGTGCGGTCGATCTCCGCGGCGCGCGGGGCGATCTCCTTCGCGGCGAACTCGCGCACCGAGGCGCGCAGCATGTCGAGGGTCTCGCCGTGCTCGAAGCGGAGAAACGGCAGTTCGGTCGGGGGTCTGGCGTTCATGGCGTGCTCCTCGGGGAGGCGGCCTCCGGGTCGCCCGGAGCGTAGTTGACGCTTACGTAAACGTCAATTCCATGGATTCGGCGTTTGACGATCCGGCGCGTGGCCCGCGCACCCTCAACGTTTGCGCGGCTCGCGCCGGCCGGCAAGCTGGGCGCGCAGGCGCGCCTCGAAGGTCGAGATCTCGGCCAGTTGCGCCTCGATGTCGGCGCGCTGCTGCGCGAGGCTCGCGCGGTGGGTCTCCAGCACCGCGAGGAAGCGCTCGAGCTGGGGGCGCTGGTCGCGGCCGGGTTCGTACATGTCGATCAGCTCGCGAATTTCCGACAGCGTCAGGCCGAGGCGCTTGCCGCGCAGCGTCAGCTTGAGCCGGGTCCGGTCGCGTCCGCTGTAAATGCGGCGCTGGCCGTCGCGGCGCGGCGCGAGCAGGCCCTGATCTTCGTAAAACCGGATGGTGCGAGGGGTGATGTCGAATTCGCGCGCCAGCTCGCCGATGGCGTATTCGGTGCGTTCGCGTTCCTCGACGGTCATGTGGGCGGGGGCGTCATGTCAGGGGTGCGCGGTTGCCCGGATGCTGCGATGCGGCGATAATCGATCGCAACCTCCGAATGCGCTTTGCCCGATGCCTGCATCGTGCACTGGAGCGCGGATTCTAGCCCATCCACTTCTTACGTGAACGCTCCGGCCGAACTGGCATATCCCTTTGCTGCGCCGCCGAATCCCGGAACCGCCGTCGAGGTGGCGCCCGGGGTGAAGTGGCTGCGCATGCCGCTGCCGTTCGAGCTCGACCACATCAACCTCTGGCTGCTCGAGGATGGCGAGGGCTGGACCATCGTCGACACCGGCATCGGCAACGTTGCCACGCGTGCGCACTGGGAAGCGGTCGTGCGCTCCGCGCTCGATGGCCGGCCGGTGTGACGCGTCATCGTCACCCATTACCACCCCGACCACGCGGGCAACGCCGCCTGGCTGTGCGAGCGCTTTGGCGTCGAACTGTGGATGACGCGCGGCGAGTTCCTCACGGTGCACGCGGTGTTCAACGGGGTGGCGAGCTACTCCTCGGGCGCGAACGCGGCGCTGTTTCGCGAGCACGGGCTGGATGCGAGGCGCGTCACCGCGCTCGCCGAGCGCGGCGACCTGTACCGATCCCTGGTGCCGGCGTTCCCGATCTCCCATCGCCGGCTGACGGCGGATGCGCAGGTGTCCATCGGCGCTCGCAACTGGCGGGTGATCATCGGTTACGGCCACGCACCCGAGCATGCCTCGCTCTGGTGCGAGTCTGCGGGCGTGCTCATTTCGGGCGACATGCTGCTGCCGCGCATCTCGACCAACGTCGCGGTGCGACCCATCGACCCGGGCGGCAATCCGCTCGGCCTGTTTCTCGATTCGATCCGTGCCTACCGCGCGCTCGGCGCCGACGCGCTGGTGCTGCCGTCGCACGGCCTGCCGTTTCGCGGCGCTGCCGCCCGGGTCGCGGCGCTGGAGGCGCACCACGCCGAGCGGCTCGAGGCGCTCGCCGCAGCCTGCGCCGAGGCGCCGACGAGCGCGGTCGATGCCCTGCCGATCCTGTTTCGCCGGCCGCTGGGCGACGGGCAGATCTTCTTTGCCATGGGCGAGGCCATCGCCCACCTGCATTTCCTGTACCACGCCGGCCTGGCCACGCGCTCGGTCGATGCGAACGGCGTGATCCGGTTCGGCCGCGCCTGATTCATTGAGGAGTGATCCATGACCCAGACCCCACCTGCTGACGCCAACCCCGGGGAACTCGCGGCGGTGTACCACGAGGTGGCCGAGCGCGCGGCGCACATCCTCGGCGAGTACGCGCAGAAGCGGATGGCCAGCAGCGTCTCCGCCGCGGTGTCGGACGAGCTGGGCATCGCCAAGGCGTTCATGGAGCTGCAGGCGCGCATGCTGGCCGATCCGTTCGCCATGGCCAACGCCTCGATGCGCATGATGAGCGACTACATGCAGCTGTGGCAGTCGAGCTGGCTGAAGCTGATGGGACAGCCCGGCGCGCCGGTGGCGGCGCCCGCCAAGGGCGATTCGCGCTTCAAGGATGCGGAATGGTCGGACAACTTCCTGTTCGACTACATGAAGCAGTCGTACCTGATCGCCTCGCGCCACATCCAGCACTCGGTGGCCGGCGTGGAAGGCCTGTCCGAGGAAGCGGAGAAGAAGGTGGCGTTCTTCACGCGGCAGTACGTGGATGCGCTCGCGCCCTCGAACTTCGCGCTGACCAACCCGCAGGTGCTGCGCGAGACGCTCGCGAGCCGCGGCCAGAACCTCGTCAAGGGGCTGAACAACCTGCTTGCCGACATCGAGAAGGGCGAGGGCGAGCTGCGCATCAGCATGACCGACGACACCGCCTTCGAGCTGGGGCGCAATGTCGCGACCACGCCGGGCAAGGTGGTGTTCCAGACGCCGCTGATGCAGCTGATCCAGTACCTGCCGACGACCGGCACGGTGATGCGCCGCCCCTTGCTCATCATCCCGCCCTGGATCAACAAGTATTACATCCTCGACCTGCGCGAGAAGAACTCCTTCATCAAGTGGGCCGTCGACCAGGGCCACACGGTGTTCGTCGTGTCCTGGGTGAACCCGGATGCCGCCCTCGCGCAGAAGGGCTTCGAGGACTACATGACCGAGGGCGCGCTGGCGGCGCTCGACGCCATCGGACAGGCCACCGGCGAGCGCGAGGTCAACGTCATCGGCTACTGCCTCGGCGGCACGCTCACGGGCGCGACGCTGGCGTACCTGGCGGCGAAGGGCGACACGCGCATCGGCTGCGCCACCTTCTTCGTCAGCCTGCTCGATTTCTCGACGCCCGGGGAGCTCGGCGTGTTCATCGACGAGGCGCAGGTCGAAAGCCTCGAGAAGAAGATGAACGAGCGCGGCTACCTCGAGGGCTCGGAAATGGCGGGGACCTTCAACCTGCTGCGTTCGAACGACCTGGTCTGGTCCTTCGTCATCAACAACTACCTGCTCGGAAAGGACCCGTTTCCGTTCGACCTGCTGTACTGGAACTCGGACTCGACGCGCATGCCGGCGCGCATGCACAGCTTCTACCTGCGCAACATGTACCTGAAGAACTTGCTCGGCGTGCCCGGCGGCATCACGCTGGCCGGCGTGCCGATCGACCTGTCGAAGGTCAAGGTGCCGGCCTATTTCATCTCCACCGTCGAAGACCACATCGCGCCCTGGAAGGGCACCTACAAGGGCGCGCAGTACCTCGGCGGGCCGGTGCGCTTCGTGCTCGGCGGGTCGGGCCACATTGCCGGCATCGTCAACCCGCCCGCGGCGCAGAAATACCACTACTGGACCAACGAAACGTTGCCGCAGACGCCCGAGGCCTGGTTCGAGGGCGCGACCCAGCATCCCGGGTCCTGGTGGACGGACTGGCAGGCGTGGATGGACGCGCAGAACGGCAAGGCCGCGAAGGTGAAGGCGCGCGTGCCGGGCGAGGGCGCGCTGCCGGTGCTCGAAGATGCGCCCGGCAGCTACGCCATGCTGCGTCTCGGCGCGCCGGCCGGGCAATGCCTGCCGGCGGCCGCCCCTGCGGCACCGGCAAAGGGCAAGGCCGGCAAGACATCGCGCAGCAGGAAGTAGCGCCGCCCGCCGGGCCGCCTAAAGCGGCAGGTCGCGCGGCTTGCGCGGCGCGCCGGCCGCAAGCCGGTCGTAGAGCGTGCCGGGCAACGCACGCAGCACAAGCGAAACCAGCGCCATTTGCCAGGGAATTACTGCCCGCCGGCGCTTTGCCGCGATGGCGCGCGCGAAGCGCCGCGCCGCCTCGTCGGCCGGCAGCAGGAACGGCATGCGGTAGCGGTTGACGCGGGTCATCGGTGTGTCGATGTAGCCCGGGCAGATCGTCACGACGGACACGCCGCTGCCGACGAGCTCGACGCGCAGGCTCTCCAGCCAGGTGATGGCCGCCGCCTTGGACGCGCTGTAGGCGCCGGCCCCGGGGATGCCGCGAAAACCCGCGACGCTGGCGATGCCGACCAGCGTGCCGCGGCCGGCCGCGCGCATCGCCGGCGCGAACGCGGCGAGCGTGCTCGCGAGTCCCGTGACGTTCACCGCGAGCAGGCGCTCGAGCACGGTCATGTCATCGGGCATGTCGCCATGCGTGCCAGAGGACAGGCCGGCATTCGCGATGACGATGTCGGGCGCGCCGAAGCGCGCGCAGAAATCGGTGGCGGCCGCCGCCATCGCGGCGCGATCGGCAACGTCGAGCGCGTAGGCCGCGTGCGCGCCGGGGAGCGCCCCGGCCAATGCATGGAGGATTTCGGCGCGCCGCGCCGCGAGGCCGAGCGTGGCGCCGGTGCGCGCGTAATGGCGGGCCAGCGCCTCACCGATCCCCGACGAGGCGCCCGTGATGAAGACCCCCGCCAAGGCGCGGCCCCGCTTACTTCCTGCCGGCGAGCGACTTGCGCGCGAGGCCGATGAGGTGGTCCGCCGTGGCCAGCATGCCGGCCTGCGACCCGCCCTGTTCGGCGCTGATGGTGTAGTGACCCTGAACCGCGAGGGTCGGCGTGCCTTCGATGCGGTAGGCGCGCGTGAGTTGCGCGGCGCGGCGCACCTTGCTCTGCACGCCGAAGGATTTCGCCGCATCGTCGAATTTCTTCACCTCGATGCCCTGCTTGCCGAGCCACGCGGTGAGCGCCGCCGGGTCGTCGGTCTTCAGGCGATCGCGATGGATCGCGTCGAAGAACGGCCGGTGCACGCGCGCCAGCACGCCGAGCGCCTCGAAGGTGTAGAAGGTGGCGGCGTCGCGCGCCCAGCGCTCGTTGAAGATCGCCGGCACCTGGCGCAGCACGGCGTCCTCCGGCAGGGTCTTCACCCACTTTTCGATGAACGGCTGCAGGTTGTAGCAATGCGGGCAGCCGTACCAGAAGAACTCGAGCACCTCGACCTTGCCGACGGTATCGACCGGCTGTTCGGGATTGAGCACGGTGTAGTCGCGCACCGGCATCGGGACCTGCTGCGCGAGGGCGTGCCCCGGGGCGAGGGCGGCGAGCGGTGCAAGGCCCGCGGCGAGAACGATACGGCGACGATCCGGATTCATGCGAGGCTCCTTGTTCTTCGTGGCAGGCAATGGCCCAGCCGGGGTCGTACAGCGAGCCTTCAGCCCGACTTGTCGGCCGGCGGCTTGGCCGAAGGCGGCTTGCCGACCGGCGCACCGGCAGCAGCACCGCCGGTGCTCTTGAGTTTGATCAGGCTTGCGTCGATTCCGTTCGTGGCAAGGGTCTGGCGTGCCTTGTTCAGCTCCTCCAACTGGGTATACGGGCCGAGGCGCACGCGATACCAGGTGCCCTTGTCCGGCAGGCTGGTCGGCTCCACGCTCGATTCGAGCCCGAGGATGGCGAGCCTGGCCTTCTGGTTGTCGGCGTCCGCCGGGTTCTGGAATGAGCCGGCCTGCACGTAATAGACATCGCGCGGCGCGTCCGGTTCCGTGCGCGTGGCGCGCATGCGTTCCTTGAGATCCCGGTCGGTCACCGGTTCCTCGCCACCGGGGAGGATCCGGTAGAAGTCGTACTTCGGCTTCTCCGCGCCTTCTTCGGTGCCCGGTGGAGGTACCGGGCGTCCGCCCTGCGACATGCCGGCGATCGTCGGCGGTCTGGCATCCGCGGCGCCCGGCGTGCCGGCGGCGGGCGTCGCCGTCTTGCCGGCCGGGGTGCTGCCGGTGAGAAACGGGATCGGCGTCTTGTTGAGGTAGAAGGCGACGCCGAGCGCCACCGCCAGGCCGAGCAGCAGGCCGATGAATACGCCAAGCAGGAAGCCGCCGCCGGATTTGCGCTGCGTTGCCTGTGGAGTCCTGCCCGCCCTTGCCATCACATCTCCTCGGGGGCGCTCACGCCGAGGAGCGCGAGCCCGTTGGCCAGCACCTGCCGCACCGCCGCGCACAGCGCGAGGCGCGCGCCTCGCGTGGCCGCGTCCTCGACGAGGATGCGCTCGGCATTATAGTAGCTGTGGAATTCGCCCGCGAGTTCGCGCAGCCAGAACGCGATCGCGTGCGGCGCAAGTTCGCGCGCGGCCGCCGCCAGCGCTTCGGGCCAGCCGGCGAGGCGCATGAGCAGCGCAAGCTCACGGGGATGGGCAAGGGCGTCCAGCCCCGCGCTGGCCAGTTCCGCGGGCGCGCCGCCCCACTGCCTGAGCAGGCTGCAGATGCGGGCGTGCGCGTACTGCACGTAGTACACCGGGTTCTCGTCGTTCTTCGCGCGCGCCAGGTCGACGTCGAACACGAACTCCGCATCGGCGCGGCGCGAGACGAGGAAGAAGCGCACTGCATCGCGTCCGACCCATTCGATCAGATCGCGCACCGTGACGTAGGACCCGGCGCGCTTGGAGATCTTCACTTCCTCGCCGCCGCGCATCACCTTCACCAGGCTGTGCAGCACGTAATCCGGGTAGCCGGCGGGAATGCCGATGTCGAGCGCCTGCAGGCCGGCGCGCACCCGCGTCACGGTGCTGTGGTGGTCGGTTCCCTGCACGTTGATCACGCGCCGGAAGCCGCGCTCCCATTTCGCCACGTGGTAGGCGACGTCGGGCACGAAGTAGGTGTAGCCGCCGTCGGACTTGCGCACCACGCGGTCCTTGTCGTCGCCGTAGTCGGTGGTGCGCAGCCACAGCGCGCCGTCCTTTTCGTAGGTGCGCCCGCTCGCCACCAGCGCGCGCACCGTCGCCTCGACACGGCCTTCGGCGTAGAGGCTGGATTCCAGCGTGAAGACATCGAACTTGACGCCGAAGCTCGCGAGGTCGCCATCCTGCTCGTGGCGCAGGCAGGCGACCGCGAAGCGGCGCACCGCTTCGAGGTCGTTCGCGTCGCCTGCCGCCGTCACCGGTTCTCCGTCGGTGGCCTGCGCCGTGCGGCGCGCAAGGTAATCCGCGGCGATCTCCGCGATGTACTCACCGTTGTAGGCGTCCGCCGGCCAGTCGGGCGCGCCGGGCGCGCTGCCGCGGGCGCGCGCCTGCACCGACAGCGCGAGCTTGTCGATCTGCGCGCCGGCATCGTTGTAGTAGAACTCGCGCGTGACCTCGCAGCCCTGCGACTCGAGCAGCGCGGCGAGCGCGTCGCCGAGCGCCGCCTGTCGCCCGTGCCCGACGTGCAGCGGCCCGGTGGGGTTGGCGGAGACGAACTCGATCTGCACGCGCTCGCGCGCGGCAGGCTGCACGTGGCCGAAGGCACTGCCTTCGGCGAAGACACGCGCAACGATGGACGCTTTTGCGCTGCGCGCAAGGCGCGCATTCAGGAAGCCGGGGCCGGCGACCTCGAGCGGGCCGAACACGCCGCTATCGGCGAGGTCCGGCGCGCAGGCCTCGGCAAGCTGCGCCGCCAGTTCGCGCGGGTTGCGCTTCACCAGCCGCCCGAGTTGAAGCGCCACGTTGCAGGCGAAGTCGCCGTGCTCCGGGTTGCGGGGTCGGTCGAGCCGGATCTCGACGGGGGCCGTGCCGGGGGCGACCCGGTGTATGGCCTCGCCGAGGATGCGCTCGAGAATCTCCTTGGGATCTTGCATCGCTGAAGGGCGCGAATTATACCGGGCGAAGGTGACACGCCCTCGCGCACCGCCCGTTGCCGCGCCGGTCGCGTCGCTCAGTCGAACTCGATCGGGTCGACTTCCAGATGCCAGCGCACGTTGCGCGGCGCCATCCCGGCGATCGCCGCGTTCCACTGCGCGAGGAAACCCTGCAGCGCGCCGCGGGAGCGGCTCTGCGCGAGCAGGCGCGCGCGTTCCATGCCGGCGCGGCGGGTGACCAGGTGCGGCACCGGATCGTAGAGCTCGACTCCTGTCGGCGCGGCCACCAGGGTGCTCGCCTGCGTGAGGAACTCGAGCGCCGTCTTCAGTTCGGTGGCCTCGGCGCGCAGCACCGCTTCATGGGCAAACGGCGGAAACCCGGCGTTGCGGCGCTCCTCGATCTGCGCCGCCGCGAACCCGGCGTAGTCGTGCGATACCAGCGCGCGAAACAGCGGATGCCCGCCGAAGCGCGACTGCACCAGCACTTCGCCCTGCTGCGCGCGGCGCCCGGCGCGGCCGGCGACCTGCGCGAGGGTTGCGTACAGGCGCTCGGCGGCGCGGTAGTCGGTGGAGAACAGCGCGGCGTCGGCGTTCAGCACGCCGACCAGGCTGAGGCCCGGGAAATCGTGGCCCTTCGCGAGCAACTGGGTGCCGACGAGGATGTCGTGCGCGCCGCGCCGGATCCCCTCGAGCGTATCCACCAGCGTCTTGCGCCGCCGCGCGCTGTCACGGTCGATGC
>DATCYZ010000113.1:0-2796 GCA_036526195.1 Burkholderiales bacterium
AGGCCGCGGATCGGCAGGCGCGCGACCGGCCCGAGCCAGGCGCGCCGCGCCGGGCCGATGCGCGAGATCGACAGCGATTCGCTCACCAGCATGGCGAGCGGCAGCGCGATGAACACGGCGAGCGCCATGCCGGCGGTGGCGAGCGCCAGCGTCTCGATGCTGGAGCGCAGCACCAGCGTGAGGAAGTCGGGGGCGGTTTCCGGCGGCAGGAAGGTCGAGAGGAACCGCCCCATGACGACGAGGTTCTGCAGGTCGACGAGCTTGCGCGGGTCGAACTCCGAGAGTTCCACCGCTGGCCAGAGCAGCAGCAGGCCGAGCAGCACCAGCCCGAGTCGCGGGCCGAGCGCCGGGTCGCGCGTCGCTGGCAGGACCGCGGCGTTCACCGGCAGAGCGGCACGCCGCCGGCGACCGCGTGGGGGCGCGCGTCCGGGAAATCCACCGGGCGGTTGTTCTGCGTCGGCACCTCCTGCGATTCGGAGGCGTAGAGCTCACGCAGCATGGTTTCGCTGACCCGGGCGGGCGGTGCGTCGAAGACGATGTTGCCTTCACGCAGGCCGATGATGCGCGGAAACCACTTCAGCGCGAGGTCCACCGCGTGCAGGCTGGCCACCAGGGACACGCCGCGCGCCTGCGCGTCGTCCACCAGCGCGCCCACGGTCTGGTCCGAGAGTTGCGGGTCGAGCGCCGAGACCGGTTCGTCGGCGAGGACCAGTTCGGGCTGCTGGTACAGGATGCGCGCCACGCCGACGCGCTGCATCTGGCCGCCCGAGAGGCGGTCGCAGCGGTCGAACAGGCGCTCGGAGAGGTCGAGGCGGGCGAGCGCCGCGCGCGCGCCTTCGATGTCGAGCGGGTAGGCGAGCGAGGCCAGCCCCTTCCAGAAGCCCCATGCGCCGAGCCGGCCCGCGAGCACCGCGGTGACCACCCGCTGGCGGGGCGGCAAGGGCGGCGCCTGGTGCACCGTGCCGATGCGCGCGCGCAGGGCGCGCAGCGCCGGACCGGGAAGCGCCCAGGGATCGACGCCGCCGAGGGAGAAGCGTCCTGCCGTCGGGCGCAGCGCCGTGCCGAGCACGCGCAACAGGCTCGTCTTGCCTGCGCCCGACGGGCCGATGACGGCGACGCGCTCGCCGTGGGCGATGCGCGTGCCGACACCGTCGAGCGCGAGATGCGCGCCCGGCAGGACGAGCCGCAGGTCCTCGAGATCGAGATCCAGGGTGCCGCCGCTACTTCAGCAGGCCCGCGGAGCGCGCCGCGTCCTCGATGCCCTTGTAGTTCTCGGGCTTCGTCGCGACGAACTTCGTGGCGCGCTGCAGGTCGAGGATCTCCTTGTGCGCCGGGTTGGCCGGGTCGAGCTTGAGGAAGGCGGCCGTGAGCTTCTTGATGAGCGCCGGGTCGAGGTTGCCGCGCACCGTCCAGTTGTAGTCGTAATACGGTGGCGTCGTGGCAAGCACCTTCACGGCCTTGGCGTTGGGATCGTCCTTTTCGATGAGCTTGTCCCAGACCGAGGCATTCAGCACGCCCGCTTCGGCGCGGCCGGAGGCCACGAAGGCGACGGTTGCATCATGCGCGCCCGAGAAGGCGACCCGCGAAAAATCCTTGTCCGGGTTGATGCCGGCCTGCATCAGGAAAAAGCGCGGCATCAGGTGGCCGGAGGTGGACGAGGGCGAACCGAAGGCAAAGGTCTTGCCCTTCAGGTCCTGCAGGGTCTTCGCGCTGCTCGCGGCCGGCACGATGTAGCGGCTGAGGAACTTCTCGTCTTCCGTGCGCTGCGCGATCGGGATCGCGTTGCCGGTGCGGATGCGCGCCTGCACGAAGGTGAAGCCGCCGAGCCATGCGAGGTCGATGCGGTTGGCGGCGAGGCCCTCGACCACGGCCGGATAGTCGTTCACCGGCGTCCATTGCACCGGCATGCCGGCTTCCTTCTCGAGGTAGGCCCCGAGCGGCTTGAATTTCCTGAGGAGTTCGGTGGGCGCTTCGTCCGGGATGGCCGAGACGCGAAGGGGGGGTTGGGCCTGCGCCGGGGTCGCGAACGCGAGGCCGAGGGCGAGGGCGGCGGTGAGGAGGCGGGCCGGGGGGCCGGACTTGAAGCGGGTGAAAATGTCGAATCCGAACATGCTGATCTCCTGTTGGTTGTGCGACACGCAGGGGCGCATCGATGGGTCAGTCGGGCTGTGCCGACCGACCCTTACTCTAGGAGGAACCCGCGCGACGCGCAACGTCCCGCCAGCGCGGACTCGTGTCGAGGCCTATAGTGCCGGTCCGGAGAGATTGAGTCGTCAGCATGGACATTCAGCAATCGTTTCGAGCGATGCGCAGCAGCGCGGGCCGGACCTAGTGCACATCTGGGTCGACGCGGATGCCTGCCCGTCGGTGATCAAGGACATCCTGTATCGCGCCGCGGAGCGTACGAGGATTTCAATGACGCTGGTGGCGAACCAGATGCTGCGCACGCCGCCCTCGGCATACATCCGCGCGCGCCAGGTGCCGCATGGCATCGACGTGGCGGACAGCCACATCGTGCGCGAACTGCAGGCGGGCGACCTCGTCATCACCGCCGACATTCCGCTCGCCGCCGACGTGATCGCAAAGGGCGGCCATGCCCTGAACCCGCGCGGCGAGTTCTACACCCCCGAGACCATCGAGGAGCGCCTTGCGCTGCGCAACTTCCTCGACGAATTGCGCGGCAGCGGCGTGCGCACCGGTGGACCCGAGGCGCTCGGCACGGCAGACCGCAAGCGCTTCGCCGACCAGCTCGACCGCTTCCTGACGCGGGTGACGAAAGCCTGATCCGCGCAGCGA
>DATCYZ010000114.1:0-28424 GCA_036526195.1 Burkholderiales bacterium
GTGGAGATCGTGTCCCGTCTGCTCGAGCGCAAGGCGGACCCAAAGCGGCGCAGCGCCGCGGGCGACAGCGCCCTGATGATGGCCGCCCTCAAGGGCGATGCCGCGATCGCCCGGATGCTGGTCGACGCCGGGGCCGAGATCAACCATCCGGGCTGGGCGCCGTTGCATTACGCGGCCTTTTCCGGCCACGAGGCCACGGTGCGGCTGCTGCTTGACCGCGGGGCGGACAAGGACGCCGTGGCGCCCAATGGCTTCAGTCCTTTGATGCTGGCGACCCGCAATGGCCATCTCGGTGCGGTACGCGAGCTGCTATTCAGCGACCCGGACCTGAACTTTCGCAGCGTGGACGGCCTGACGGCGCTGAAACTGGCGGTTCAGCGGGAGAAGAAGGAGGTGGAGGCGCTATTGAGGCGAGCTGGGGGCGTTGAGTAGCCGCGCCGGCCGGGAGCGGTTATTTGGAAAGTCCTTTATTTAACATAATACACATTGCGGGCCATAAAAGCGGCCCGTGGGTCGTTCGGGGCGGTCACCGACACGAATCGCTCGCCACACGCGGCTACGACGCCCGGATCACCTGTGGCCGCCTGAGCATCGCTCGATTCAGCCGCCCCAGAACCACCTAGTTCCAGTCGCGCTCTGGCGGCATCGGAAACTGGGCAACCTCGATGCCCTCGTCGGTGAGCGCCTCGACTTCCTCGGGGCTGGCAACGCCGCGAATCGCGCGCGCCTCGACTTCCTGGTAGTGGATGCGGCGGGCTTCTTCCGGGAATGCCTTGCCGACGTCCTCGGTCCTGGTCAGCAACGCGTCGAGCATGCGCGAATACAACATCTGCGCAAGCGCGACCGGATTGCGCCCGTCGAGGTCGCCGACGGCCTGCTGCGATCCCGCGGGCACGGGATTCGACGCAGGCTTGTCCTCCGCGGTCGGCCGCACACCGGTATTGAAGCGCGTGGCCGAGGGCAGTCGCCCGATCGTCTGGTCGCCGCAACTCGGGCACTCGAGCAGGCCGCGTTCGCACTGCGCGCCGAAATCTTCGGCGGAGCCGAACCAGCCTTCGAAGCGATGCCCGGCCGCGCAGGAAAGGTCGTATACGATCATGTCCTGATTCTACCTGCCGGATCCCCGGCACATAGCGGAACACGGTTCGGCAGGGACGTGAAAATCGTTCAAGATCCGGTTTCTACACCGCATTCAACACGGGGCGCACCATGTTCGCCGATCGCATCGAAGCCAAATGGATCGAACTGTTCGCAGAGGTTTTCGCCCGCTGCAAGGTGGGCGACGGCGACATTTGCGCGGTGCTGTCCGAGACGCAGTCGCGCAGCCTGAACGTGCAGCTCGCCGAACTCGCGCTCGCCCGGCTCGGCGCGCGCGTCTTCCACGTCGTGCTGCCGACACCCCGGCAGCGCGCGCCGGTGCCGATCCGTTCCACCGGTGCCTCGGTCGCGCTCGGCGGCCTTGCACCGGCCGTGCAGGCGCTCGGCGCCGCCAGCTTCGTCGCCGATTGCACCATCGAGGGCCTGATGCACGCCGTCGAGCTGCCGGCCATCCTGAAGGGCGGCGCGCGGGTGCTCTACATCTCCAACGAGCATCCCGAGGTGCTCGAGCGGCTCGCCCCCTCCCCCGCGGATGAACAGAAGGTGAGGGCGGCGATGCGCGCCCTGCGCGGGGCGAAGGCGATGCAGGTCACCTCCCCCGGCGGCACCGACCTGCGCATCCGCGTCGAGGGTGCGCGCGTCGGCGGCGTCTGGGGCTACACCGAGAAGCCCGGCACGCTGTCGCACTGGCCGGGCGGACTGTGCCTGTGCTTCCCGACGGCCGGCAGCGTCGAAGGCACGCTGGTGATCGCCCCGGGCGACCTGAACCTCACCTTCAAGCGCTATGCGGAATCCCCGGTGCGCATGACGATCGAGAACGATTACGTGACGCGCATCGACGGCGACGGCGTCGATGCCCAGCTGATGCGCGAATACTTCGAGGCCTGGGACGACCGCGACGCCTACGCGGTGTCGCACGTCGGCTGGGGGCTGAACCCGGCCGCGCGCTGGGACGCGCTCACCATGTACGACCGCGCCGACATCAACGGCACCGAGCAGCGGGCCTTCGCCGGCAACTTCCTCTACTCCACCGGCGCGAACGAGGTCGCCGGCCGCCATACGCTGGGGCATTTCGACCTGCCGTTCCGGCATTGCACGGTGACGCTGGACGGGCACGCCGTGGTGCAGGACGGCAAGCTCGCCGCGGAGGCCGCATGACCACCCTCGCCTTCCTGCACGGCGTCGGCGGCAGCCACGAAGCCTGGGCCGACCAGATCCGGTTCTTTTCGGCGAAGGGCTACGATGCCCACGCCTGGGACCAGCCCGGCTACGCCGGCGCGGGCACGGTCGCGCCCTACGAACTCCCGCAGGTGACGCAGGCGCTGCGCGACTGGCTCGACACGCTCACCGCGGAACCCGTGGTGCTGGTCGGCCACAGCATGGGCGGCTTCGTCGCGCAGGCGGCCTGGGCGCGCTTCCCGGAACGCATCCGCGCGCTCGCCCTGTGCTTCACCTCGGCGGCCTTCGGCGGCACCGGCACCGATTTCGCAAAGCAGTTCATCGGCGCGCGCCTCGGGCCGCTCGAGGCCGGGCGCAGCATGGCGGAAATCGCCGCGGTTCTGATGCCGACCATGGCCGGTGTGAAATCGGACCCGGCCGGCCTCGCCACCGCCGAGCGCCTGATGGGCGCGGTGCCGCCGCTGACCTACCGCAACGCGGTCACCCTGCTCACCACGTTCGACGGTCGTGCCGCCCTGCCCACGATCAGCGTGCCGACGCTGCTGCTGGCCGGCAGCGACGACAGGACCGCCCCGGCGGCGTCCATGGAACGCATGGCGGCGAAAATCCCGGGCGGGGAGTATGTCTGCCTCGAGGGCTGCGGCCACCTCGGCCCGATGGACCAGCCCGACACCTTCAACACCGCGCTGCTCGCCTTCCTGCAGCGCCACGGACTCTGAGGTTTGCATGGCCCGACCCCACACCCCCATCTGCGGCAGCGGCTACGCGCTCGACGCGCGCCAGCGCGAACTGATCGAGGCCGCCGAAGCGCTCGGGCCCGGTTTCGCGGCGCGCGCCGCGCAGATCGACCGCGACGCGGTGTTCCCGTTCGAGAACTACGACGAGTTGCGCAAGAGCGGCCTGCTCGGCCTGTGCGTGCCGCAGAGCCACGGCGGCAAGGGCGCGGACCTGCGCACCTATGCGCTGGTGTCGGCGACCCTCGGGCGCTACTGCGGGGCGACCGCCCTCACCTTCAACATGCACGCCTGCTCGACGCTCTGGCCGGGCATCCTCGCCGACGACCTCGAGATGACCGCGGAACAGCGCGCCGAGCACGAGAAGAATCGCAAGGTGCATTTCCGCCGCGTCGTCGAGGACGGGGCGGTCTACGCCCAGCCGTTCTCCGAGGGCAGCGCGGCCGCCGCCGGCAAGGCGCCCTTCGGCACGCTCGCGGCCAAGGTGGACGGCGGCTGGCTGGTGAACGGCAAGAAGATCTTCGCCTCGCTCGCCGGCGCCGCCGACTTCTACGGCGTGCTGTGCACCGAGGACCGGCCGGACCGCACCATGCGCGACACGCTGTACATCGCGGTGCCGGGCAACGCCGAGGGCCTTTCGGTGGTCGGTGACTGGGACCCGCTCGGCATGCGCGGCACCGTATCGCGCACGCTGCTCTTCAAGGACGTGTTCGTCGCCGACGATGCGCAGATGATGCCGCGCGGCGTGTACTTCCAGGCCGCCAGCCGCTGGCCGCACATGTTCACCACGCTCTCACCCACCTACATGGGCATCGCGCAGGCGGCCTACGACTTCACGGTGCAGTACCTGCGCGGCGAACTGCCCGGCATGCCGCCGGTCAAGCGGCGCATGTACCCGACCAAGCAGATCGCCGTGGCCGAGATGCACGTCAAGCTCGAGCAGACCCGGGCGCTGTTCCTGCGCATGCTGGAGGACGCGCGCGTCGACCCGCCCAAGGAGGCCCGGCTGCGCGCCTACGCCTCGCAATTCACGGTGATGGAGAACGCCAACGACCTTTGCCGCCTCGCGATCCGCACCTGCGGCGGGCAATCGATGCTGAAGAGCCTGCCCCTCGAACGCCTGTACCGGGATTCGCGATGCGGCGCGCTGATGCTGCCGTGGACCGCCGAGCTGTGCCTGGACCGCATCGGTCGCGAGGCGCTCTACGAGCCGGGTGAGTCGGACGACTGAACCGGATCGGGCGCGGACCGCGATGAATCTTTCGCGCATCGTCGAACGCTGGGCGGAACATTTCCCCGCGAAAGTGGCGGTGCATTTCCACGGCACCGACCTGAGCTATGCCGGACTCTGGGCGAAGGTCGAGGACGCCACCGGCGCGCTCGCCGACGAAGGCGTGCGGCGCGGCGAGCGCGTCGCCTTCCTCGGCACCAACAACCCCGAGATGCTGGTGCTGCTGTTCGCCCTGGCGCGCCTCGGCGCGATCCTCGTGCCGCTCAACTGGCGGCTGACCGCGGCGGAACACCGGGTCATGGTCGAGGACTGCACGCCGAAGCTGCTCTACGTCGAACCCGAGTTCCTCGCCCACGCGGAAACGCTCGGCGTGCCGCCGCGTGTCGTCGACGGTTTGTGGCGCCCCGGTGCTGCCCGCGTCGAACTGTCCGGCACCGACGACGACGACCTGCTGCTCGTCTACACCTCGGGCACCACCGGCAAGCCCAAGGGCGCGGTGCTGCGCCAGTCGGCGCTCTTGTGGAACGCGGTGAACTCGATGCACTGCCACGACCTCGGCCAGCGCGACCACGTGCTGAACTCGCTGCCGATGTTTCATGTCGGCGGCCTGAACAATCTGACCGTGCCGGCGCTGCTCGCCGGCGCCACGGTCACCCTGCACCGGCGCTTCGATCCCGGCCTGTGGCTCGCCGACGTGGCGAAGCGAAAGGTGACGCTCGGCATCCTGGTGCCTGCCACGCTCCAGGCCATCATCCGGCATCCCGACTGGGCGCGCACCGACCTGTCCTCGCTTCGCATGATCAATGCCGGCTCGATGATGGTGCCCGACGCGCTGATCCGCGCCTTCCACGCGCGCGGCGTGCCCGTGGGGCAGATCTACGGCTCCACGGAAACGGCGCCGATCGCCATCGTGCTGATGAAGGAGGACGCCGAAGCCATGGTCGGCAGCACCGGCAAGCCGGCGCTGCACTGCGAAGCGAAAGTGGTGGCGGACGAATCCGGTACCGAGGCGCAGGCCGGCGAGGTCGGCGAAATCTGGGTGCGCGGGCCGAACGTGATGCGCGGCTACTGGAACGATGCCGCGGCCACGGCCGCCGCCCTGCGGGAAGACGGCTGGTTCCGCACCGGCGACCTCGCGCGACGCGACGCCAACGGCTTTTACTGGATCTCCGGCCGCTCGAAGGACCTGATCATTTCAGGCGGCGAGAACATCCACCCGGCGGAACTCGAGAACGTGCTCGCCGACTGCGCGCTGATTGCGGAAGCATCGGTGGTGGGCATCGAGGACGAGAAATGGGGCGAGGCGGCCTGCGCCTGCGTGGTGCGCGCCGCCGGCGCGACGCTGGATGAGGCCGCGGTGCTCGCGCTCTTCAGGGATCGCCTTGCGCGCTACAAGCACCCGCGCCGCGTGGTCTTTCTCGACAGCCTGCCGAAGAATGCCATGGGCAAGGTGCAGAAGTTCGAGCTGGCGAAGCAGCTCGCCGGACGCGCGCCTCAGGCCCCGAGCGACGCCAGGTAGTCCTCGTAGCCGCCGCGGTAGTCGATCACCGTCGCCGGCCCGCCGTCCGCGCCCGGCTTGAGTTCCAGCACCCGCGTGGCCAGCGAGGACACGAACTCGCGGTCATGGGAAACGAAGATCAGCGTACCGGGATAGTCCTCGAGCGCGGTGTTCAGGGACTCGATCGACTCCATGTCGAGGTGGTTGGTCGGCTCGTCGAGCAGCATGACGTTCGGCATCTGCAGCACCAGCCGCCCGATCAGCATGCGCTGCGCCTCGCCGCCGGAGATCACCTTCACCGACTTCTTCGTCTCGTCGCCGGAAAAGAGCAGCTGGCCGAGCGTGGCGCGCACGATCTGGTCGTCGTCGCCGAGGTCCTCGCGCCGGCACCGCCCCATCCAGTCGACCAGCGATTCGTCCACCGTGAACTCGGCCGCCGGATCCTGCGGCCAATAGCCGGGGCGGGCCTTCTCCGCCCAGCGCACGCGTCCGCCGGCGGGAACCAGCCGCCCCGGCTGGGTCTCCGGCAGCAGGGCGCGCAGCAGCGTGGTCTTGCCGATCCCGTTGGGGCCGATGATCGCCACCTTCTCGCCCGCCTCGATCGACAGGTCCAGCTTGTCGAGCACCGGCGCACCCGGCGCATGGCTGGCGCGCAGCCCTTCGACCTCCACCGCCAGCCGGTGCAGCTTCTCCTTCTCGTCCATCTTCAGGCGGATGAACGGGTACTGACGGCTCGAGGGCTTGACGTCGCCGACCTTGAGCTTCTCGATCTGCTTCACCCGCGAGGTGGCCTGTCGCGCCTTCGCCTTGTGGGCGCGAAACCGGCGCACGAAGGCCTCGAGCTCGGCGATGCGGTCCTTGGCGCGCGCGTTCGCGTTCATCTGCTGCTGCTTGGCCAGCGTGGCCGCTTCCATGTAGTCGTCGTAGCTGCCCGGATAGACGCGGATGCCGCCGTAGTCCACGTCCGCGATGTGGGTGCAGACGCTGGACAGGAAGTGGCGGTCGTGCGAGATGATCACCATGGTGCTGGTGCGCTGGTTCAGCACGCCTTCGAGCCAGCGGATGCCGTTGATGTCGAGGTTGTTGGTCGGCTCGTCCAGCAGCAGGATGTCCGGGTCGCCGAACAACGCCTGCGCGAGCAGCACGCGCAGCTTCCAGCCCGGCGCCACCTCGCGCATCGGGCCCTGGTGCTGGGCGCCGTCCACCCCCAGGCCGAGCAGCAATTCGCCGGCGCGCGCCTCGGCGGTGTAGCCACCGTAGCCGGCGTACTTCTCTTCCAGTTCCGCGGCGTGCAGGTAGGCCGCCTCGTCCGAATCCGGATCGGCGTAGATCGCGTCGCGCTCGTGCATCGCCGCCCACATCTCGGCGTGCCCCATCATCACCACGTCGAGCACCCGAACGTCCTCGAAGCCGAACTGGTCCTGCCGCAGCTTGCCGAGGCGCTCGCCGGACTCGATCGACACCGAGCCGGCACTGGGTTCGAGGTCGCCGCCGAGCACCTTCATGAACGTCGACTTGCCCGATCCGTTGGCCCCGATCAGGCCATAGCGGTTGCCGCCGCCGAATTTCACGGAAACGTTCTCGAACAGGGGCTTGGCCCCGAACTGCACGGAAATGCCTGCGGTGACGATCATGGAGGAACCGGGTGCGAAAACGGAAGATAGCGGCCGACGTGCCGCCGGCCGGGGGACGGAAGGGGCCGGATTGTACGCCCCCGGCTCCGGCATGTTCCCGATCGGGAACATTCTGCCCGGGGCGGCGCCCCGTCCGGAGGGCGGAACTACGCGACCTTCATCGACACCGCGCCCAGCGGGCCGAGGTCGAAATCGATCGCGTCCCCGGCCACCGGGAACTTGGAGGTCACCAGGCTGCCGGTGATCACCACTGCGCCGCGCCACAGGCCGTGGCCGCGCGCCGCAAGGTGGTTGGCGACCCAGGCCAGCGCCTCCATCGGATGGCCCATGGTGTCGCGCCCGTAGCCCTCCCCGACCACCTCGCCGTTGATCCGCGCCACGCCCTTGAGCGCGGCAAGGTCGATCCCGCGCCAGTCCTTCACCGGCGTGCCGAGCACCGCGCCCTCGTTCCAGGCATTGTCGGCGGCCAGCATCAGCGCCTGCGTCGACAGCGTCGCGTAGTCCGCGTGCCGGTCATCGGCGATCTCGAAGGCCGGCATCAGCGCGCCGACCGCCTGCGCCACGCGCTCGCGGGTGAACGGCGCGTCGGCCACCGGCAGGTCCTCGGCCAGTTCCATGGCGATCTCGAACTCGACGATCATGTGCAGCAGGTCGACGGCGCGCACCGTCGCCGGGCTGGTGTGCATCTGGTCGCGGTGCAGCGTGCCGCCGATGGAATCGCCGACGCCGACCATGGCGCGCATCTTCGGCGTGGTCAGGGCGATCTTCCAGCCGACCGTCGGCCCGAAGCGGTCGGATTTCAGCGCGACGAAATCGTCCTGGATGTCGTAGGCCTCGGCCATCGTCGCCGGCGCAAGTTCGGCCGGCAGGGGCTTGAACGGCTCGCGCCGCTGGTGGGCGTCGAACAGGTGCTGCGCGGCGCGCCGCGCGCGGGAGATGTCTGCCTTCGTCATGTCGCGGCTCCGATGCGTTGTCCGTGCGCGTCCAGCCCGAGGAAGGCCAGCGCATTGCCGGCGAGCAGTCGCGCGCGCTGGGCGTCCTCCAGCCCCGCCATGTCGCGCAGCAGCTTGCCGACGCGCAACTCGCCGAGCGGAAACGGGTAGTCCGAGCCGAGCATCACCCGCGTCGCCCCCATCACCTCGATCAGCAGGCGCAGCGCGCGCGCGTCGAACACCGCGCTGTCGACGCTGAAACGGTCGACGTAATGCGACGGCGGGTGCTCGGACACGCCGCGCGCCACGTCGCGGTTGTGCCAGGCGTTCTCCAGCCGCCCGAGCAGGAAGGCGAAGCTGCCGCCGCCGTGCGCGAAGCACAGGCGCAGCGAGCGCGGCAGGCGA
Organism: Burkholderiales bacterium; assembly: GCA_036526195.1. GTDB lineage: Bacteria > Pseudomonadota > Gammaproteobacteria > Burkholderiales > SG8-39 > DATCYZ01. Next base: position 8,712 of record DATCYZ010000114.1, read on the forward strand.
TCGAAGGCCCCGCCGAGGATCATGGCGACGATCGAAAGCTGCGTCTCGGCCGGCATCGACACCGTCCAGGCCATCATCCAGCGCGCGGTGCGCGCCCCGCCCAGCATGTCCCAGGGGTGCACCAGCACCGCGGCGCCTTCCTGCGCGCAATGCTGCAGGAAGGTCACCAGGCCCGCGTCGTCAAGGTCGCGATCGCCCACGTGGTTGCCGATCTGCACGCCGAGGTGCCCGTTCTTCATCGCGCGGCTGACTTCGCGGCAGGCGGCATCGGTGTCCTGCAGCGGCACTTGGCAGAGCGTCTTCAGCCGTCCCTTGCCCTCGGCGGCCAGTTTCAGGGCCGCATCATTGAACAGCTGCGCGCAGTACAGCGCCTGCGCCACCGGCCGGGTGTAGGCGAAGAGCACCGGCGTGGAGCACATCACCTGCAGGTCGACCCCGTCGCGGTCCATTTCCTCCAGCCGGCGGCTGGCGTCCCAGCAGGCCTCGTACACCGGGCGGAACTCGCGCTCCCCCACCATCACCATCGCCTTGCCCGGCTCGAGGTGGCGCATCGAGGGCCAGTCCGGCGTGCCGAAGCGCTTCCCGAGGTCCTCCCACTCGCGCGGAAAGAAGTGGGTGTGCATGTCGACCGTGCGGATCATGCGGCGTGCTTCCCCGGATGCAGCGTGCCGCAGGCGCGACAGGTGCGCGCCTTCTCGCTTGCGTAGAAGGCCTCGAACAGCGGCGGCAGGTCGTCGACGATGTTCTGCACGTTCACTTCGATGCGGTGCACCCGCTCATGGCAGGCCGGACAGTACCATTCGAAGCCGTCCTTCACGTCGCGCGAACGGATCTTCTCCACCACCAGCCCGACCGAGCCGGACTCGGGGCGCTGCGGCGAGTGCCGCACGTGACCGGGCAGCAACAGGATCTCGCCCTCGCGGATCGGCACGTCGCGCGGCCTGCCGTCCTCGATGATGCGCAACACCATGTTGCCGCGCAGCTGGTGGAAGAACTCCTCGTGCGGGTCGTCGTGGTAGTCGGTGCGCGCGTTCGGGCCGCCGACCACCATGACGATCAGGTCCTCGGCCTCGCGGAACACCATCTGGTTGCCGACCGGGGGCTTGAGCAGGTGGGCGTGGGCGTCGATCCACGCGGAAAAATTGAAGGCGCTCAACGGCATCGCGGTCCTCGCTCTAGTGGTGCCCGGGACAGGACTTGAACCTGTACGCCATTGCTGGCTGGGGATTTTAAGTCCCCTGCGTCTACCAATTTCGCCACCCGGGCGCAGGGCGCGCCATCGTGCATGATTCCGCGCCGCGGCTCGAGCAGCGGTTCGCAGCCCCGGCAGATTACCCGATTGTATTGTCGTACTATCGCCATCGCCGTTTCCCACCCCATGGAGAGATGATGAAAAAGACTGCGGCACGCGCCGCCCCGGCGGGCTCCGTCACCTGGGCCGACGAGGTCCACGCCCTGCTCAGGGCCGCCCGCATCCGCCAGGTCGCGGTGGTGCCTGACGCCGGCCATTCGCGCCTGATCCGGCTCTGCGAGGCGGACAAGGCCATGAAGATCGTGCGCCTCACCACCGAGGAGGAAGGCGTGGCCCTGCTGGGCGGCGCCTGGCTGGGCGGCGAAAAAGGCGTGCTGCTGATGCAAAGCAGCGGTGTCGGTCACTGCATCAACATGCTCTCGTTGCCGCTCGCCTGCAATTTCCCCCTGCTGATGCTGGTCACGATGCGGGGCGACCATGGCGAATTCAACCCCGCGCAGGTGCCGATGGGCCATGCCACGCAGGCGGTGCTCGAAGCGATCGGCGTGATCGTCAAGCGCGCAGACCTCGCGCCCGACGTGCCGGAGATGGTCTCCAGCGGCCTGCGCCTCGCCTTCAACACCTACCGTCCGGTCGCCGTGCTGATCGGCCAGCGCGTCTCGGGCGCCAAGGACTTCCGCGAACTGACCAAGGTGTCGGCATGAGCAAGCCACTGCATCGACGGGCCGTGGTGGCGGAACTGCTGAAGGATCGCGGCGACCTGCTGTGCGTCGCGGGCCTCGGGGCGCCGGCCTGGGACATCACCGCCGCGGGCGACCACGACCTGAACTTCCCGATGTGGGGCGCCATGGGCGGCGCCGCCATGATCGGCCTCGGCCTCGCGCTGGCGCAGCCGAAGCGCAAGGTGCTGGTGGTCACCGGCGACGGCGAGATGCTGATGGGGCTCGGTTCGCTCGCCACCATTGCCATCCTGAAGCCGAAGAACCTGTCCGTGGTGGTGCTGGACAACGAGCATTACGGCGAGACGGGCATGCAGCAGACCCACACCGGGCACGGCGTGGACCTCGCCGGCATGGCGAAGTCCGCGGGCTTCGCGCAGGCGATGAAGGTCGCGGACCCGGCCGGCCTCGGCCGGCTGCGCAGGAAGGTCTATGGCAGCGACGGGCCGCTCTTCGCGCAGGTGAAGATCGACCCCGAGAAGCTGCCGCTGGTGCTGCCGCCGCGGGATGCGAGTTACCTCAAGCACCGGTTTCGCATCGCCTTGCTGGGCCCCGAAGCGGTGCACGACGAATAGGGAAATCCCGGCCCGCGGAAGACCGCCCGTCGGGCCGGTTCGCCCGGGACCCCGTACCTGTTGCGGGAATTCGCTTCAGCTTTCATACTGGCTCCCCGTTTCCAAGCAACCTGAGGAGGTTCTGACATGAAGCGTCGTGATTTCATTCAAGGTGCGGCCGCCGGTGGCGTTGCCGCAGCCGCCGCAACGGTTTCCGCGCCCGCCATCTCGCAGGGCATCAAGCAGCTGAAGATGGTCACGACGTGGCCAAAGAACTTCCCCGGCCTGGGTACCGGCGCCGAGCGCCTGGCCACCCGCATCAACACGATGTCGGGCGGCAAGTTGAACGTCAAGGTCTACGCCGGCGGCGAACTGGTGCCGCCCTTCGAGTCCTTCAATGCGGTGCGTGACGGCAAGGCCGAGATGAGCCACTCGGTGTCGTACTACTGGCAGGGGCATTCGCCGGCGTTCAATTTCTTCGCCGCGGTGCCCTTCGGCTTCAATGCCGCCGAGCATGCCGCCTGGATGCTCTGGGGCGACGGCATGAAGCTGTGGACCGAACTTTGCGACCAGTTCAACATCGTCCCGTTCATGCGCGCCAGTACCGGCGTGCAGATGGGCGGCTGGTACCGCAAGGAAATGAAGACCATGGACGACTTCAAGGGCCTCAAGTTCCGCATGCCCGGCCTCGGCGGCGAAGTGCTGCGCAAGCTCGGCGCCACCGTGGTCAACCTGCCCGGCGGCGAGATCTTCCCGGCGCTGCAGGCCGGCACGATCGACGGCACCGAATGGGTTGGCCCCTGGAACGACCTCGCCTTCGGCTTCTACAAGGTGGCCAAGTTCTACTACTGGCCGGGCTTCCACGAGCCCTGCACCACGGGCGAAGTGCTGGTGAACAAGAAGGTCTGGGCGGGCCTGTCGAAAGAGCATCAGGAAATCATCTCGACGGCGATCCAGGCCGAGGCCACCATCGAACTGGCCGAGTTCAACTACAAGAGCGCCGACGCGCTCGACGTGCTGCTCACCAAGCACAACGTCCAGCTGCGCAAGTTCTCCGATGAGATGCTGCAGAACATGGGCAAGGCCTCCATCGAAGTGGTGTCCGAAGTCGGCAACAAGGACGCGTTCACGAAGAAGGTCTTCGAGAGCTTCGTGATGGCCCGCAGGAAGGCCATCGGCTGGAGCGCGCTCGGCGAGCAGGGCTACCTGAACGCCCGCTCCCTGATGAAGCTGTAGGTCTTTCACTCACGGGTTTCGCCCGGGCACGGCAGGTGCCGTGCCCGGGCGACCTTGCGCCCCCATGAACGCTCTGAAGCGCGTCGCTGACGCCATCGACGCCACCAACGACTGGATCGGCCGCGGCATCGCCTGGCTCACGCTCGGCATGGTGCTGGTCGGCTTCGTGGTGGTGCTGTTGCGCTACGTGTTCGGCCTTGGCTCAACCATCATGCAGGAATCGATCATCTACATGCACGCGACCGTGTTCATGGCGTGCGCCGGCTACGCCCTGGTCCACAATGGCCACGTGCGCTGCGACATTTTTTACGCTGCCGCGACCCCGCGCAGCAAGGCCATCATCGACATCGTCGGCACGCTGCTGTTCCTGCTGCCGATGTGCGTCCTGGTCATCTGGACGGCTTGGCCTTACGTGCGCGCCTCCTGGGCGGTGCTCGAGACCTCGCAGGAAGGCCGCCTCGGCATTCCCGCGGTGTTCCTGCTGAAGAGCCTGATCCTGGTCTTTCCCGCCCTGCTTGCGGTGCAGGCGGTCTCGCTCGTCCTGCAGTCGGCGCTGTTTCTCGCGGGGGCGACGTCCTCGCGGGGCAGTGTCGACGGCGCCTCGGACCCGAGCGCATGAGCGTCCTGCTGAAGGAGTGGCTCGACCTCGCGATGTTTGCGGCGCTGTGCGGATTCATCCTGCTCGGTTTCCCGGTCTCGTTCACACTCGCCGGCACCGCCCTGCTGTTCGCGGTGATCGGCATGTCTGCCGGCGTTTTCGACCCCGACTTCATCGGCGTGTGGCCGAACCGCATCTACGGCGTGATGACCAACGAGGTCCTGATCGCGGTGCCGCTGTTCGTCTTCATGGGCGTGATGCTGGAGCGCTCGAAGGTGGCCGAGGAACTGCTCGACACCATGGGACAGCTGTTCGGCACGATGCGCGGCGGGCTCGGCATCTCCGTGTGCGTGGTCGGCGCCCTGCTCGCCGCCTCCACCGGCATCGTGGGTGCGACGGTGGTGACCATGGGGCTCATCTCGCTGCCCACCATGCTGCGGCGCGGGTACGACCCGAAGCTCGCCTGCGGCACCATCGCCGCGGCCGGCACGCTCGGCCAGATCATCCCGCCGTCGATCGTGCTGGTGGTGCTCGGCGACCAGATCTCGAACGCCCACCAGGAGGCGCAGCGCGCGCTCGGCAATTTCTCGCCCGAGCCGGTCTCGGTCGGGGACCTGTTCGCCGGCGCGCTGATTCCGGGCCTGATGCTGGTCGCGCTGTACATCCTCTACCAGGTCATCATCGCAATCGTGAAGCCGAACGCCTCGCCGGCGATTCCGCTCGACGAATCGATGCAGTCCGGCAACATGCTCGGCCGCGTGATGCACGCGTTGGTTGCCCCCATCGTGCTGATCATCTCGGTGCTGGGTTCGATCATCGTCGGCATCGCCACGCCCACCGAGGCCGCGGGCGTCGGCGCCGTCGGCGCGACGCTGCTTGCGGGGCACCGGCTGGCCGAAGGAAAGCCGATCCCGGTGTACGCCGCGGCGGTGAGCCTGATCGGTGTCATCGTGCTGACCACCTTCGTGGACATGCGGGTGACCCGCACCGAGATCACGCTGCGCGAGGACATCGCAAGCGTGTTCGCGGTCGTGCTGTGCCTGGGGATCATCTGGGGCCTGGTCGTGGCGCTGGTCCGGACCTACAAGGACAACACCCTGCAACCGGTGATGCGCACCACCGCGAAACTGAGCTCGATGATCTTCATCATCGTCATCGGCGCGCAGTTGTTCTCGCTGGTTTTCCGCGGCCTCGGCGGCGACGACATGGTGCACAAGTTCCTTACCGGCATTCCGGGCGGCGCCGTCGGCGCCATGATCGTGGTCATGGCCATCATGTTCGTGCTCGGGTTCTTCCTCGACTTCATCGAGATCACCTTCGTGGTCGTCCCGATCGTCGGCCCGGCGCTGCTGATGCTCGGCTTCGACCCGGTGTGGCTCGGCATCATGATCGCCGTCAACCTGCAGACCTCGTTCCTGACGCCACCCTTCGGTTTCGCGCTCTTCTACCTGCGCGGCGTGGCGCCGCCGGAGGTGACCACGATGCACATCTACCGCGGCGTGGTGCCCTTCATCGGCATCCAGCTGCTGATGCTGCTGATCCTGGCCATGTTCCCGGCGCTCGCCACCTGGCTGCCGAAGGCGGTGTTCGGCTGAGCGTAACAGGCGGTGCCGCGCAGTCGCGGCACCCATGCGGTCCGGGCGGGATGGAGGCGGGAGTCGGAATCGAACCGGCGTACACGGCTTTGCAGGCCGCTGCATGACCACTCTGCCATCCCGCCGAGGGATGCGGCGCCCGGGACTCCGGGGCCGGATACGAAACGGGGAAGGCGGATGACCGCCCTCCCCTGGAAACTGGAGCGGGAAACGAGGTTCGAACTCGCGACCTCAACCTTGGCAAGGTTGCGCTCTACCAGCTGAGCTATTCCCGCGGTGCTGCGACCCGGATTATAGGGGGTTCGCGGCCCGGCCTCAACCGGAACCGCCGGCGTGCGGCAGGGCCCGGCGCAGGTAGTACAGCATCGAAATCACCGTCAGCACGGCCGCCACGTTGATCAGGATGGTGCCCAGCCACTGGCTGTTGAACAGCCCGGCGAAGTCATCGTGGTACAGGAGCAGCGGCACCGCGATCATCTGCATGGTGGTCTTCACCTTGCCGATGAAGGCCACCGCCACCCCGCCGGGCTTGCCGATCTTGGCCATCCATTCGCGCAGCGCCGAGATGGCGATCTCGCGACCGACGATGATCAGCGCCACCGCCATTTCCACCCGGCCCAGCTGCAGCAGCACGATCAGGGCCCCGATCACGATCAGCTTGTCGGCCACCGGGTCGAGGAAGGCGCCAAAGGCGGACATCTGGTTCAGGACGCGCGCGAGATAGCCGTCCAGCCAGTCGGTGATCGCGGCAAAGACGAAGATCGCCGTGGCCGCGAGGTTCTTGCCTTCCATCGACAGCCAGTCGTCCGGCAGGTAGTACACGCCGACGATCAGCGGGATCAGGATGATCCGCAGCCAGGTGACCAGGTTGGGCAGGTTCAGCGGCATGGCTCAGGCGGCGTCCGGGCCCATGTCGTGCAGGCGCCGGTAGATGCGCTCGGCGATCGTGCGGCTGATGCCCTCGACCTGCGCGATCTCGTCCACCGCCGCCGATTGCACGCCACGCAGGCCGCCGAAGTGCGCCAGCAGGCGCTGGCGGCGCTTGTCGCCGATGCCGGGAATCTCCTCCAGCGAGGAGGTGACGCGCGCCCGGCCGCGGCGCGCGCGGTGCCCGACGATGGCGAAGCGGTGCGCCTCGTCGCGGATCTGCTGCACCAGGTGCAGGCCGGGATGCTGCGCCGGCAGGCGGCGCGCTTCGCTGCCCGCCTCGACGATCAGCTCCTCCAGGCCGGCCTTGCGCTCCGGGCCCTTCGAAACGCCCACCACGGTGACGTCGTTCAGGCCGAGTTCCGCGAGTGCCGCGCGCGCCGCGCCGACCTGGCCGCGGCCGCCGTCGATCAGGACCAGGTCCGGGATCTTGCCGCCGGCCTCGACGTCGCTCGCGCGCGCATAGCGCCGTGCGAGCGCCTGCCGCATGCCGGCGTAGTCGTCGCCCGGGGTGATGTCGCGCAGATTGAAGCGACGATAGTCCGATTTTTGCATCTCAGGGTGTTCATATACCACGCAGGCGGCCACTGCGGCTTCCCCCATGGTGTGGCTGACGTCGAAACACTCGATGCGCCGCACGTCCTCCGGCAGTCCCAGCGCCTCGCGCAGCGACGCCAGCCGCACGTCCTGGTTCGCGCGCGAAAGTTCGCGATGGCCGAGCGCCAGCTCGGCGTTGCGCCGCGCCATGTCGACCCAGACCCGGCGCTCGCCCTGCACCGGGGCGAGCACCTGGGCTTCGCCGGCGGTGGTCCCGGCGAGCGCCTCGGCCACCGCCTCCCGGCCGGGGTCGTCGCTGGTCAGGATCAGGCGCGGGGCGGGCGACTCCAGGTAATGCTGCTCGAGGAACGCCGCCAGCACCTCGGCCGGACTGGCGCCGTCGGCGTGCTGCGGAAAGAAGCTGCGATCGCCGATATGGCGCCCGCCGCGGATCATGACCAGGTTCACGCAGGCCACGCCGGCCAGGGTGACGCAGGCGACCACGTCGGCCTCGACCCCACGCTCGCTCTCCACGTACTGGCGGGCCTGCACCCGCGACAGCGCGCGGATCTGGTCGCGAAACGCGGCGGCCTCCTCGTAGTGCTGCCCCGCGGAGGCCGCCTCCATGCGCCCGGTAAGCACCTGGATGACGTCGTCCTCGCGCCCCTCGAGGAACAGCGCCGCATGGCGCACGTCCTCGGCATAGGCCGGCGCGGAGATCAGGCCGGTGCAGGGCGCGGTGCAGCGGCGGATCTGGTGCAGCAGGCAGGGCCGTGCCCGGTTCTCGAACACGCTGTCCTCGCAGGTGCGCAGTCGGAACACCCGCTGCAGCAGCTGGATCGCCTCGCGCACCGCGCCGGCGTGCGGGAAGGGGCCGAAGTAGCGCACCCCGCGCTCGCGCGCGCCGCGGTGAAAGCCAAGCCGCGGGAAGGCATGCCTGCTCATCACCAGGTAGGGATAGGATTTGTCGTCCCGAAACAGGATGTTGTAGCGCGGCGCGAGACTCTTGATCAGGTTGTTTTCGAGCAGCAGCGCTTCCCCCTCGGAGCGGCTCGCGGTGACCTCGATGGCCGCCACCTGCCCGACCATCATGCGGATGCGCGGGCTGAGCGCCGCCGGACGGTTGAAGTAGCTGGCCACCCGCTTCTTCAGGTCGCGGGCCTTGCCCACGTACAGGACCTCTCCCGCCGCCCCGAGCATGCGGTACACGCCGGGCAGGTGCGGCAAACCGGATACGAAGGCTTTGGGGTCGAAGACGTCTGCCATGGCGGGCGTGAAGTGGCGGCTCGGGCGCCCTGCGGCCGTCCCGTTCCTGCGATGATTGTATCTTCAGGCCCCTGATTCCGGATAGAATTCCCGCCTTTTCAGGCCTTCCACACCATGTCAAAAGTCTCCGCAGTCGATCTCCGTGTCGGCAACCTGCTCGAATGGGACAAGCGCGTCTGGCGCATCCTCAAGTGCTACCACGTGCACGTCGGCGGGCGCGGCGGTGCCTTCATGCAGGTGGAGATGAAGGACATCGAGGCCGGCACCAAGACCAACCAGCGCTTTCGCACCGAAGACAAGGTCGAGCGCGCCTTTGTCGAGACGCGGCAGATGGAGTACCTGTACCAGGACGGCGACAGCTACGTTTTCATGGACAAGGAAAACTACGAGCAGCTGCCGCTGTCGAGCGAGTTCCTCGAGGGCCAGACCGGCTACCTGCTGCCGAACACCGAATTGCAGATCAACTTCTACAACGGCCGCGCAATCGGCATCGAACTGCCGCAGGCCGTGGTGCTGACGGTCGCCGACACCGAGCCGGGCATCAAGAACGCCACCGCAACCACCTCGTTCAAGCAGGCAACGATGGAAACCGGGCTGGTGGTGCTGGTGCCGCCGTTCGTCAACAACGGCGAGAAAATCAAGGTTAGCACCAACGACGGCACCTACATGGAGCGTGCCTGAGCCTGCAGTCTCCCGGCCCGGCACCGGTTCTGCCCATATAGTAACATATATGTTACCAATACTGCGGAGCCGGCGCGCCTTCGGCCCTCAGGCCGCGGCCGCCAGCGCCGGCAGCGCCTCCCGGTAGGCCACGCTTTTGCGCAGGTCGCGTCCGCCGCGCGCGCGCATGCGTTCGGCGCGCTCAGGCGTTGCCATCGCGAGCTCCCCGAGCGACGCCAGCAGGCGGTCCTGCCCCGTCGGGTCATTGCACAGCAGGACCATGTCGCAGCCCGCGGCAAGCGCGGCGCGCGCGCGTTCCGGGATCCCGCCCGCGGTGCTGGCGCCTTCCATCGACAGGTCGTCGCTGAAGATCAGGCCCTCGAAACCGAGTTCGCCGCGCAGCACCGTCTGCAGCCAGAACGCCGAATAGCCCGCGGGTTCTGCGTCCGCCTTCGGGTAGATCACGTGCGCCGGCATCACGCCGCCCATGCCGGCCGCGATCGCGGCGGCATACGGCACCATGTCCTTGCGGCGGATCTCGGTCAGTTCGCGCTCGTCGCGCGGCACGCTGACGTGGGAGTCGAGCGCGGCAAAGCCGTGCCCCGGGAAGTGCTTGCCGACCGCCGCCACCCCGGCGGCGCCGAAGCCCGAGATCAGCGCGGCCGACAGGCGGCCGACCGCGCCCGGGTCGAAGTGCAGTGCGCGATCGCCAATTACGCTGCTCGAGCCATAGTCGAGGTCCAGCACCGGGGCAAAGCTGAAATCGACGCCGTGCGCGGCGAGTTCGGCGCCAATGACATAGCCCGCGGCATGCGCCGCCTTCTCGGCGAGGCCATGGTCGCGATCCCAGAGCCGCCCGATCAGCCGCATCGGCGGAATCGCGGTAAACCCCTCGCGGAAGCGCTGCACCCGTCCGCCTTCGTGGTCGACGCACACCAGCAGGGCCGGGTCGCGCAGCGCCGCGATCTCCGCGGTCAGGGCCTTCAACTGTTCCGCGGACTCGAAGTTGCGCGCGAACAGAATCACCCCCCCGGTTGCCGGGTGGAGCAGGCGGCGCCGGTCGTCCTCCGTCAGGGCCAGCCCGACCGGGTCCAGCACCACGGGGCCGAGGGGAATCTTCAGTCGTCGCATTCGAGGATCACCGTGGCGCAGGCGAGTGCGCGTTCGTCGCTCATGGAAAGGTGCGCGCGCCGCACGCCGCGTGACTGCAGCAGCGCGCCGAGCGCGGGGGAGAAGCCGAGGTCCGGGCGGCCGTTGTCCTCGTTCGTGACGCAGAGGTCGTGCCAGTTGGCCGGCGCCCGGATCCCGCTGCCGAGCGCCTTGCCGAACGCCTCCTTGGCGGCAAACCGCTTGGCAAGGAAGGCCGCAGGCAGCCGGTGGCTGCGAAAGCGCGACAGTTCCGCGTCGCAGAGGATGCGCCGCGCGAAGCGCTCGCCGTGCCGCGCCAGCGCCTGTTCGATTCGCCCGATCTCCACCAGGTCGGTACCCACGCCAAAGATCATGCGGCGCGCCCCGCGGCGGCGGATTCGACCATCAGGCGCTTCATCTCGCGCACCGCATCGCGCATGCCGACGAATACCGCGCGACTGACGATGGCGTGTCCGATGTGCAGTTCGCGCAGTTCGGGCAACCGTGCCACCGGCCCCACGTTGAAGTAATTCAGCGCGTGGCCGGCGTTGAATCGCATGCGGGCGGCGCGGATCGCGGCCCCGGCGGCGCGGATGCGGGCAAGTTCGGCCTGCACGGCGGGGCTGTCGGCGTCCCGGCCGCGCGAATGAAAAGCGTGCGCGTAGGGGCCGGTATGCACCTCGCAGACCGAGGCACCGATGCGTGCCGCGGCCTCGACCTGCCGCAGGTCGGCGTCGATGAACACCGAGACCACGATGCCGACGCCGGCGAGGCGCGCCACCACCGGCTTCAGCGCCGCTTCCTGCGCCGCGACGTCCAGCCCGCCTTCGGTGGTGACTTCGTGGCGGCCCTCGGGCACCAGCATGGCCATCTCGGGCCTGAGGCGGGCGGCGATGCCGACCATTTCGTCGGTCGCCGCCATCTCGAGGTTGAGCTTGATGTGCGTCAGGTCGCGCAGGCGGCGCACGTCCTCGTCCTGGATATGGCGCCGGTCCTCGCGCAGGTGCACGGTAATGCCGTCGGCGCCCCCGAGGTGGGCTTCCACCGCCGCCCAGACCGGATCGGGCTCATACGTGCGGCGCGCCTGCCGGACGGTGGCCACGTGGTCGATGTTGACGCCGAGTTCGATCATAGGTCCTGCAACTCCATGAGAATCGCCCGCGTGTGCAATGCCTGTCCACCGAGGCGCTCGGCGATCAGCGCGCGCATCAGGCCGCGGGATTCCTCGCGCGTGCGACCGTCCGCATAATCGTCCCGCGCCATGTCGAGCAGCGTGCGGCCCTCGACGCGGCAGGCCTCGCGACCCGGCGGTGCCACGCCGTTCGTCGCCACCGGACCGCGTTCCGGCTCGTACAGGTAGCGCTGCGACGGGTCGATCGGCGCCCCGCTCTGCACGTCGTGCTCCAGCTGCAAAGCATACCCGACCTCGGCCAACAGGCGGCGCTCGAAGCTGCGCAGCACGGTGACCTGCGAGGCGCCCGTGCCCAGTGCTGCGAGGCCCACAGCGTAGGCGTCATACAGCGCCTCGTGCGGGTCGTCGCGCGGCAGCAGGCGCAGCAGCAGTTCGTTCAGGTAGAAGCCGCACATCAGGCCGGTTCCGGCCAGGGCCTGCATGCCGCCGCCCCATTCGACCGCGGTCAGGGTGCCGAGGTCCGTGCCGCGGCTCCAGTTGAGCCGCAAGGGCCGGAACGCAAGCAGCAGGCCGCGCATCGCCGAGCGCGGCCGGCGCGCGCCGCGCGCCAGCAGCGCCACGCGCCCGTGCTCGCGCGAGAAGGCCTCCACGATGAGGCTGGTTTCCTTGTAGGCGTACTGGTGGAGGACGAAGGCCTCCGCCTGCTCGGCGCGGCGCCGCATGGCAGGGCTCAGCCGTAACCGAGGCGGCGCAGGATCTGCTCGTCGTCCGACCAGCCGCTGCGCACCTTCACCCAGAGGCCGAGGTACACCTTGCCGCCGAAGAGCTTCTCCAGGTCGCGCCGCGCCTCGGTCCCGATCTTCTTCAGCATCGCGCCGTCCCGGCCAACGACGATGCCTTTTTGGCTGTCGCGCTCGACCAGGATGCTCGCCTCGATGCGGCGCAGCGCGCCGTCTTCCTTGAAGCTGTCGATCACCACTTCGCAGCGGTACGGCAGCTCGGCGCCGAGCGTGCGGAACAGCTTCTCGCGCAACGCCTCGGCGGCGAAGAAGCGTTCGTCGCGGTCGGTGAGCTGGTCCACGGGATACTGCGCCGGCGCCTCGGGCAGCGCCTCGCGCAGCACGCGCAGCAGCTCGGGCAGGTTGCGCCCGGTGCGCGCGCTCACCGGCACGATGGCGTGGAAGGCGCGCAGCTTCGAGACTTTCTCGAGGTGCGGCAGCAGGTCGCCCGAGTGCGCGATCCGGTCCACCTTGTTGATCACCGCCACCACGGTGCGGTCTTCCGGGATGCGCGCAAGCACCGCCCGGTCGCCCGCCAGCACCCGCCCCACCTCCATCACCAGCATCACCACGTCGGTGTCGCGCACCGCCTCGTTCGAGCGTCGCCCAAGCACCCGGTGAAGCGCGTTCTTCGTGTTCTCCGGCAGGCCCGGCGAATCGACGAAGATCAGCTGCGCGTCATCCGTGGTGATGATGCCGGTGATCAGGTGACGGGTGGTCTGGGCCCGCGCCGAGACGCTGGAGAGCTTTTGCCCGACCAGGCGGTTGAGCAGGCTGGATTTCCCGGTATTCGGCCGTCCGGCGATGCCGATGGTGCCGCAGCGAAACCCGCTCATCCCGGCAGCCTCGCAAGCGCGGCGGCGGCGGCATCCTGCTCGGCGCGCTGGCGCGAGGTGCCGTGCCCGGTGGTGCGCAGCGCGGGCGATTCGACAACGCACTCGACCTCGAAGGTCTGCCGGTGCGCCGCCCCGCGCACCGCCTTGACACGGTACTCGGGCAGCGCCTGGCGCCGTCCCTGCAGCCACTCCTGCAATCGGGTCTTGGCGTCCTTCAGCGCGGCACCCGGATCAAGCGTCGCCAGCGTCTCGCCGTAGGCCGCGATCACCGCGGCGCGGGCCCTCGCATAGCCGCCGTCCAGGAAGATCGCGCCGAACACGGCCTCCATGGCATCGGCGAGAATCGAGGGACGCACCCCGTCGGCGCCGATGCGCTCGGCGTCCGCCACTTCGATCGAGGCGGCCAGGTCCAGGCGCGCGGCCACTTCGCACAGCGCCTCCTCGCGCACCAGGTCCGCGCGCAGGCGCGTCAGTTGCCCCTCGGGCAGTTCCGGAAAGCGGGCGCAGAGCAGCTCGGCCATGATGCAGCCGAGCACGCCGTCGCCGAGGAATTCAAGACGTTCGTTGTGGTGCGCGCCGCGACTGCGGTGCGTCAGCGCCTGTTCGAGCAGACCGCGATCGCCGAAACGATGGCCGAGCCGGGTTTCCAGCCCGGCTGGCGATCGCGCCTCGCCCGTGGGCCCTGCTGCCGCGCCGCCCGGGGACGGCGACCGATCGGGTTCGGCGCGCGACGACAAGGCGACCGCTACTCCTTCGACTGCGCGGCGAAATCGATGTAGATGCCGATGTTGGAGAACAGCGGGGTCTCGCTGCGATAGGCAAACGAGATCAGCACTTCACCGCCTTCCTTTGTGATCTCGAGGTCGGCACCGGCGATATGCCGGATGTCGTCGATCGCCGCGCGATTGTCGAAGGCCTTGCGGATGTCCGAGACGCTGGCGCCGGCGCGTTCCTGGGCGATCGCAACGATCGCCTTCTTCGCAGTCGTGAAATTGAGGTAGACGGGGAACATCTTCATGCCCAGCAGCGCGACGAAGATGACGATGACCGAACCGACCATCAGGCCGCCCAGGCTGACGCCGGTTTGCCTGCTTCTCATTCCGGGTTGTCTGTTTCCCATGTTTTCTCCCGAGGCTTGAAGTTCAGCGGAACGAGCCAAAGCGGCCCAGTTCGTTCAGGTTGAGCCAGATGAAGAACGCCTTGCCGACGATATGCTCGTCCGGCACGAATCCCCAGACACGGCTGTCGCTCGAATTGTCCCGGTTGTCGCCCATCACGAAGTAATGGCCCGGCGGAACGGTGCATGTCACGCCTTCGGCATTGTAGTTGCAATTGGACGCGAACGGGAACGCCCTGGACTGCGGGAAATAGGCCGGCGCGTCGGCGTCGATCAGCATGTCGTGCTCGATGGACCCGAGGGTTTCCCGATGGCGCTCGGAGAACTGCATGCGTTCCCGCGAGAGGTAGTCCTCGAGCTGGCGGACCGGCACCGGATGGCCGTTGATGGCGAGGCGCTTGTTGCGGTACTCCACCCGGTCGCCGGGCAGCCCGACCACGCGCTTGATGTAGTCGAGGGACGGGTCCGGCGGGTAGCGGAACACCATGACGTCGCCGCGTCCGGGCGAGCCGAGTTCGACCACCTTGCGGTTCACCACCGGCAGGCGGATGCCGTAGGTGAACTTGTTGACGAGGATGAAGTCGCCCACCAGCAGCGTCGGAATCATCGAGCCCGACGGAATCTTGAAGGGTTCGACGATGAACGAGCGCAGCACGAACACCGCCAGGATCACGGGAAAGAAGCTGACCGAGTACTCGACCCACCAGGGTTGCCGGCCCTCGGCAAGGCGCTTCTTCGCGAACCAGATCGAATCGATCGCCCACACCGCGCCGGTCAGCACCAGAAGCAGGAACAGAAACAGCGCGAAACTCATGGCGGAACTACTTGTCGCCCATCTGCAGGACGGCGAGGAAGGCCTCCTGCGGAATCTCGACCGCGCCCACCTGCTTCATGCGCTTCTTGCCTTCCTTCTGCTTCTCGAGCAGTTTGCGCTTGCGCGAGATGTCGCCGCCGTAGCACTTGGCGAGCACGTTCTTGCGCAGTGCCTTGACGTTCTCGCGCGCCACGATGCCGCCGCCGATGGCGGCCTGGATCGCGACGTCGAACATCTGGCGCGGGATCAGCCCGCGCAGCCTCGACACCAGCTCGCGACCGCGGTACTGCGCGTTCGCGCGGTGCACCATGGACGAGAGCGCGTCGACCCGGTCGCCGTTGATCAGGACGTCGAGCTTCACGACGTCGGCGGGCCGGTAGGCGCGGAACTCGTAATCGAGCGAGCCGTACCCGCGGGTGAGCGACTTCAGCCGGTCGAAGAAATCGAGCACCACTTCGCTCAGCGGGAGGTCATACGACAGGACCACGTGCCGCGCCGAGTACTGCATGTTGGTCTGCACGCCACGCTTCTGCGTGCACAGGGTCATCACCGCGCCGACATAGTCCTGCGGCACGAAGATGGTGGTGGCGATGATCGGCTCGCGGATCTCGTTGATCTTCGAGGGTTCCGGCATGCGCGCCGGATTGGACACCACCTCGACGGTGCCGTCGCGCAGCTCGACTTCGTAGACCACCGAGGGCGCGGTGGTCACCAGTTCCATGCCGTACTCCCGCTCCAACCGCTCCTGCACGATGTCCATGTGCAGCAGGCCGAGGAAGCCGCAGCGAAAGCCGAAGCCGAGCGCCTGCGACACTTCCGGCTCGTAGTGCAGCGAGGCGTCGTTCAGGCGCAACTTCTCGAGCGCCTCGCGCAGCGACTCGTACTGGTTGGCCTCGACCGGATACAGGCCCGCGAACACCTGGGGCTTGATCTCCTTGAAATCCGGCAGCGCCTCCGGCGCGGGCCGGTCCGCGTGGGTCAGCGTATCCCCCACCTTGGCGGCGCGCAGTTCCTTGATGCCGGCGATGACGAAACCGACCTCGCCGGCCGCAAGGAACTCGCGGGACTTGGATTTCGGCGTGAACACGCCCACCTGCTCGCACAGGTAGTCCGCGTCGGTGCTCATCAGGGCGATGCGTTCGCGCGCGCGCAGGGTGCCGTCCATGACGCGCACCAGCATCACCACGCCGACGTAGTTGTCGAACCAGGAATCGATGATCAGGGCACGCAGGCGCGCTTCGGGGTCGCCCTTCGGCGGCGGGATGCGGGCGATCACCGCCTCGAGGATGTCGGTGATGCCCTCGCCGGTCTTGGCGCTGGCCAGGATCGCGTCGGTCGCATCGATGCCGACGACTTCCTGGATCTCCTGCCGCGCCTTGTCGGGATCGGCCGAGGGCAGGTCGATCTTGTTCAGCACCGGCACCACCTCGACGCCCTGCTCGATCGCGGTGTAGCAGTTCGCCACGGTCTGCGCCTCGACGCCCTGCGAGGCATCCACCACCAGCAGCGCGCCCTCACAGGCGGCGAGCGAGCGGCTGACCTCGTAGGAGAAGTCGACGTGCCCCGGGGTGTCGATCAGGTTCAGCTGGTACAACTGTCCGTCGCGGGCCTTATACTCGAGCGCCGCGGTCTGCGCCTTGATGGTGATGCCGCGCTCGCGTTCGAGATCCATCGAATCGAGCACCTGGTCGCCCATCTCGCGATCGGACAATCCACCACACAGGTGGATGATCCGGTCGGCCAGCGTGGACTTGCCGTGGTCGATGTGCGCGATGATGGAAAAGTTTCGGATCAGGCTCCGGGACATCACAAAAAAGGGTGCCCGCGGCACCCTTTATCACCAAGAGCCGCTATTTTACCGCAAGCCGTCTGCGCAGGGCGGCCTCGTCGAGGTGGTAGTGGCAGATCTCGCCGCCGTCGGCCGCCACCAGGACCGGGACAAGCTCGCCGTAGCGCGCCTCGAGTGCCGGGTCGGCGTCGACATCGCGCTCCTCGAAGCTGAAGGCGAGCTCTCCCTGCAGTCCGCGCAGGGCCCGGGCCATGTCCTCGCACAGGTG
This sequence comes from Burkholderiales bacterium, assembly GCA_036526195.1. GTDB lineage: Bacteria > Pseudomonadota > Gammaproteobacteria > Burkholderiales > SG8-39 > DATCYZ01. Next base: position 25,919 of record DATCYZ010000114.1, read on the forward strand.
GCACCACGCCCGCCCGTAGAGCACCAGGCGCACGACGCGCGCCTCAACCTTTGTCGCCGAGGCCGGAGATCGTGACGAAGGACGTGCTTTCGCCGCGGCGCACGTGGAACGTGAGGACCGCGTTCTTGTCCAGCGCCTGCAACAGGCGGTTGAGCTGGTCCACCGAGCTCAGGTCGGTATGCTTGCCCTTGTGCACCAGCGTGAGCAGGATGTCCCCGCGCCGCAACTCCGCCCGCGCGTTCGAGCGCACCTCGCTCACCACCAGCCCGTGCTGCAGCTTGAGCTCGCGCTTCTGCTCGGCGCTGAGTTCCGCGACCACGATGCCGAGCCGGTTCGGCGCCGCGACCGCAGGCTTGGCCCCGCTCTTCGAAGGCTCGGCCGCGGCCACGCGATCCTCGCGCAGCTCGCCGACCGTCAGTTCGAGCGTGCGGGGCGCGCCCTTGCGCCACACTTCCATCTGCACCTGGGTGCCCGGTCGCGTGCCGCCGACGATGCGCGGCAGGTCGCTCGAGCTCTCGACGTTCTTGCCGTTGAAGCGCGTGACGATGTCGCTCGCCAGCACGCCGGCCTTGTCCGCCGGGCTGCCCTTCTCCACCGAGTTCACCAGGGCGCCGCGTGGGCGGTCCAGGCCGAAGGAGGTGGCCAGGTCCTTGGTCACTTCCTGGATCACGACGCCCATGCGGCCGCGCGAGACGCGACCGTGGTCACGCAGCTGCTTCTGGATGTCCAGCGCGACGTCGATCGGGATCGCGAACGACAGGCCCATGAAGCCGCCGGTGCGGCTGTAGATCTGCGAATTGATGCCCACCACCTGACCCTTCATGTCGAACAGCGGACCGCCCGAGTTGCCGGGATTGATCGCGACATCGGTCTGGATGAACGGGACGAAATTCTCCTGCGGCAGCGAGCGCCCCTTGGCCGAGACGATGCCGGCCGTCACCGTGTTCTCGAAACCGAACGGCGAGCCGATCGCCACCACCCATTCACCCACCTTGAGCTTGGACGGGTCGCCGAAGCGGACCGCCGGCAGGCCCTCGGCCTCGATCTTGATCAGCGCGACATCGGTGCGCTTGTCGGCGCCGATGACCTTCGCCTTGAACTCGCGCTTGTCGGTGAAGCGGACGGTGATTTCCTCCGCGCCGTCGACGACGTGCGCGTTCGTCAGGATGTAGCCGTCCGCACTGATGATGAAGCCGGAGCCGAGCGACCGGCTCTCGCGGGACCCGCCCGGACTGCCCGGCGCCCCGGGGCCGCCCGGTGCGCCGGGCGCGCGCGGGATGAAGCGGCGGAAGAACTCGAGCATCTCCTCGTCTTCGATCCCCGGAATCTGCGGCAGGCCGGCGCTGCGCCGCACCTGCTGCGTGGTGCTGATATTGACCACCGCAGCGCCCTGCTCTTCGACGAGCCGGGTGAAATCGGGCAGGTCCCGGCCCTGCGCCATGGCCGAACCGGTCACGGCGAACGCAAGAATCCAGACCAGAGTTCTCATATGCGACATGGAGTGTTTCCTTTTGAGTACGGAGTACGGCATTCAAGGCCTGTGCCAGCTTGCCTGTCGCGAAGGCTTCGACCCTCGCGTCGCCGCGGGGTCATTGAGGCCGTCGATAGCGGACCTGTTCGGCAACCCGTTGCACGCTGGCCGCAGGGGCCTCCCCGACCACGGTCACCACATGGTCGGCAACTTCACGGCGAAAGATATGGATGCCACCGACGCTCGCCAGTCCATGCCTCACCGGTTCGCCGCCGGCGCGCGCGGCCTCGATGAACACGGACACCGCCGCGAGCCCGTCGGAGTAGACCACCTGGCTCACGGGGCGCGCTTCGCGCAGCATGCGCGTGACCTCCACGATCTTGCGAAACCCCGGCAGGTTCGGCGTGACGCTCCACCCCGCGCGCGCGAGGTCGGCCGGCTTCACCCTGGCGTCCTCGACCCGCCAGTCCGCCCGCGCCTGCGGCGGCAGCACGGCCTCGCGCTTCACGTTGCCGATGCTGAGCTGGGTGAAGGCGAACATCTCGATGTGCTCGCGCTTCTCGTTGTAGGTGATCGACTTCAGCAGCATGCCGGTCGCCGGATCCGCGCACAGCGCGTGCCCGTAGCGCAGTTCGTCCGTCGGGTCGAGCAGGACGAAGCGGCACTCGATGCCCGCCACGCGCGTCCGGCGTCCCAGGGTGACGGTGTAGTGCGCCGCCAGCTGCGCCGCGCGCTCCGGCACCAGCGCGGGAAAGCCGCGCGCCTCGCCCTGACGATCCATCTTCAGCGTCCGGGTCTGCGGCAGGTAGCAGCGCACCCCCTCGTTGGACCGGAAAATCTCGCGGGGTTCACCGTCAAGGACCTCAAGCCGCTCCAGCCCGCCGTCCCGACCGGCCAGCCGGGTGATGCGCGAGGTCTCGCTACGCGTGCCTTGCTGGTAGATGAAGGTTCCGGTGTACGAAAGGTTCTGCGTCGCCTCGTAGATCTTGCGCAGGAACGTGAGTGCTTCGGGCGTGGTTTGCCCCTGCGCGTACG
>DATCYZ010000115.1:0-4039 GCA_036526195.1 Burkholderiales bacterium
CCTTCACCGGCAGGCCGGTGAAGTGCGCCGCCGGCCCGCCGTCCACCACCGGCCGGTCGATCGGCTGCGCGCCGTCGTTGTCGGGGATGCGCGCGTCCTGCACGTTGATCGCCACGCGCTCGAGGCAGAGCGCGTCGCGCCCGCCGGCCTGCCCGACCGCGAGCACCAGCGCGGGGCGGTGCAGGTCGAGCACCGTCTGCAGGAGCGGCGCAGAGCGCGCGTAGGACACCGGCAGTTCGAGCGTCTCCAGCGTCCAGCCGCCGAGGTGCTGCGGCAGGCCGCGCACCGCCTCGAGCGAGGCGTTCACTGCCTCGCCGCCGAAGGGTTCAAAGGCTGCGATCAGGGCGCGCATGGGGCGATTGTCGCCGATCCGGCGCCGGGACGGGCCTTATGGTAACGTATATGTTACTATACGGCGCGGCGCCCTGCCGGCGGCTAGAGCGCCTGCTCGAGCGTCGGCGCGCTGTCGGCCAGCGTGACGCGCCGCATGTCGCGCCGGTAGCGCTTGTCGTCATAGGGCCGCCCGCGATGCATGGTGCAGCGGTTGTCCCAGATGATCAGGTCGAGCACCTGCCACTGGTGGCGGTAGACGAACTCGCGCTGCGTGGCGTGTTCCGACAGGTCGCGGATCAGGCACATCGCCTCGGGCACCAGCCAGCCCTCGATGCGGCCGATGTGCGCCGAAAGGAACAGGCTCAGGCGCCCGGAGCCCGGGTGCCGGCGCACCAGGCGCTGCGGCACCGGCGCGAACTTCTGCTGCTCCGCCTCGTTGAAGCCGTGGAAGCCCAGCACCGCGCGGCTGTAGAGCAGCGAATGCCAGCACACCAGGTCGCGCACCTGCGCCTGCATCGTCTCCGGCAGCGCGTCCCAGGCGGCGCGCATGTCGGCGAACTCGGTCTCGCCGCCCTCGGGCGGGATCGCGCGCGCGTGCAGGAGCGAGTATTTCGCCGGCGTTTCCTTGAAGCTGCTGTCGGAATGCCACAGGCGGTTGCCGAGGTTGAACATGCGCCGCCGGTCGTCCGGGCCGAGGATCTCGCCGTTCACGTCGAGGTTCGAGACGTCGACCATGGTCTCGTGCTTCAGGCGGTTGCGTTCGACGTCCACCGTTGCGCGCGTCGGCTCGATCGGGCCGAAGGCGGCGCTGAAGGCGAGTTGCTGCGCGTCGTCGAGATCCTGCCCCGGGAACACCAGCACCGCGTGGCGGTCCATCGCGCCCTCGATGGCGACGCGGTTCTCGGCGCTCAGCGGCGCGCGCAGGTCGATGCCCTCGACGCGGGCACCGAGGTGGGGATGCAGGGGCGTGATGCGCAGGGTCATGGGGTCCGATCCGGGATCCCATGCTGCGGCGCGGCGGGCGCCGGTGTCAACGTCGTTTCGAGGCGGGACGGCCGGCGGAACGCCGGAATCCGACCTATAGTAACGGATATGTTACCAAAAGCCGGATTCCGGCGTTCCCTGACTCAGGTTCCCGCCTTCACCAGCTTCGCCACCTCCGGCGTCGCCTCGAGCCAGGCCGCCAGCTGCGCGCGCGCATGCGCGTAGCCCGCGTCCGCGATCGCCTCGAAGGCCCTGAACTGCATCATGCCGAACTTGCCCACCGGCGGCTGCACGTACAGGTCGACCTGCTGCTTCATGCCCTCGGTGCGCTGCACGCTCGCCAGCAACGTGGTGCGGATCATCATGTTGACGATGTTCGGCCGCTCGGTGCGGCGCCGGAACGGGTTCAGCCAGTCGAGCAGCATGCGCCAGGGCGAGGGCAGCGCGTCCTCCGGTACCTCGAGCTCGCGATCCACGCTGACGTCGACCGCGATCACCCAGCCGCCGCCGAGCTGGCGCATGACGTCGCCCGGCAGGTTGTTCAGCACGCCGCCATCGACCAGCAGGTCGTTGCCCACCAGCACCGGCGCGAACACGCCGGGCACCGAGATGCTGGCGCGCACCGCGCGCCACACCGGGCCCTCGCGGTGCACCACGGCCTCGGCGCGCGACAGGTTGCTCGAGACGCAGAAGTAGCCGGTCCACAGGTCCTCGATGCGCGTGTCGCCGAAGGGACCGATCAGGTTCTGCTCGAGCCGGCTCGAGTCCACCAGCGCGTAGGCCGGGAAGGTGTAGTCGCGGAAGGTCACCGGCTTGTTGTCGACGAAGGCGCGGCGGTTCACGCGCATCATCTTCGCGTCGTCCCAGCCGAGCGCGGGCTGCACGCCGATCAGTGCGCCCATCGAGGTGCCGCCGATCAGGTCGATCGGGATGCCCGCCTCGCGCAGCGCGCGGAGCACACCGAGGTGCGCGAAGCCGCGCGCGCCGCCGCCGCCGAGCACCACGCCGATGGCGTTGCCGGTGAGCACGCGTGCGAGCCGGGCGTAGTCCGCGGCGCGCCCCAGCCGCAGGTGATGGTGACTCTCGACGCGGCGCGCCGCAAGCCAGTGGCGCGTGTCCGCCGGCAGATCCGCATCGTCCGCATGCAGCAGCAGCAGCGTACGCCGCGCCGCGGAGGCGCCGACCTCGTCGGTGAGCAGCGCCTGCTCGGCCGCATCGGGCCGCGGATCCGCGCCCGCCTCGCCCACCAGCAGGATGCGGTCGGCGCGCGCCAGCGCGCGCCGGGTCCAGGCGGTATCGCCGGCATCGCATTCGTAGACCGCGCAGTCATAGCCCATCTCGCGGTCGTCCAGGCCGGCTTCCAGCGCGAGGTCGAGCGGGCTGTCGGCCGGCGTCTGCGCGAAGCCGGGCACGCCGATGAACTCGTCCAGCCGCGGCGCGCTCACGTACAGCGTCCTGCCGTGCGCGTGCAGCGCCTCGACCAGCCGTTCGGTGAACGCCGTGACCTGCGCGCCGCCGCCCAGCGGCAGGATGACGATGTTGCTGTGCTCGAACTGCTCGCGCGCGATACCCGAGGCCCGCCGCAGGCGGCTGATCAGCAGTTGCGTGATATAGAGCATGGCCTTCGGATGCTCGCCGCTCAGGCGCTCGAAGGCCGGCCTGAGGAAGCGCACCAGGTGACTGGGTCGGCGCGCGACGATGGTCGCCGAGCGCGGTTCGTTGGTGAAGAAGCCCATCTCGCCGATGCTCTCGCCGCGCCCGATCTCGACCATCGGCTGCGGCCCGCGGCCGTCGTCGCGCAGTCCCACCAGACGCCCGCTGATCGCGAAGTACATGCTTTCGCTCGGCGCGCCCTGTTCGAACAGCGTCTCGCCGGCGCCCAGCTCGACCCACTCGAGCGCGCCCTCGATCTCGCGCAGGTCGGCGGCATCCATCTCGCCGAACACCGCGCGCAGCACGCGCTCGAGTTGTTCCTTGCGCAGGCGCTTGCGGATCGGGTCGCCGAGCGCCACCACCAGTTGCGGCGCCTCGCGGGCCAGGGTCTCGAGCGCGGCCTTGTCGATGGTGACCAGCGCGCAGTCGGACACGGCCTCGACGGTCACCACCCGGCGCCCGCCGATCAGCATCTGCACCTCGCCGAGCAGCGCGCCAGGACCGTATTCGACCGCTTCGGCCGGGTCCCCGGCCCCGCCCACGCGGCCCGAGCTGAGGCGCCCGGCGCGCACCACGTACAAGGTGTCGCCGCGCTCGCCCTTGCTGAACAGGGTCTCCCCGGCGCGCAGCCGCGCCTCGCCGGCGAGCGCGCACAGGCGCTCGAGCAGGGCCGCGGGCAGCTGGTCGAAGGGCGACGTCGCGCCGAGCAGGCCGGGCAGGCTCGCGTCGGTCGAGGCGCGGGAATCGGCGGGGTCTGCCATGGTTCGCTCGCCGGGGATCATACGCTGCGACGCAAGACGGACGGGCCCCGCCGGTCCCGCGCCCGGGCCGGGCCCGGATCCCCTCGCTTGCGCTGACGGAGGCCAGAGACGACAATCCCGCCCGTGCGCCGGGGGATTGCCTGGGTTTCCTCCGGCAGGGGGCGCACCCTATAAGAATCAGGGAGATACCATGAACGCAGCATCGCGGGGCGGCCGCATTCTCATTTACAGCCACGACACGTTCGGGCTGGGGCACCTGAGGCGGTGCCGGACCATCGCCCATTCCCTGGTCGACCGCTTCCCCCACT
>DATCYZ010000116.1:0-23793 GCA_036526195.1 Burkholderiales bacterium
GTTCTCCGCCGGGATCACCTTGAGCAGCAGGTCGATGCCCGGCTGGTGGTAGACGCAGGTGTCGAAAAACACGTTCTTCAAGAGCAGCTCCTTGAGCGGCGGCCGCCCCATGTCCTGCGCGAGCCCGCGGTAGCGCCCCCAGTGGTAGGGCACCGCCCCGCCGCCGTGCGGGATGACGAAGCGCAGCGTCGGGAAGTCCCTGAACAGGTCAGAAGTCAGGAACTGCATGAAGGCGGTGGTATCACCGTTGATGTAGTGCGCCCCGGTGTGGTGGAAGTTCGGGTTGCAGGAGCCGCTCACGTGCACCATCGCCGGCACGTCGAGCTCGACCATCTTCTCGTACAGCGGGTACCACCAGCGATCCGTCAGCGGCGGGTCGCTCCAGTGCCCGCCGGAGGGGTCGGGGTTGAGGTTGCAGCCGATGAAGCCGAGTTGGGTGACGCAGCGCTCGAGCTCGGGGATGGACTCCGCCGGGGCGATGCCGGGGGACTGCGGCAGCTGGCAGACCGCGGCGAAGTTCTCCGGGTAGAGGGTGCAGGCGCGGTGGATCAGGTCGTTGCAGTGCTCGGACCAGTACAGGCTGGTCATCGCGTTGCCGAGGTGGTGGCCCATGCCCACCGCGCGCGGCGAGAAGAGGGTGAGGTCGGTGCCGCGCTCGCGCTGCAGCTTCAGTTGCGCGCCCTCGAGGCTTTCGCGGATCTGGTCGTCCGTGATCGTGATCGTGCCCTTCTGCGGCGGCCCGCGCTCGGCGAGCTGGGCGTTGCGGAAGGCCTCCAGCGCCTTGGGGGCGGTGGTGTAGTGGCCGTGGCAATCGATGATCATGGGAAGTTGCCTCCGAAGAGTTCGTCCACCGTGAAGCGGTTCGGGATCATGCCCTGCCCCCAGACGCATTCGATCGCCGCCTCGAGGTTGCGGCGGTTCTGCTCCAGGCCGAAGGGGGTCATGTCGGCCACCGGCGCGCGCTCGCGCGATTCGCGCAGCATGTCGTAGACCTCGCGGGCGTCCTCGCGCGGCAGGTCCTCGCGCACCACCACCATGTGGTTGATCTGCGTGGCGACGTGGCGGCGCTGCCATTCGGCGGCCGCCGCGGCCGGGTCCTCGAGCACCGGCTGGATGCGCGGGTCGGGCGCCATGCCGTCGCCGACGATGGCCGCGTCGATCTCGCCCGCGAGCAGCATGTCGATGAGCTTCGCGCCTTCCGGGGCGCGCTGGACGTTCGGCGGGTCGACGAATTCCGCGACGTGGGCTTCCTCGAAGGTGATCCAGTCGACCATGGCCGGGTCGAGGTGGTGGGATTCGGCGAGGATCCAGCGCAGCCAGGCGCCGGTGGTCACCGAGTAGGAGCGCACGCCGATGCGTTTTCCGGCGAGGTCGTCGGCGGTGATTTGCTTTCGTTCGGCGTTGTAGACCAGCAGCGGGTGCTGGAAACGGGCGACGACCACGGCGGGGAGGAGCAGGAGCGGCTTGCCGGCGGCTTTCGCCAGCAGGAAGGTGACGATCGCCAGTTCGGCGACGTCGAACTCCAGGTCGCGCACCACGCGCTTGAAGCCGGCGCTCGGGGGCTTCACGTCAGCGAAATCGAGGGTGAAGTTCTGCGACCGGATGCGGTTCGCCTTGAGCGCCGCGGTGACCGGGTAGTCGCCGAGCAGGGTCTTGAGCTGCCGCATTATTTTTTCTTGTTCTTCCCGGATTGCAGCGTCGTGTCCTGCCCTTTTACCGGATGTTTCAGCGCGCGCTCAAGCGAAAATTCCTCGCGCCATTCCTCGGGTGGGCGGACGCGGCCGTCCGGGCCCACCTGGTCGAGGCCCCAGTAGATCTCGAGCACGTGGTTGTCCGGGTCGCGGAATTCCACCGCGATCTGGCAGCCGGCGCGGCGGCGGCCTTCGAAGTCGATCTTTACTTTATGTTTTTTTAGATGGGTTCTTGCCCGTATCACTTCGTCCAGCGTGCCGACCTCGAAGGCGAGGTGGTGGAGTTCGCCGGCTTTTGATTTTTTCTTGGCGCCGCCGACCAGGGCGATGCCATGGTGGTCGGCGTTCAGGCGCATGAACACCATGCCGCCGGGGACCATCGTTGGCGGGTAGACGTCCGAGACCCTGAAGCCGAGGACCTGGGTGTAGAAGGCGACCGATTTTTCCAGGCTGCGGGTCCTGAGGACCACGTGGCCGATCTTCTGGAGCGTGAAGGGGAGGCCTTTGGGGGGATGGGTGTTGCGGAGCTTTTTGGCTCGGGGGGTGTTGAGGCCTTTCAGGTCGATTAGGCCGCGGGGCATTTGGGGCTCGGTCTTGGGGGCAAAGGTAGACTTTACGATATTGGTGCGCGTCGTGCCGCGGACAGGATGGACCTGCAATTCTGATCCGTGCATTGCGTTGCGAGACCGGTGGAGCTAGCGTCTGGTGTCGCGCCTCAAGCCCGAAATGAAAATGGAAGCGGGAAAGCCAACGCCTTGGCGCAGACTGCACGATCTCGAACGACCGATCGGCATATGAAGTTCACATGGGACGTCAGGAAGGCGGCGGAGAACGCAAGAAAGCACGGCGTCTCGTTTGACGAGGCAACCACGGTCTTCGGCGACCCATTGGCAAGTACGATCCCGGATCCGGACCATTCCGTCGGCGAGCCGTGATTCTTGACCATCGGGCAATCCTCCAGTCTCCGCCTGATCGTTGTGTCCCACACCGAAGAAGGCGACAATTTCCGTATCATCAGCGCCCGAGAGGCGACTGCACATGAGCGCAAAACCCATGAGTCGTAAAGCCCCCAAGGTCTCCGAACAGGACATGCGGCCCGAGTACGACTTCTCGGGCGGCGTCCGCGGGAAGTACTACCGCCGCTACGTCGAAAGCAGCAACGTCGTCGTGATCGATGCAGATATTCACGAACGTTTCAAGAACTCGGCGGCGGTAAATGATGCGCTGCGCACGCTGATTCGTGCGGCGGGCAAGAAGCAGGTGGTCAAGAAACGGCCCGTACGGACGCGCGCAAAGGCGGCGCGAACGGGAAGTCGATAGCGCGGGTCTGGAACGATCTTCGATCGTCGCGACGAAAGCAGATTGGCGCGATCGAGATACGAGCGAATGTGGCCTGGCCACAGCCCGGGTTTCAACGGCACGCATCCTGGCGGGCAGACAAAAGGCAAGGTCGAAACCTGTCATGCAAATCCGCCCCACCCACCCCCCCGACCTCCTCCGCATCCTCCAAACCATCAACGACGCCGCCCGGGCCTACCGCAACACCATCCCCGCCGACTGCTGGCACGACCCCTACATGCAGGCAGAGGAACTAACAAACGAAATCAACGACGGCGTCAAATTCTGGGCAGCCGAAGACAACCACCAACTCATCGCCGTGATGGGCATCCAGGACAAACCCGACGTCGCCCTCATCCGCCACGCCTACACCGCCACAAGCCACCAGGGCAAAGGCGCCGGCACGAAACTCCTGCGCCACGTCACAGAACAGACCAAGAAACCGGTCCTCATCGGCACCTGGGCCGCCGCCACCTGGGCGATCGCGTTCTACCAGCGCAACGGCTTCACGCTCGTCAGCCAAGCGGACAAGGAACGCCTGCTGCGCAAATACTGGACAATCCCGGCTCGCCAGATCGAAACCTCGGTCGTGCTCGCAGACGAGGCATGGACCAACAAACAGAAGACCGGATGAAAGCTGCCCTCTACGAAAAATACGGCCCGCCCGAAGTCGTCCACCTCAGGGACCTCCCCAAGCCCGAACCGAAGGACAACGAAGTCCTCATAAAAATCCACGCCACCACCGTCACCTCCGGCGACTGGCGCGTCAGGAGCCTAGAGATGCCCCCGGGCTTCGCGCCGCTCGCGCGCCTCGGCCTCGGCATCACAAAACCGCGCCAACCCATCCTCGGCTCGGAACTCGCCGGCACCATCGAGGCCGTCGGCAAGGACGTCACCAAATTCAAAATAGGCGACACGGTCATCGCCTTCAGCGGCGTACGCCTCGGCTGCCACGCCGAGTACAAGACACTGAAGGAAACCGCGGCGATCGTCAGGAAGCCCGACAACCTCCCCTTCGACGAAGCCGCCGCCCTCGCCTTCGCCGGCACCACGGCGCTGGATTTCTTCCGGCGCGGCAAGCTCAAGCGCGGCGAGGAAGTGCTCATCAACGGCGCCTCGGGCGCGGTCGGCCTCGCGGCGGTGCAGCTCGCGACGCTCGCGGGCGCCCACGTCACCGGCGTGTGCAGCGGCGCGAACGCGAACCTGGTGATGGACCACGGCGCCCACCACGCCATGGACTACACGCAGCAGGACTTCACGCAGGCCGGCGACACCTGGGACCTCATCGTCGACACCGCCGGCACCGCGCCCTGGTCGCGCAGCAAGAACGCGCTGCGCGAACACGGCCGCCTGCTCCAGGTGCTCGGCAGCCTGGGCGACCTGCTGCGCATGCCCTGGGTGGCGATGACCAGCAACAAGCGCATCATCGCCGGCCCCGCGGCCGAACGCCTCGAGGACCTGCAGCACCTGGTCGGGCTCGCCGAAAAGGGCGAGTTCCGCGCCGTCATCGACCGGCGCTACCCGCTCGACCGGATCGTGGAAGCGCACCGTTACGTCGACACCGGGCGCAAGAAGGGGAGCGTGGTCATCAACGTGCTGCCGCAGGCGTGAAAACGGCGCGCTGAAGCCGGTCCGGCGCCGAAAATCCCCCATTGGTAACATATATGTTACTATGATGGCTGCTCCGGCGGCCGCTGTCTCAAACTTAACCGTGCAAATCGGGAGCTGAACTCCATAATTGCATGGTTGGTGTACGCGCGGCTCGGGATACAAGGCCACGAAGCCTCGCTGGCACATCCGGCAGATAAATGGGGTCAGATCCCATTTATCACTAACGCATTACTTCAGGAGGCACAGCACATGGCAGGTCTCGAAGCACACTATTCCGCGCGCGACATCGAAACGCGCATCCTGGCGGGCCTGCGCACAGCCGGACTGGATCCCGAGAAGGGCCTCACCCCCGAGGCCCTCTCGGCGCTCGACCATTTCCACACCGGCGGGCTGCGCGCCTCGCGCGAGCTGGTGGACCTGGCGAAGCTCCGGCGCGAAGACCGCGTGCTCGATGTCGGTGCCGGGCTGGCCGGACCGGCCCGGCTGCTCGCCTCGAGCCTCGGCTGCCAGGTCGACTGCCTCGAGATGTCGAGCGATTACTGCACCGGCGCGAAGCTGCTGAACCGGCTCACCGGCCTTGAGGACAGGATCAGGGTGCACCAGGGCAACGCGCTCGCGATGCCCTTCCCCGACCGGTCGTTCGATGTCGTCTGGATGCAGAACGTCGGCATGAACATCGCCGACAAGCACGCGCTCTACAAAGAGATCCACCGGGTGCTCAAGCCGGGCGGCCGGTATGCCTTCCAGGAGATGGCGGCCGGAGACACGCAGACCTCGTACTTTCCGCTTCCCTGGGCCACCGACCCCGGAGACAGCTTCCTCGTTTCTTCAGAAGCGATGCAGTCGGTGCTCGGGGAATGCGGCTTCATCCGTGTTGTCTTCGAAGACACCAGCGATGAGCATCTGAGCCGTACGACCGCGAATGCCACGCCGGCCGCGCCGGAGCAGCTGGGCCTGTCGGTGTTCGTCGACGATCTCGCCAGGAAGGCCGGCAATGCGCGCCGCAGTCTCGAGGCGGGGCAGGTACGCCTGGTCCGGGGCGTCTTCCGGCGGAGCGAATAACGCGAATAAAGGGGTCAGACCCCTTTTCCGATGGCCATCGTCCGCTGGATCGCCTTCGCCTGGGGCTGCCTCGCCTTCGCCATCGTCGCCCACTTCGAATGGCGCTACCTGACCGAGCCGACCAACCCGCTGCGGCACGAACTCGGCATCGGCATGGGCCTCGGGCTGATCTACGGCCTGCCGGCGTGGATCGCGCTGCCGGTGCTCGCGTTCCTCGGCCGCAAACGGCTGCGCCCGGTGGTGACGTGGGGCCTGTTGTCGCCGCTGGTGGCGACGGCGGCGCTGCTCGTGCTGCACACAGTGGTGACGAACTAGCGCCCCTCCAGCCCTTGCAGTGGTATGTTTATGTATCTACAATAACCTGTGCGCCTGACTTGGGATCCGTTTAAGCGCAAGGCGACCTTCGACGCGCGCGGACTCGACTTCGAAGATGCATCGATCGTATTTGACGGACCGACGTTCGAGGTCGAGGACACGCGCAAGGACTATGGCGAAGCGCGCATCCTGTGTTTCGGCCTGCTACAGGGTCGCCTGGTCGTGGTGGGCTACACACCGCGTGGCGCGGATCGCCACGTCTTCAGCATGAGGAAAGCCAATGACCGCGAAAAAGCGCGCATCGCACCGATCCTCGGGCTCTGACCTCGCGCGCGTCGACGCGCACGTGATCCGCCGCGACGAATACGAGGAACTGCCCGAACTGACTGAGGACATGCTTGCTCGCGGCAAGGTGCACAAGGGCGGTCGCCCGCGCGCAACGAACCCGCGAAAGCTGATCTCGATCCGCCTGCCGGACGACGTCATCCAGCGCTGGCGCGAGACCGGGCCCGGTTGGCAGACGCGCATGGCGGATCGCCTCGCCAAGGTTCCGCGAAAGTGAGTGCCGACGAAAAAGGGGGCTGACCCCTTTTCCAGCGACGCCATGAACCACCCCTTCGCCGACCTGATCGACCTGCGCATCGACGCCTGCGAGGCCGGCTCGAGCACGCTCTCGCTCGTCGTCGCCGCGCAGCACCTGAACCCGCACAAGGTGGTGCACGGCGCGGTGGTGTACGCGCTCGCCGACACCGGCATGGGCTCCGCGCTCTACCCGACGCTGGCCGAGGGCGAGATCTGCGCGACCATCGAGATCAAGATCAACTACTTCAAGCCGATCGCCGCCGGCCGGCTCACCTGCCAGACGAAGATCGTCAACCGCGGCAAGACCATCGCCAACCTCGAGTCGCGCATCCTGCTCGACGCGCAACTCGTGGCGCAGGCCAACGGCAACTATGCGATCTTTCGCCCAAGGCAGGGCTGAGCCGGTGACCGATCCCGCCACGCACGACGGGGCAGGCCCGCGCTTCATCGCCTGGCTCGGCCGCAGCGGCCTCGCGCTCGCCGGCTGGCGCGTCGTGGGCGCGCGCCCGCGCGAGGCGAAGTACGTCCTGATCGCCGCGCCGCACACCAGCAACTGGGACTTCCCGCTGATGCTCCTGTGCGGCATGGCGCTCGGCGTCTGGCCGGCCTGGGTCGGCAAGGCGTCCCTTTTCCGCGCGCCTTTCGGTGCCCTGATGCGCGCACTGCGCGGCATCCCCATCGAGCGCTCGGCGGCGCACAACATGGTCGGGCAGCTCGCCGCGCAGTTCCCGCTGCGCGCAACACTCGCGCTCGCCATGCCGCCCGAGGGCACCCGCGCGCGCGCGCCGCACTGGAAGAGCGGCTTCTACTTCGTCGCGCAGACGGCGGGCGTGCCGATCGCGCTGGGCTACGTCGACTGGGCGCGCAGGGAAGGCGGCATCGGCGCGCCGATCACCCCGAGCGGCGACGCGCACGCCGACATGGACAGGATCCGCGCGTTCTACGCGGGCAAGGAAGGCCGCTTCCCCGCGCTGCAGGGGCCGGTCTGCCTGCAGAGCGAGGAAACGGCCCGCTCGCAGGCCGGGGAAACGCCCTCCGCCACTTCGCGGTAGCCTTCGGTCTGGAACAACGACCCTCGCGCACGACCCCCATGACCGTCCTCATCGCCGGCGGCGGCATTTCCGGCCTCGCCCTCGCCCTCACCTGCCAGCAGATCGGCCAGCCCTTCCGCGTCTACGAATCGGCGCCGCAAATCAAGCCGCTCGGCGTCGGCATCAACCTGCAGCCGAGCGCGGTGCGCGAACTGTTCGACCTCGGGCTCGAGGATCGCATCGACGCCATCGGCGTGCGCACGCGCGACTACGGCATGTACACCAAGCGGGGCCTGCACATCTGGACCGAGCCGCGCGGCACCTGGGCCGGCTACCACTGGCCGCAGTACTCGGTGCACCGCGGGCTGCTGCACATGCTGCTGTACGAGGAGGTGCTCAGGCGCGCCGGCCCGGAGAGCGTGGTCACCGGCTGGAGCGCGACCGGCTTCGACAACGACGGCGACGAAGCGGTGCTGCACCTGCGCGCGGCCGACGGCAGGACCCGCAGCGAGCGCGGCAGCCTGCTGGTCGGCGCAGACGGCATCCATTCGGCGATCCGCCGCCAGATGGTGCCGGACGAAGGCGAGCCGATCTGGGGCGGCGCGGTGCTCTGGCGCGCCACCACGCAGGCGAAGCCGTACAAGTCCGGCGCCTCGATGGTGATGATCGGCCACGACGGCCTGCGCTTCGTCTCCTACCCGATCTCGCGCCCGGACCCGGCCACCGGCATCGCCACCATCAACTGGATCGCGATGCTGAACTACGCCTCCGACCAGCCCTGGAACAAGGAAGACTGGCAGCGCGAGGCGAAGCTCGAGGCCTTCCTGCCGAAGTTCACCGACTGGACCTTCGACTGGATCGACGTGCCCGCGCTGATTCGCGCCGCGCCGAAGGTCTGGGAGTACCCAATGGTGGATCGCGACCCGATCGATCGCTGGACGCACGGCCGCGTCACCCTGATGGGCGATGCCGCGCACGCCGCCTACCCCGTGGGCTCGAACGGCGCCGGCGCCGGCATCGCCGACGCGCGCAAGCTCGGGCAATGTTTCCTCGCCCACGGCGCGACGCCGCAGGCGCTCGAGGCCTACGAGGCGCAGATGCGGCCGATCACCAGCAAGGTGGTGCTCACCAACCGCGTCGCCGGCCCGGACCAGATCCTCGACGTGGTCGAGAAGCGCTGCGGCGGATGGTTCGAGCGCATCGAGGATGTGATCACGCACGAGGAACTCGCCGCGCACGCGGCGGGCTACAAGAAGATCGCCGGGCAGAACGTCGAGGCGATCAACGCGGCGCCGCGCACGATCGCCGAAGGCACGCGCGTCGCGACCTGAACCCAGGGAGGCCCCCGCCATGCTCCAGTTCCGCCCCTTGTTCAACTTCATCGCCGAAGTCGCCGAACCGCAGGTCACCCCCGACGGCCCCTACGGCACGCGGCGCTTCATCCCGGTCACCGGCGGCACGTTCGAGGGCGAGCGCCTGCGCGGAACACTCCTCTCCGGCGGCGCGGACTGCCAGCTGATCCGTCCCGACGGCGTGGCCGAACTCGACGTGCGCGCCACCTTCCGCACCCACGACGGCACCATCTTCCTGATGAAGGGCCTCGGCATGCGCCACGGCCCGCCCGAGGTGCTGGCGCGGATCGCGAAAGGCGAGGCGGTCGACCCCTCGACCTACTACTTCCGCGAAAGCATGATCTTCGAGGCGCCGAAGGGGCCCTACGACTGGCTGAACCGCCTCATCGGCGTGGCCACCGGCGAGCGGCGCCTGGACACGGTACACATCACGGCCTGGGAACTGCTCTGAGCGGACCCTCCGCTCAGCGGAACGGGTCGATGCCGGTCAGCTCGCGTCCCTGGATCAGCGTGAGGATGCCCGGCGTGCCGTCGGGAATCGTCAGCGTGCGCACGTCGCGCGCCAGCGCCTCCAGCCCGAGTTCGCGCGACAGGCCCATCGCGCCGTGCACCCGCATCGCCAGCGCGATCGCGCGGTCGCAGGCGTCCACCGCGTAGCGCTTGGCCATCGCCGAGAGGCCGTTCGCGCGCTCGCCGCGGGCGAGCGCGGCGAGCGCGGGGTAGCAGAGCAGCCGGCTGCTCACCACCGCGGTCTCGATCTCCGCTAGGTCGTTCTGCACCAGCTGGAAGCCGCCGATCGCGCGGCCGAACTGCTTGCGCACACCGGCGTAGGCGCGCGCCGCGTCGAGCGCCTTCTGCCCGAGGTTCACCGCGAGCAGACCGACCAGCGGGCGGTTGGCGAGCCAGGTGAGCGTCAGCAGCCGCGCGGTGTCGCCGGTCTCCGGGCACAGGTTGCGCTTCGGCACGCGGCAGTCCTCGAACAGCACTTCGGCGAGCGGCGCCTGGCGCAGGCCGTGCATCGACAGCTCGCGCGCCTCGAAGGTCGACTCGGCGCGCTCCACCAGCACGCGCGCGAGGCTGGAACTGCCGTCCGCATTCACCTTGCGGCAGGTGACGTTCATCAGGTCGCAGACCGTGGCGTTCGAGATCCACTGCTTGCGCCCGTTCAGCACGAGGTGGTCGTCCGCCTCGGTCAGCGCGGTCTTCACCGCGCGCGGGTCCGAACCCATGTCGGGCTCGGTGCTGGCGGTGCAGGCGACGCGCCGCCCGGCCATCAGGTCGGCGAGGTAGCGGTCCTTCTGCTCTTCGTTGCAGCCGAAGTACACGCGCGCGGTGGTGGCCTCGTGCGGCTGCAGGATCAGCCCGACGCTGGCCGGCATGTGCTCGGCGATCAGCCCGTAGTCGAGCATCGACAGCCCCGCGCCGCCGCCTTCCTCCGGGATGCGCGCCGAGGTGAGCCCGAGGTCGGCCGCCTTCGCCATGATCGCGAGGATCGCCGCCTTCGGCAGCCCGCGGTCGGGGTCGTGCGCGTCCAGCACCGGCTGGATGTGCTTCTCGACCAGCCGGCGCGCGGACTCGACCATCATGCGCTGCTCTTCGCTCAGTGAAAGGTCCATGTCCCTGTCCTCAGGCCGCGGCGCGGCCCGTCTCCGGCTGGTAGCCGAGCGCGGCGGAAATCGCCGCGGCGGTGCGCACCACGTGCGGGATGCAGCGGTCCTCGAATTCCCGGTTCATGCGGAACACCGGCACGCCGATGCCGCAAGCCATGCGCACCGCGCCGGCGTGGTCGCGGATCGGCGCCGCGATCCCGCCCATCTCCGGGTGGTTCTCCGAACGCGTGACGGCATGGCCCTTCGCCGCCACCTCGCGCAGGATCGCCCGCAGGCGCGCCGGGTCGGTCACGGCCTTCGGCGCGCGCGCCACCAGCGGCCCGGCGAGCACGCGCGCGGCGACCGCCGGGTTGAACGCGAGGATGCAGCGCCCGGTGGCGGTGCACCACGCCGGGCTCAGTTGCCCGAGCTGGGTCTGCACGCGGATCGAGCGCGGGCTCTCCACCTTGGTGAGGTAGACGACGCCGTCCGAGGCGTCGAGCAGCGACAGGTGCACCGTTTCGTCGGTGGCCGCGACCAGGCGCTCGAGCCAGGGACGCGCGAGGTTCACCACGTCCAGCCGGCCGACGACCGGCGCGCCGAGGCGCCAGAGCTTCAGGGTCAGGCTGTACTGGCCGCTGGCGGGGTCCTGCGCGAGGTAGCCGGTGTTGACCAGGGTGGCGAGCATGCGGTGCACGCTGCCCTTGGGCCTGCCGACGGCCTCGGCCACCGCGCCCAGCGGCAGCGCGCCGCCCGCCTCGCCGATCGCCTCCAGCACCTCGAGCGTCGCGGCGGCCGAGGCGATCAGGTGGTTGCGACCCGCGGCGCGCGGATCGCTTCGCGTGGTCCGCGCGCGCGTTGCGGTCTGCCGCTTCATGCCCTGTTCTCCTGTTCTGCATTGCAGAACATCATTCAATGCGATCATCATACGGCGGCGATTGTCAAACAGGACAGGCTCAGATCATCGTTTCGCATAGTAGAACGTTCGAAAAGCGCCGCGGGGTATGCTTGCCGTCCATGACCACGCCCGGACCGCTTGCCGACTACCGCGTGCTCGAGCTCGGCTCGACCGCCGCCGGGCCGTTCTGCGCCAAGCTGCTCGCCGACTTCGGCGCCGAGGTGGTGAAGATCGAGGCCGCCGAGGGCGACCCGATCCGCCAGCTCGGCGAGACGGTGAACGGCAAGTCGCTCTACGGCGCGAGCATCCTGCGCAACAAGCGCATCGCCTCGTTCAACTTCAGGAAGCCCGAGGCGCGCGCGCTGGTGAAGCGCCTGATCCCGAAGTTCGACATCGTGATCGAGAACTTCCGGCCCGGCACGCTGGAGAAGTGGGGCCTGGGCTGGGACGACCTGCGCGCGCTGCGGCCCGAGCTGGTGATGACGCGCATCAGCGGCTACGGCCAGAGCGGCCCGTACCGCGACCAGCCGGGCTACGGCGTGATCAGCGAGGCGATGAGCGGCCTGCGGCACATGACCGGCGACCCGGACCGGCCGCCCTCGCGCGTCGGCATCCCGCTCACCGACTACATCACCGCGGTGTACGCCGCCTTCGGCACCGTGATGGCGGTCCTGCACCGCGAGAAGACCGGCGCCGGCCAGTGCGTCGACGCCGCGCTCTATGAGTCGGCGTTCAGCTTCATGGAGGCCTACGTCCCGGCCTACGAGAAGACCGGCAAGATCGGCATGCGCAACGGCCCGCGGCTCGCCGACAGCGCGCCGAACACGCTGTTTCCCACGCGCGACGGCAGCCACATCCATATCGCCGCGCTCGCCGACACCGTGTTCCGCCGCCTGGCCACCGCCATCGGCAAGCCCGAACTGGGCACCGACCCGCGCTTCGCCGAGCAGAAGGCGCGCTCGTCGAACGAGGCGCTGATCGAATCCATCGTCGGCGAGTGGACCGGCGCGCACGACCTCGCCGACATCGAGGCGATCCTGAAGAAGGGCGGCGTGCCGGCGAGCCGCATCTACGACATGGCGGACATCTTCCGCGACCCGCACTTCGCGGCGCGCGACATGCTGACGCCCACCCCGGACGACGACCTCGGCACGGTCACGCTCGCCGGCGTGGTGCCGCGGCTCTCGGCCACGCCGGGCCGCCTGCGCTGGTCCGGGCACCGCATCGGGCAGGACACGCGCGATTTCCTCAAGGACACCGGCGGGCTCGACGACGCCGAGATCGACCGCCTCGCCGCGGAAGGCATCATCTTCTGCGACCCGAAATCCGAAGCTGCCAGGAAAGACCCCACATGAAGACCCCGTTCAAGGCCTACCGCGTCCACACCGTCGAGGGCAAGCCCGTCTGCCGCTTCGAATCGCTCACGCTCGAGCAGCTCGACCCCGGCCCGGTGCTGATCAAGGTGGCGTACTCGGCGATCACCTACAAGGACGCCATGGCCGCGCGCGGCGTGGGCAAGAACGTGCGCACCGACCGGCCCTGCGTCACCGGCGTGGACCTCTCCGGGGAGGTGGTCGCGTCGGAGGACGCGCGCTTCAAGGCGGGCGACAAGGTGGTGGTCACCAACTACAAGCTCGGCGTCGAGCAGGACGGCGGCTACGCGGAGTACGCGCGCGTGCCCGGCGACTGGATCGTGCCGCTGCCGGCCGGGCTCTCGCTCTACGAGGCGATGGGGCTGGGCACCTCCGGGCTGACCGCCGCGCTCACCGTGGACCGGCTGGAAGCCGCCGGCCTCGCGCCCGAACAGGGCGCGGTCGGCATCACCGGCGCGACCGGTGGCGTCGGCAGCCTTGCGGTGAACATGTTCGCGCAGCGCGGCTACAAGGTGATCGCGATCTCGGGCAAGCGCGACCAGCACGCGTTCCTGAAGTCGATCGGCGCAGACAGCATCCTCGACCGCGAGGAATTCCTGCGCGACAAGGCGGCGCTCGCGCCGCCGCTCTTTGCCGGCGCGCTCGACAACGTCGGCGGCGCCTACTTCGACCGGCTGCAGGCGAAGATGCAGCCCTACGGCAAGATGGCGGTGTGCGGCATGGCGGTGGGGGCGGAAGTGACCACCACGGTGCTGCCGCTGATCCTGCGCTCGATCGACATCCTCGGCATCAACGTCTCGCGCCAGCTGCAGATGAAGGCGCGCCAGCGCCTCTGGGCGCGCATGGCCGACGACCTGAAGCCCTCGAAGCTCGCAGAGATCTCGCGCCCGATCCCGTTCGAGGACCTGGACCGGTACATGGATCGCTTCTTCGACGCCAGCACCCTCGGCCGCGTGGTGGTCGAGGTCGGCGACAAGGCGCCGGCGCGGGGCTGAAGCGCCGGCGCGAGCCGACCCGTTTCCGGAGGAATCGCATGCCGAAGGTCCTGAACGAAGCGGCGATCGCGCGCTACGCGCGCGAGGGCTACCTCACGCCGCTCACCGCGTTCCCGGGCAGCACCGCGGCGGCGCTGCGCGCGCGGCTCGAGGCGCACGAGGCGCGCGCGGGCGAGCCGCTCGGCGGCAAGTTCCGCTTCAAGACGCACCTGCTCTTCACTTGGGCCGACGAGATGGTCCACCACCCCGCGGTGCTCGACGCGGTGGAAGACCTGCTCGGGCCGGACCTGCTGTGCTGGAACACCAGCTTCTTCATCAAGGCGCCGGCGAGCCCGGGCTTCGTGTCCTGGCACCAGGACGCGAACTACTGGGGCCTTGAGCCCGATGACGTGGTCACCGCCTGGGTCGCGCTGAGCCCGAGCAACGAGGAAAGCGGCTGCATGAAGGTGGTCCCGGGGACGCACCGCGAAAAGCAGCTGCCCCACGTCGACACCTTCCACAAGGACAACCTGCTCACGCGCGGGCAGGAGATCGCCGTCGAGGTGGACGAAACGCGCGCGGTCGGCATCCCCCTGCGGCCCGGCGAGTTCTCGCTGCACCATGTCGGACTGGTGCACGGCTCCGGGCCGAACCGCGCCGCGGACCGCCGCATCGGTTTCGCGATGCGCTACATCGCCCCCAGCGTGCGCCAGAAAGGACAGCGCGATTCCGCGATGCTGGTGCGCGGCACCGACCGGTACGGCCACTTCGACCCCGAGCCGCGGCCGCGCGCCGACCTGGATGCCGCGGCACTCGCCGCCCATGCAGCCGCCACCGAGCGCAAGCTCGCGGTGTTCTACGAAGGCGCGCCGCCGGCCGCGCGCCCGGCGCCGCTGCGCTAGGGCGCCTGCGCGGCGCGCAGCGCGCCGCTGGCGAGGGCGGCCTCGCGGTCGGCCCCGGACTGGAACTGCGGCGTCTCGTCGCGCGCCTGGCGCGTGTCGCCGCCCCGGGTGCGGCCGGCGTCCTGTTTCCACGCCAGGTCCGCCGCCCACTGATTTGGCAGGCCCACGATGCGGCCCGGCTCGACTGCGGATTCCAGCACGCCCAGCGCGGCGCGCACGATGCCCAGCTGGTCCGCCGCGTCGAAGGGCTTGCCGCTCGAGTGCCCGAGCGGATAGTCGACGAAGACGGCGCGCGGCGCGCGCCCCGCCTCGAGGATGTCGAGCGCGCTGCCGAGGCATACCGTCGGGATGCCGTTCGCTTCGAGGTGGCGTGCGACCAGACACACGGTCTGGTGACACACGGGTCACATCGCGACGAGCAGCGCCGCGTCCACCCGCTCGGCGCGAAACGCCGCGAGCAGCGCGGGCGCGACCTCCTCGCGCACGCGGCGCTGCGAGTACACCCCGCCCATGCAGGAGAACACCTTGTCGGCCAGCTTGCCGATCACGCCCTCGCCCGCCAGCTGGCGCAGCGCCGCAAGCGGCAGGATGCACCCGGGGTCGCGCCGCGCGTCGACGAGGTAGTTCTCGGTGATGTGCGAAAAGCGCAGCTGCGCGTCCGGGGTGTCCGAGGCAATGCCGCGGATCGAGGTGTCGTCCTTGTAGTGGTAGGCCACCTGCCCGAGCGCGTACGCGCCCGAGGTGGACAGCAGGCCGAGGCGCGCCTGCGACAAGGGTCTCGAGAACGGCTGCCAGGGCGGCGCATCCTCCGCCCGGAACCAGCGATAGGGCGCGTAGCCGAGGCTGCGGTAGCGCTCGGTGATCGCGCGCATGTATTCGACCGTCATCGTCGTCCTCCGGGAATGAAACACCACCTGTGGAAGTGTCTCACGATGGGTACACTTGCGGCATGAACGACAAGGCTCCGGACGAGCGCGGCGCGCGGCTCGAGGCGGAATTCGCGGCGCGCGAGGCGCGCGCGCTCGCCATGGGCGGGCCGCAGAAACTCGCGCAGCGCGCGGCGGCCGGCGTGCTGAACGCGCGCGAGCGCATCGCGCGGCTGTGCGACCCGGGGACCTTCGTCGAATCGGGCCTGTTCGCAAGTTCCACGAGCAACCCGGCGGACCGCGACAGCACGCCCGGCGACGGCAAGATCACCGGCTTCGGCAAGGTGAACGGGCGCGAGACCGCGGTGCTGGCGAACGACTTCACGGTGAAGGGCGCCTCCAGCGCCGCCACCAACGGCCGCAAGATCGCGCACATGAAGCGCGTCGCGACGCAGCGCGGCCTGCCGATGGTGTTCCTCGGCGAATCGTCCGGCGCGCGCATGCCAGACCACATGGGCGCGCGCGGCATGGGCAGCCTGCTCGGCAACGACCCGACGCAGTACCAGCGCCTGCGCGAGACGCCCTGGGCCTCGGCGACGCTGGGCCTGTCCTACGGCTCCTCGTCCTGGTACGCGGTGCTCTCGGAATTCAACGTGATGCGCAAGGGCGCGGTGCTGGCGGTGTCGAGTTCGCTGCTCGCGTCGCTCGCCATCAAGGAAGACGTCGACCCGCAGGAGATGGGCGGCTGGCGCCTGCACGCCGAGGTGACCGGTTTCGCCGACCAGGTGGTCGACTCCGACGAGGAAGCGCTCGAGGCGATCAAGGCCTTCCTCGCCTACCTGCCCGCGCACCACAACGAGGCGCCGCCGGTTGCGGCGGTGCCCGCGGGATCGGGCGAGGGCATGCGCGACATCCTTGCGCTCTTGCCCGAGAGCCGCACGCAGGTCTACGACGTGCGCAAGCTGATGCGCACCGTGGTCGACGCAGGCAGCTTCTTCGAGCTGAAGCCGCGCTTCGGCAAGGCCGGCGTCACCGGCCTCGCGCGGCTCGACGGGCGCACCGTCGGCGTGCTCGGCAACAATCCGCAGTCTCGCGGCGGCGCGATGGACTCGGACGCCTGCGAGAAGCTCACCTCCTTCATCGTGCTGTGCGACTCGTTCAACATTCCGCTGGTGTTGTTCGTCGACACGCCGGGCTTCGTCATCGGCACCGAGGCCGAGCGCCGGCGCGCGCCCGGCCGCATCATGAACATGATGAACGCGCTCGCGCTCACCACGGTGCCGAAGCTCTCGGTGATCCTGCGAAAGAGCTACGGCCAGGCCTACCTGAACATGGGCGGCGGGCGGAACTCCGACGAGGTCGCCGCCTGGCCGACCGCGGAAGTGAGCTTCATGGACCCGGTGTTCGCGGTGCGCGTGGTGCACGGCCTCGACCCCGGCGCCCCCGGTTTCGACGCCGCGCTGGCCGAGATGAACCGCGCGAACGAAGTCTGGGACTTCGCGCAGGTCTACGCCGCGCAGTCGGTGATCCGCCCGCAGGAGACGCGCGACTGGCTGATCCGCATGCTGGAAGTGCACCGGCTGCGGCTCACCGGCGGCATCGGCCAGCACCTGATGCGCGGCTGGCCCACCAGTTTCTGAAGGCAACCCGAAGGAACGAAACCCATGGCAGTCATCAAGGTGAAGTCCGAAGTCACCGGATCGGTGTGGAAGATCGTGGCGGCCTCCGGCGCGCGTCTCGACGCAGGCGAGACCATCATGATCCTGGAGTCGATGAAGATGGAGATCCCGGTGATCGCGGAGGACGGCGGCACGCTCGCCGAACTGCACGTGGCCGAGGGCGAGGTGGTCAACGAAGGCCAGCTGGTGGCGACGCTGCACGAATGAGCGGCAGCGGCGACGGCGAGGAAGGCTGGGGGCCGGAACTCGCGGAACTCGCATTCCGGCGCGCGCAGGCCGACGCGCTCGGCGGCGAGGCATCGGTCGCGAAGCACCATGCGCAGGGCAGGCTCACGGTGCGCGAGCGCATCGGCGGGCTGGTCGACGCGGGCTCGTTCCAGGAAGTCGGCCGCCTCACCGGGCAGGGCCGCTACGCCGAGGACGGCAGGCTCACCGGCGTCACGCCCGCGCCCTACGTCATGGGCCTCGCGAAGATCGACGATCGCCCGGTGGCGGTCGGTGGCGAGGACTTCACCATCCGCGGCGGCACCAGCTGGAGCGGCGAGCGCAAGAAGGGCGGACAGGGCGGCTTCGTCGAGGACCTCGCGCACCACTACCGCATCCCGCTGGTCAACCTGATCGACGGCGCGGGCGGCAGCGTCGCCTCGATCCAGCGCCGCGGGCACTCGGTGTTCCCCGGCGTGCACGGCTTCGAGCGCTCGGTCGAGCTGCTCGGCGAGGTGCCGGTGGTGTGCGCGGTGCTCGGCACCGCCGCCGGCGGTCCCGCGGGACGCGCGATCCTCGCGCACTGGTCGGTGATGGTGAAGGGCTCGAGCCAGGTGTTCGCCGCCGGCCCGCCGGTGGTCGAGCGCTCGCTGCGCCAGAAGGTGACCAAGGAAGAACTCGGCGGCGCGGCGGTCGCGGTGGCCACCGCCGGCACCATCGACGACGTGGCCGAAAGCGAGGCGCAGTGCTTCGCGATGATCCGGCGGTTCCTGTCCTACCTGCCGCAGAACGTCTGGGCGCTGCCGCCGCAGCACGACATCGGCGACCCGCCGGCGCGCGCCGAAGAGGAACTCGCCACCATCGTGCCGCGCAACCGCCGCCGCGCCTACGACATGCGCCGCATCCTGCGCCTGGTGGCCGACCGCGATTCGCTGTTCGAGGTGCAGCCCGCCTTCGGCAAGGCGCTCATCACCTGCCTCGCGCGCATGAACGGCAAGGTGGTCGGCTTCGTCGCCAACAACCCCATGGTGTACGGCGGTGCGATGGACGCACGAGCGGCGCGCAAGCAGACCCATTTCGTCGAGCTGTGCGACTGCTTCCACATCCCGCTGGTGTTCCTTGTCGACGTGCCCGGCTTCATGGTGGGGCGCGAGGCCGAGGCCGCGGCCACGCTGCGCGAGGGCATGCGCAGCGTCTACGTCAGCCTGCAGGCCAGCGTGCCGATGATCACCGTGGTGATCCGCAAGTGCTACGGCATGGCCGGCATGGGCGCCACCGACAAGAACGGGCTCGACCTGAAGCTCGCCTGGCCCTCGGCCGAGTGGGGGTCGCTGCCGATCGAGGGCGGCGTCGCCGCCGCCTACCGGCGCGAGATCGAGGCCGCCGCCGACCCGGCGGCGCGCGAGGCAGAACTGGAGGCGGGCCTGCGCGCCTTCGCCTCGCCGATGCGCACCGCGGAAGCGTTCGGCGTGGAGGAGATCATCGACCCGCGCGAGACGCGCGCGGTGCTCTGCCGCTTCATCGACGCGGCGCAGTCGCGCCTCGCCACCACGGTCGGGCCGAAGCCGAAGGCCGGCGTGCGGCCCTGAGGCCTGCGTTCAGCGGGGCACCTCATCTGGGCACATCCCCCGCGAGCGTGGTGCGATGCATCAGCCGGCGC
Source organism: Burkholderiales bacterium (assembly GCA_036526195.1). Taxonomy (GTDB): domain Bacteria; phylum Pseudomonadota; class Gammaproteobacteria; order Burkholderiales; family SG8-39; genus DATCYZ01. The sequence goes on from DATCYZ010000116.1 coordinate 19,128, forward strand.
ACCGAGAAGTCGTAGTCGGCGAGCGCGTAGTGCATGGTGCAGCGGTTGTCCCAGAACATCATGTCGTGCACGCGCCAGGGGTGGCGGCAGACGAACTCCTGCCGCGTCGCGTGGCTGAAGAGGAACTCCAGGATCGGCCCGCTTTCCTCGGGTTCCATGCCGACGATGCCCGAGGTGAAGCCGGGATTCACGTAGAGCGCCTTGCGGCCCGACACCGGGTGGGTGCGCACCATGGGATGCGTGACCGGCGGCGTCTTCGCGCGCTGCGCCGGCGTGAGCGGCGGGCGCTCCTTGCGCCGGGCGAAATACTTGTCGTAGGCCTGGCTGTAGTCGTGCACCGCCTGCAGGCCGCCGAGGATGCGCTTCATCGTCTCAGACAGGGTGTCCCAGGCGAGGTACATGTTCGCCCACATGGTGTCGCCGCCGGTCGCCGGCATCTCGTGGCACAGCAGCAGCGAACCGAGCGAGGGCTTCGGCATGTACGACAGGTCCGAGTGCCAGTACTGCCCGGCGTACACCGCGCCCTTGAGCTTCTCGCCTTCCTTGATGTTCGAGACGACGAACACCTCGGGATGCTCCGGCAGGTTGAACTCGCCCACCACGTGCGTTTCCAGCGGCCCGAACTGGCGGCTGAAGGCAATGTGCTCGTCCGGACGCAGGTCTGCATTGCGAAACAGCAGGATGCCGTAGCGCCCGAGCGCCTGGTGCAGGGCGTCGACCTCGCCCGGGGCCAGCGGGCGCTTCAGGTCGATGCCCGTGACCTCGGCGCCGAGGGCGGAAGAAATCGGCCGCAGAGAAAGCATGTCGGCGATACTACCGGGCAGGCCCGACCATGTCACCGGAATCCCTCGCCGCCACCGCCGTCGTCATCGCCGGCACCTACCTGCTCTTCGGCCTGACCGGCTTCGGCTCCACCGCGCTCGCGCTGCCGATCCTGGTCCACTTCGTGCCGCTGCGTTTCCTGGTGCCGCTGCTCTCGCTGATGGACGTGATCGCCGCCCTGACGCTCGGCGCGAGGGCGCGACGCGGCGTGCGCTGGGACGAGCTGCGCCGCGTGTTTCCCTACATGGGCCTGGGCCTGCTGCTCGGGCTCACCCTGCTGGTCGGCCTGCCGGAAGCCCCGCTGCTCGGCGCGCTCGGCGTGTTCCTCGTTGCCTACGCGGGCCATGCCATCCTGCGGCGCGGCGGGCCGCTGCGCCTGTCGACCCGCTGGAGCGCGCCGGCCGGGCTCGCCTCGGGCGCCTTCGCCTCGCTCTACGGCAACGGCGGCCTGCTGATGGCGCTCTACATGGGCGCGCGGCTCACCGACAAGGCGGAGTTGCGCGCCACCGCGTCCACGGTGGTGCTGGTGAACACCGGCGTGCGCACCGTGCTCTACGGCGCCACCGGGCTGCTCTCGCAGGACGGCCTGCTCACCGCCGCGCTGCTGCTGCTGCCCTCGCTGGCCCTTGGGCTGTTCTTCGGCAGCCGGCTGCATGCCGCGGTCTCGCCGCGCACGGTGCTGGCGGCGATCCACCTGGTGATCCTGGTCGCGGGCGTGTCGCTGCTCGCGCGACTGGTCGTGCTGCACTGAGCGTGCTTTACTGAGAACACATTGCAGGAGTCGCACCGCATGAAGCAAATCAACAGCATCCTGATCCTCGGCCTCGGCGTCATGGGCCGCGGCGTCGCGAAGGGCTTCGCCGATGCCGACATTCCCACCACGGTGCGCTCGCGCCGCGCCGGGGCGAGCGCGCCCGACGGCGTGACGCTGGTCACCGAACTGCCCGCCGCGTGCCCGGACCTGGTGATCGAACTGCTGCCCGAGGAACTCGAACTGAAACAGGCGGCGTATCGCGAGCTCGAGCAGGCCTGGGGCGATGCCGACTACCTGATCGCCACCGGCACCTCGGGGCTCGATCTCGAGGCGCTCGCCCGGCCGCTCACGCGGCCCGAGCGCCTGATCGCGCTGCATTACTTCATGCCCGCGGACACGGTGCCGCTGGTCGAGGTGATGGCCGGCCCGGCCTCGCCGCGCGAGGCCGTCGACCGCGCCGCCGAGGTGCTGCGGCGCGCCGGAAAACTCCCCTTGAAGATCTACCGGCCGCTCATCGGCCACGTCGTCAACCGGCTACAGCACGCGATGCTGCACGAGGCCTACTGCATGATCGCCGAGGGCCTGTGCTCGGTGGAGGATGTCGACCTTGCCGCCACGCGCATGCTCGGCCCGCGCATGTGCTCCACCGGGCTGGTGCTGCAGAAGGACCTGAGCGGCCTGCAGGTGAACCGAGATTCGCAGCGCGCCATCGTGCCGCATTTGTTCCACAACCGCACGCCGAGCCCGATCGTCGGTGAACTGGTGGCGCGCGGCGAGTCCGGCGTCGCCGCCGGCAAGGGCTTCTACGACTGGAGCGGAAAGACGGCCACCGAGGTGCGCGGCGCCTCGGCCGCGAGCCTCGCGCGGCTGCTCGAATTCCTCGAGGCGAACACCTGGCCCGAGGCCGCGGCGTTCCAGCCGCGCAGCCGGGGGGGCGAACGATGAGCCGCCGCCTCGCGCCCGTCGCGATCCTCGGCCTGGCCCTGGCGTCGTTCGCCGGAGCCGCCCTCGCCCACCACCCGATGGACGGCGCGCTGCCCGGGACCTTCGTCGAGGGCTTTCTCTCGGGGCTGGGGCATCCGCTCATCGGCATCGACCACGCGGCCTTCATCCTCGCGACCGGGTTCCTCCTCGCGCGGGTGACAGGCGGGCTGTGGGGGCTCGGCGCGCTGATCCTCGGCACGCTCGCGGGCGCGGCCCTGTTCCTCGGCGCGGTCACCCTGCCCGCGGCCGAGATCGGCGTTGCGCTGTCGGTGGTCCTGGTCGGCGCGCTGGTGCTCGCGCGCCGGCGCCTCGACCTGCCGCGGTTCGCCGCCGGCCTCGCGCTCGCCGGCCTGCTGCACGGGCAGGCCTACGCAGAATCGATCCTCGGGGCGGAAGCGACGCCGCTTGCCGCCTACCTGTTCGGCTTCTCGCTCATCCAGGGGCTGGTCGGCGCGACGGCGTTCGCTGCGCACCGGCGCTTCATCGACGCCCGCTGGATGCGCGCGGCGGGCGCGGCCTTCGGCGCGCTGGTCGGCGCGGTGGGCGCGGCGTTCCTGCTGCTCGGCGCGGCCGGCTGAGCGCCGGCATCGTCCTTATGGTAACCTATATGTTACTAAAAAGCCCTTTCCGGCGCCGGCACCGTCCCCACGCCCCCTAGACTCGCTCCATGCCCCCTGCCGCGGCCGCAGGCGCCCTCGCCGACCTCCCCGCCCCGCCCGCACTGCCATTCTTCGGCAGCGTGCTCTCGTTCGATGCGCGCCGCATGCACCACGTGCTGGAGGACTGGGCGGCACGCTACGGCACGCCCTACCGCGTGCGCTTGATGGGGCGCGACATGCTGGTGGTGGGCGATGCGGCGTCGATCGCCGCGGTATTGCGGGCGCGCCCGGACACCTTTCGGCGCGGGCGGCCGGTGCAGTCGGTGTTCCGCGACATGGGCATCAGCGGCGTGTTCGGCGCCGAGGGCGAGACCTGGGCGCGGCAGCGGCGGCTGGTGATGCGCGCCTTCGACCCGGCGCACCTGAAGGACTACTTCCCCGGCCTCGTGCGGGTCACCGAACGGCTGCGCCGCCGCTGGGAGCAAAGCGCGGGCGAGGCGCTCGACATCCAGTCCGAACTCATGCGCTACACGGTGGATGTCACCGCCGGGCTCGCCTTCGGCTCGGACATCAACACCATCGAGGGCGACGACGACATCATCCAGCAGCACCTCGACAAGATCTTCCCGATGGTGAGCCGGCGCCTCACCGCGCCCTTTCCCTGGTGGCGGCACTTCAAGCTGCCATCGGACCGGGCGCTCGATCGCGACCTCGCCGCGATCCATGGCGCGATTGCGCGCTTCATCGCGGAGGCGCGCGCGCGCATCGCCGCCGACCCGTCGCGCGCCGAAAAGCCGGCCAACCTGATCGAGGCGCTGCTCGCGGCGCGCGACACGCCCGGTTCGGGCTTCGACGACGCCGATGTCTCCGGCAACGTCTTCACCGCCCTGCTCGCCGGCGAGGACACCACCGCGAACACGCTGGCGTGGCTGTGCTTCTACCTCGCCGAGCATCCCGATGCGCAGGAGAAACTTCGCGCCGAGGCCGATGCCGCGCTCGGCGCGGACCGCATGCTCGGCGCCGTCGAAGGCCTGAATGCGCTGCCGTACGCCGAGGCGGCCACGCGCGAGGCGATGCGCCTGCGGCCGGTGGCGCCGCTGCTCTTTTTCGAGGCGCTCGAAGACACCACGGTGGCGGGTTACGCGCTGCCGGCCGGCGGCACCGTGGCCACGCTGATGCGCGCCCCCGGCATGGACGCCTCGAAACTCGATGACCCCGGCGCCTTCCGTCCCGAACGCTGGCTCGGCGAGGCAGGCACCACCGAACGCGCGGGAGCCGCGAAGAAGGCGCTGATGCCCTTCGGCGGCGGCCCGCGCTTCTGCCCCGGGCGCTACCTCGCGCTGGCGGAGATCAAGATGGTAGCGACGATGCTGGCGCGCAACTTCACGCTCGAGCGCCTGCCGGGGCAGGTCAGCGAGCGCTACAACCTGTCGATGTCTCCCGGAGGCCTGCGCATCCGGCTTGCGCCGCGCGGCTGAACCCCGGACGCGCCACCGAGCCTGTCATC
>DATCYZ010000117.1:0-2811 GCA_036526195.1 Burkholderiales bacterium
CTGCCCGTAGCCGCTCTTCGCCAGCGGACGGGCGAGCGCTTCCAGTTGCGCTGCGTCGATGTACCCGAGCCGGTACGCGATCTCCTCCGGGCAGGCGATCTTCAGGCCCTGCCGGCGCTCGATGGTCTCGATGAAGGAGGACGCCTCCAGCAGCGACTCGTGCGTGCCGGTATCGAGCCAGGCGTAGCCGCGGCTCATCGGCACCACTTCGAGGGCGCCGCGCGCGAGATAGGCGCGGTTGACATCGGTGATCTCGAGTTCGCCACGCGGTGAAGGCTTGAGCGCCGCCGCCACGTCGACGACGGAGGCGTCGTAGAAGTACAGGCCCACCACGGCGTAGCGCGACTTCGGTTTCGCCGGCTTTTCCTCGATGCTGAGCGCGCGGCCCTTGTCGTCGAACTCGACCACGCCGTAACGCTCCGGATCCTGCACCGGATACGCGAACACCGTGCCGCCCTGCTTGCGCTCGGCGGCGCGCTGCAGCAGGTTGCGCAGGTCGTGTCCATGGAAGATGTTGTCGCCGAGCACCAGTGCCACCGGGTCACCGCCGATGAAGTCCTTGCCGATGAGGAAGGCCTGCGCAATGCCTTCCGGTGCCGGCTGCACGGCGTAGGACAGCCGGATGCCCCAGCGCGCACCATCGCCGAGCAGCGCTTCGAAGCGCGGCGTGTCCTCCGGCGTGGAAATGACGAGGATGTCGCGGATGCCCGCCAGCATCAGCGTGGTGAGCGGGTAATACACCATCGGCTTGTCGTACACCGGCAGCAACTGCTTCGAAACCACCTGCGTCACCGGGTACAGCCGGGTGCCGGAGCCCCCGGCAAGGATGATGCCCTTCATGCCGCCCCCCGCCGCGCGTAGTTGGTGTCGATCCAGTGGCGATACGCGCCGCTGGTCACGGCCTCGGTCCAGCCTGCATTCTCCAGGGACCAGCGCACCGTCTTCCCGAGCCCGGACTCGAAGTCGTGCCGCGGGCGCCAGCCGAGTTCATTCGTGATCTTGCGCGCGTCGATCGCGTAGCGACGATCGTGGCCGGGACGATCCGGCACGAACGCGATCAGTTCCTCGTGCCGCCCCGCCTTGCGGGGCCGCGCCGCATCCAGGAGAGCGCAGACGGTCTTCACCACGTCGAGGTTGCCGCGTTCCGCGTTGCCGCCGAGGTTGTAGGTCTCGCCCGGACGACCGCGATCCAGCACCGCACGCAAGGCCTCGCAGTGGTCCTCGACATAGAGCCAGTCGCGCACGTTGGCACCATCGCCGTACACCGGCAACGGCTCGCCCGCAAGCGCATTGCGGATCATCAGCGGTATCAGCTTCTCCGGGAACTGGAACGGGCCGTAGTTGTTGGAGCAATTCGTGGTCACCACCGGGAGCCCGTAGGTGTGGTGCCAGGCGCGCGCAAGGTGGTCGGCGGCGGCCTTCGAGGCTGCATAGGGGCTGTTGGGCGCGTATGGCGTTGCCTCGCTGAACGCCGGATCTTCCGCGCCGAGCGACCCGTACACTTCGTCGGTGGACACCTGAACGAAGCGGAACGCCTCGCGCGCGGTTCCCTCCAGACCGGACCACCACGCGCGCGCCTCTTCGAGCAGCGCGAAGGTCCCGGTGACATTGGTCCGGATGAAGTCGTCCGGCCCGTGAATCGACCGGTCGACATGACTCTCGGCGGCAAAATGCACGATCGCCCGCGGCTTGTGGGTGGCAAGCAACCCGCGCACGCACTCGCGGTCGCAGATGTCGCCCTTGACGAAGACATGGCGCGAATCGCCGTCCAGCGCCGCGAGGTTCGCCCGGTTTCCGGCATAGGTCAGTGCATCGAGCGTGACCACCGGCTCGCCGGTAGCCGCGATGGTGCTCGTGACGAAGTTCGCGCCGATGAACCCTGCGCCGCCGGTGACGAGGAGCATGGGTGGATTCTACTGCTTCAGCCCGCGATGCCGCGCAGCAGGCCGGCAAGCCGCTCACCGCGCGCCTGCCAGGTGTGCGCAGCCGATCTTGCGTACAACTGCTCGCCAAGGCGCCGGGCGCGCACCGGATCGTCGACGAGCCCGCGGATCGCCTGCGCGAGGGCGGCTGCGTCGCCGGGCGCGAACCAAGCCGCGTCCCTCTCGCCAAGGATCTCTCGGACCGCGGGCAGGTCCGCCGCCACGACCGCGCAACCCGCGGCCATGTACTCGAAGAGCTTGATCGGCGAAGTGAAGGCGCTGTCGGCCTCGGCCCGGTTCGGCAGGACGGCGATGCAGCTTGCGTCGAGCAGCGTGCGCACCGCCAGTGGCGCGATCCGTCCTGTAAAGACCACCTTCGCGCCCGATGCATTCATCCTTGCGCGCAAGGCCTCGATCTCGCCGGCTTCGCCGCCGGCCAGCGTCACGGTGCAGCCGGGCAGGGTCCCCGCCGCCTCGACCAGGTCGGCCGCGCCCTTCCATGGAAAAAGCGTGCCCGCGTAGACGATGCGCTGCGCGGCCTGCGCCCAGTCCTTGTCCGGCATCCGGGCAGGACGCTCGACGCCGTTGCGGACCACCTCCATCGGCCGCGCTGGCGCGTAGCGTTCCCGCAGGCGCGCGGCGGTGGCATCCGAATTCGCCACCACCCGGGTCGCGGCCTCGAGCGCGCACGCTTCCAGCGCCGCGACGCGCGCGCGCTTCGCGGGCGCCGCGGTATCGGCAAAGACCTCATGCGCCTCGTAAAGCATCGGCAGTGCCGGGAACCGCTCGCGCAACAGCACCGCGATCTTCAGGTGGCGCACGAACACCGCGTCGGGCGAAAGCGAAGCGACCACGCGCGCGAGGCGGCGCGCGAACATGCGGTTGGAGT
>DATCYZ010000118.1:0-35112 GCA_036526195.1 Burkholderiales bacterium
CGGCGGCAACCCCAAGTTCAAGAAGCTGTCGGAACGGCTTGACGCGCTGAAAGACCGCTTCGAGTCCGGTCAGATCAACAGCGTCGAATTTCTGAAGCAGTTGCTGGAGATCGCCAAGGAGACCCTAGAGGCCGAGAGGGAAGTCCCGGCCGAAGAGGACGAGGATCGCGGCAAGGCGGCGCTCACCGCCCTGTTCAACGAGGTCAAGACGGCCGAGACGCCGATCATGGTCGAACGCGTGGTCGCGGAAATCGACGAGATCGTGCGCCTGGTCCGCTTTCCGGGCTGGCAAGGCACGCAGGCTGGCGAGCGCGAGGTGAAGAAGGCGCTGCGCAAGGCACTCTTCAAGTACAAGCTGCACGCGGACGAAGAACTATTCGAGAAGGCCTACAGCTACATCCGGCAGTATTACTGATAGTGCGGCAAGGCAAACTTGCGCTGCCCGATTACACGAGAATTACACAAAGCTGGGCCTTACCGGATCTAGCGGGACCGTAACGGCTTGATGTAATGGTGGCCAAGGCGGGAATCGAACCTGCGACACACGGATTTTCAGTCCGCTGCTCTACCAACTGAGCTACTTGGCCGTACCGGACGGCGCGGGCAATCCCGCACCGATTGGAGGCGCGAATTATACGGGAAATGAAAAGGGCCCTCGCGGGCCCTTTTCGATCAATCAACAGCGTGACGCGACAACAAGGCGTCAGGAGGAGGTTCGGAGGGAACCGTGGGTTCCCTCCGAAGCCGACCCGCCGGAATTACATATCCATCCCGCCCATGCCGCCCATGCCGCCCATGCCACCCATGCCACCACCGCCATGGTCATGGCCGCCGCCCTTCTTGTCTTCCACCTGCTCCGCGATCATCGCGTCGGTGGTCAACATCAGGCCGGCCACCGAAGCGGCGTTCTGCAGCGCGGTGCGGGTCACCTTGGTCGGATCGATGACGCCCATCTCGACCAGGTCGCCGTACTCTTCGGTCTGCGCGTTGAAGCCGAAGTTGCCCTTGCCTTCGGCAACCTTGTTCAGCACCACCGAGGCCTCGGCGCCGCAGTTGGCCACCAGCTGGCGCAGCGGCTCTTCCAGGGCGCGCAGGACGATCTTCACGCCCGCTTCCTGGTCATGATTGTCGTGCTTCATCTTGGCAAGCGTCTGGCGCGCGCGGATGTAGGCAACGCCACCGCCCGGGACCACGCCTTCCTCGACGGCGGCACGGGTTGCGTGCAGCGCGTCCTCGACGCGGGCCTTCTTCTCCTTCATCTCGACTTCGGTCGCGGCGCCCACCTTGATCAGCGCCACGCCGCCGGCCAGCTTGGCGACGCGCTCCTGCAGCTTCTCGCGGTCGTAGTCGCTGGTGGCTTCCTCGATCTGGACGCGGATCTGCTTGACCCGGCCTTCGATCTGCTTCTTCTCGCCAGCGCCGTCGATGAGGGTGGTGTTCTCCTTGCCCGCCTCGACCTTCTTCGCGCGGCCCAGGTCCTTCAGCGTGGCGTTCTCGAGCTTGAGGCCGAGTTCCTCGCTGATCACCGTGCCGCCCGTGAGGATGGCCATGTCTTCCAGCATCGCCTTGCGACGGTCGCCGAAGCCCGGGGCCTTGACGGCGCAGGTCTTCAGGATGCCGCGGATGTTGTTCACCACCAGAGTGGCGAGCGCCTCGCCTTCGACTTCCTCGGCGATGATCAAGAGCGGCTTGCCGGCCTTGGCGACCTGCTCGAGCAGCGGCAGCAGCTCGCGGATCGAGCTGATCTTCTTGTCGTGCAGCAGGATGTACGGGTCATCGAGCACGGCGATCTGCTTCTCGGCGTTGCTGATGAAGTACGGCGACAGGTAGCCGCGGTCGAACTGCATGCCCTCGACGACGTCGAGCTCGCTGTCGAGCGACTTGCCGTCCTCGACGGTGATGACGCCTTCCTTGCCGACCTTGTCCATCGCGTCGGCGATGATCTTGCCGATCTCGGTGTCGGAGTTCGCCGAGATCGAGCCGACCTGGGCAATTTCCTTGGTGGTGGTGCAGGGCTTGGAGATCTTCTTCAGCTCCTCGACCACCTGCGACACGGCCTTGTCGATGCCGCGCTTGAGGTCCATCGGGTTCATGCCGGAGGCCACGAACTTCATGCCCTCGCGCACGATCGCCTGGGCCAGCACGGTCGCCGTTGTCGTGCCGTCGCCGGCCACGTCCGAAGTCTTCGACGCGACTTCCTTCACCATCTGCGCGCCCATGTTCTCGAACTTGTCCTTCAGTTCGACTTCCTTGGCCACCGAGACGCCGTCCTTGGTGACGGTCGGGGCGCCGAACGAGCGCTCGAGCACCACGTTGCGGCCCTTGGGTCCGAGGGTGACCTTGACCGCATCGGCGAGGACGTTCAGTCCAACCACCATCCGCGCGCGGGCACTGTCATGAAAACGAATTTCCTTCGCAGGCATTTTGTTGCTCTCCTAGAATCTGTCGGTTGCTTTGGGCGGGGGCTCAGGCGCCCTCGATCACGCCCATAATGTCTTCTTCGCGCATCACGAGAAGCTCGTCGCCCTTGACCTTCACGGTCTGGCCCGAATACTTGCCGAACAGCACGCGATCACCGACCTTGACGTCGAGCGGGATCAGTTTGCCGTCGTCGCCTTTCTTGCCCTTGCCCACGGCGACGATTTCGCCCTGGTCGGGTTTCTCTGCAGCCGTGTCCGGGATGACGATGCCACCGGCCGACTTGCGCTCTTCCTCAATCCGCTTGACGATCACGCGGTCATGCAAAGGACGAATCTTCATGCTTCTCTCCATTGAAAACTGTTTTAAATCAACGATGTGCTTGTTGAAGCGGGAATCGTGTGGACAGCTTTGCTAGCACTCTCCATCAACGAGTGCCAATGATACGGGCACGCCGCCGGAGTTTCAAGGGCCGGACGCAGATTTCCCCGCCCGCGCCCCGTGGAAACGCGTCCCGGCCCGGGCTCGGGTTGCGCGGCGGGCTGCGGCAGATTGCCGCCGGATTGGCGTTTTTCCTCGCTGCGATGGGGGCCTGGGCGACCGCCCTGCCGCCCCAGGTGGAGCGTGCGCTGCGCGCCGCGGGCGTGCCGGCGAGCGCGGTCGGCGCCTGGGTGCAGGAGGTCGGCGCCGCGCGGCCCGCGGTCGATGCCAACTCGGCCGCGGCGCTGAACCCGGCCTCGGTCATCAAGCTGGTCACCACCTTCGCCGCGCTCGACCTGCTGGGGCCGGCCTACCGCTGGAAGACCGAGGTGTTCCTCGACGGACGGCTGCGCGACGGGGTGCTCGAGGGCAACCTGGTGCTGAAGGGCTACGGCGACCCGAAGCTCGACTACGAGCGCTACTGGATGCTCTTGCGCGCGCTGCGCGGCAAGGGTCTGCGCGAGATCCGCGGCGACCTGGTGCTGGACCGCAGCTGGTTCGAGCCGGGCACCGACGACCCGGGGCGCTTCGACGGCGAGGCACTGCGGCCCTACAACGTGCTGCCCGATGCGCTGCTGCTCAATTACAAGTCGCTGCGCTTCGGCTTCACCCCCGAGCCCGAGCGCGGCACGGTGCGCGTGTTCATGGAACCGCAGGCGCCGGGGATGGAGGTGCAGAACAGCCTGCGGCTCGCGGAAGGGCCCTGCCCGTCGGGCCGCGCGTTTCGCGACGCGCTGAAGGCAGTGTTCGAGGCCGTGCCGGGGCGCGCTGCCTTTGCCGGGCAGTACGCCGCGAGTTGCGGCGAGAAGGACCTGCACGTCGCGCTGCTTTCACCGGACGCCTACGCGGCGGGCCTGACGCGCGCGCTCTGGCAGCAGCTCGGCGGTGCCTGGGCGGGCAACGTGCGCGAAGGCCGCGTGCCGGCGGACGCGCGGCCGTTCCACGTGCACCAGTCCCCGCCGCTGGTGGACGCGGTGCGCGACATCAACAAGCTGTCCAACAACGTCATGGCGCGGCAGCTGTTCCTGACGCTGGCCGCCGAGTCCGCCGGCCCGCCCGGGCGCCTGCCCGAGGCTTCGCGCACCGTGCAGCGCTGGCTCGCCGGGCGCGGTATCGAGGCGCCGGAACTCGTCATGGAGAACGGCGCGGGACTCTCGCGCGTCGCGCGCATCAGCGCGCGCAGCCTCGGGCGCATGCTGGGGGCGGCGTGGACGAGCCCCTTGATGCCGGAGTTCATCTCCTCGCTGCCCCTCGCCGCCACCGACGGCACCATGCGCAAGCGCCTCAATGGCGAAGGCATCGCCGGGCAGGCGCACCTGAAGACCGGGCTGTTGTCGGACGCGCGCTCGGTGGCCGGCTACGTGCTCGACCGGCGCGGGCGCCGGCACGTGGTGGTGATGCTGGTCAACCACCCGAATGCCGGCCAGAGCGCACCGGCGATCGATGCGCTGCTCAGATGGGTGTGGGAGAAGAGCGACTGAAAAAGGGGTCAGACCCCTTTTCCAGTAGGACGGAGCCTGTGGAAAGTTGGACACCCGGAAAAGGGGTCTGACCCCTTTTTTCCCGCCGCCCCCTGTTTCACGCGTGCGTGATGAACTCGCGCCGCTCGGGCAGGTCGAGGTGCGGGACGGTGTTGAAGCTCATGCAGGCCACCGCCCGCGAGGTGGCGCGCAACTCCGAGATGCCGGAGTTACGCGTTTGCAGGTTGAGTTCCACCATGGTGCCGGGCTCGGCGCCCAGCACCTGGCACAGCGCGGTCGAGATCGGGCCGCCGGAGCTCACCACCAGCACCCGCTCCGCCCCCCTTGCGCAGGCGGCAGCAAGCCCCTCGCGCACGCCGGCGGAGAATGCCGTGAAGCTTGGGTGCGCCCCGCCTGCCAACGTGCCGTCGACCCAGGCGTGCAGCACTTCGCGCAGCAGCCGGAAGTGGGTGCGGCGATCCGCCTTGCGATCAAGGCGCGGCGTGCCGGTGGCTTCCGCGTGTGCGTCGAGCAGCGCGTCGGCGTGGTACTCGTTCAGCCCCGGCATGACGGCTGCCGTCGGCAGGTCCTTCAGCGCCTGCGCGATGCCCTCCAGCGTTTCGCGGTGCCGGCGCATCGAACCGGTGATGACGCGGTCGAACGCCAGCCCGCGCCCGGCAAAGTACTCGCCCAGCCAGCGCGACTGCCGGTGGCCGAGTTCGCTCAGCCGGTCGTAGTCATCGCTGCCGAACGACGCCTGCGCGTGCCGGACCAGGTAAACCTCGGGCATGGGCTCAGGATACCGGAGCGCTGACGTAGGGCGAGTCCGTGATGCTCCACGGGGGCGGCTTTTCCTGCCGGAACACCTGCCGCAGGTGGACCTCGTCCGGGCCGTCGCCGATGCGCATCAGGCGCGCGTACGACAGCGCATAGTGGATCGGCACGTCGTCGGTGCCGCCCATGGCGCCGAAGACCTGGATCGCGCGATCGGCCACGCGCTGCAGCATGTTCGGCACCGCGAGCTTGACCAGCGACACCTCGCGCCACGCGCCGTGGTGGCCGTCGCGATCGAGCAGCCACGCGCACTTCAGCGTCAGCAGCTTCGCCTGTTCCAGCTCGACGCGCGACTCGGCGATCCAGCGCTGCACGGTGTCGTACTCGATCACGCGCCGGCCGAAGGTGCTGCGCTCGGCGGCGCGCGCCAGCATCAGCTCGATCATCAGCCCGGCAAGGCCGATCTGCCGCATGCAATGGTGCACGCGCGCGGGTCCCAGTCGCACCTGCGCCACCTTGAAGCCGTCGCCTTCCTTGCCGAGGCGGTTGTCGAGCGGCACGCGCACGTCGTTGAACTCGATCTCGCCGATCGGCGCCACGTGGTCGCGCGCGCCCATCCATTCGAGCTCGCGCACCAGGCGCACGCCCGGCGCGTCCATCGGCACCATCACCACGCTGTGCCGGCGCGTACGCTCGGCGCCGCCGTCGGTGACGCCCATCACCATCAGCTGGCTGCAGCGCGGGTGCGCCGCGCCGGTGGAGAACCACTTGCGGCCGTTGATGAGGTAATCGCCGCCCTTGCGCTCGATGCGGCAGGCGATGTTGGTGGCGTCCGACGAGGCCACCGCCGGTTCGGTCATGGCGAAGGCCGAGCGCGTCTTCGCTTCCAGCAGCGGCGCGAGCCAGACGGCCTTCTGCGCCGGCGTCGCGCAGGCGTGCAGCGTGATCATGTTCGGCACGTCCGGCGCCTGGCAGTTGAACGCCTCCGGCGCCCAGGCGATGCGCCCCATCAGTTCGCAGCAGCCGGCGTACTCGAGGTTCGTCAGGCGCGTGCCGGGTTCGTCCTCGGCGAGCTGCGGCAGGCCAAGGTTCCACAGGCCGGCGGCGCGCGCCTTCGCCTGCAACGCAGGCATGAACGGCGCCGCGCGATCCTCGCGCACCACCGCCTGCACCCATTCGCGGTGCCGCGGCACCACCTCGCTCGCCATGAACGCTTCGACCCGGCCCGCCATCTCCGCCGCGCGCGGCGCTGTTTCGAAATCCATTGGACGATCTCCCGTGCGTGCCGGTATGTTGAGGCCTTGGCGTGTTCCTGTGGAGAGGCGTTTCATGATCCGCAATCCGGCAGGACTCGAGTCGCTGCTCGCCGGCATCCGCCGCTTCGTGCGCGAGACCGCGATCCCGAACGAGCGGCGGGTCGAGGAAGGCGACGCCATCCCCGAGGCGATCGTCGACGAGATGCGCCGCCTCGGTTTTTTCGGCTGGAGCATCCCCGAGCAGTACGGCGGCGCCGGGCTCACCACCGAGGAACTGTGCCTCGCGAACATGGAAATCTCGCAGTGCTCGGTGGCCTACCGCGCGCGCGCCGGCACCAACACCGGCATCGGCGCGGAGGCGATCATCGTCGACGGCACCGAAGCGCAGAAGGCCGCCTGCCTGCCGAAGCTCGCCTCCGGTGAGTGGACCGGCTGCCTCGCGGTCACCGAGCCCGAGGCCGGCTCCGACCTGCTCGGCGGGCTGGCCACCACCGCTGTGGCCGATGGCAACGACTACATCCTCAACGGCACCAAGCGCTACATCACCAACGCGCCGATCGCGGACCTGTTCAACGTGCTCGCGCGCAGCGACCCTGCCAACAAAGGAGCCTCGGGCACCACCGCCTTTCTCGTCGAGCGCGGCACCCCGGGCCTGTCGATAGGTACCCCGCACCGCAAGATGGGGCAGGCAGGCTCCCCGGTGTCGGAGGTGTACTTCAGGGACTGCCGCGTGCCGAAGGCGAACATCATCGGCGGCGTGCCCGGGCGCGGCTTCGCCACGGTGATGAAGTCGCTCAACAAGCAGCGCATCAACCTCGCTTCCCTTTGCACCGGCCCGGCGATCCGCCTGCTGGAGGAGGCGCTCGCCCACGCGCGCGCGCGCCGGCAGGGCGGCAAGGCCATCGGCGAGTACCAGCTGGTGCAGGCGATGCTCGCCGACTGCAAGGTCGAGATCGAGGCCGCGCGCGCGCTCATCCTGCAGACCGCGCGCGCGCGCGACGCGGGCGAAGACGTCACCATGCAGGTCTCGATGTGCAAGTACCTCGCCAGCGAAATGTGCGGCCGCGTCGCCGACCGCGTGGTGCAGATCTTCGGCGGCGCCGGTTATTGCGGCGACATCGCCGACGCCGTCGAGCGGCTGTACCGCGACGTGCGCCTGTTCCGCCTCTACGAAGGCACCAGCCAGATCCACCAACTGAACATCGCAAGACACCTCCTGCAAGGAACACCATGAACCGACCGAATTTGCCGCACCCCGGGGGGCGCGGGGGGGCCGGGAAGGCGCCGAACGCATTGACCGGAAGGGGCCCGGCCCCCCTGCTCCGATGAGCACTGCTTCAAACGGTCCGCTCTCGGGCCTGCGCATCCTCGACATCGCCACCATCGTCGCCGCGCCCTCGGCCGCAGCGCTGCTCGCCGACTACGGCGCCGAAGTGCTGAAGCTGGAAATGCCCGGCGCCGGCGACGGCGCGCGCGGCTTCCCGCCGTTCAAGGACGGCAAGCCGCTGTGGTGGAAAGTCACCAACCGCGGCAAGACCTTCGCCACGCTCGACCTGCGCAAGCCCGAGGGCGTGGCGCTGTTGAAGCGCCTGCTGCCGAAGTTCGACGTGCTGATCGAGAACTTCCGCCCCGGCACGCTGGATCGCTGGGGGCTGGACAAGGCGACGCTGTGGGCGATCCAGCCGCGCCTCGTCGTCCTGCGCGCTACCGGGTTCGGGCAGGACGGCCCGTACCGCGACCGGCCGGGCTTCGCGCGCATCTTCGAGGCGATGAGCGGCCTGACCTACATCACCGGCGACCCGCAGGGCGAACCGATGCACGCCGGCTACCCGATCGGCGACGCCGTCGGCGGCCTGTTCGGCGCGATCGGCATCCTGTCGGCCTGCTGGAAGCGCGCGCGCGACCCCAATGCGCCGGGCGAGGAGATCGACCTGTCGCTCACCGAGGCCACGCTCAAGCTGCTGGATTTCATCGCCATCGAGCACGACCAGCTCGGCGTGGTGCGCGAGCGCTCGGGCAACGCCAACCAGTACTCCGCCCCCGCGGCGGTGTACCGCACGAAGGACGACCGCTGGGTGACGCTGGCCGGCTCCACCAACGCGCTGTGGGCAAACAACTGCCGCGCCATCGGCCGCGCCGAGCTGATCGACGACCCGCGCTTCGTGAACAACGGCTCGCGCGTGCAGCACGCCGCCGAACTGAACGGTATCTTCTCGGCCTGGTGCGCGCAGCGCACGCTGGCGGAGGTGCTCGCCGCGTTCGAGCGCGCCCAGGGCACGATCGCGCCGATCTACTCCATCGACCAGGTGTTCGCCGACCCGCAGATGCAGGCGCGCGAGGCGATCACCCGCGTGCCGGATGCCGACTTCGGCACGGTGGCGATGCAGAACGTGGTGCCGCGCTTCACCAACGACCCGGGGCGCATCCGCCACTCGGCCGGTGCCGTGGGCTGCGACAACGACCGCGTCTGGGGCGAACTCGGCCTGTCCGCGGACGAGCAGGCGAAGTTGCGTGCCGCGAAAGTCATCTAAGGCATGAACCAACTGAAGAACGCGCTCTGCGAGCGCCTCGGCATCGAACTACCGATATTCGGCTTTTCGCATTCGGTGGACGTGACCGTGGCGATCGCCGAGGCCGGCGGCTACCCGGTGTTCGGCGCGGCGCGCGAGGCGCCCGAGCGGATTGCGCCGGAACTCGCGGCGCTGAGGAAGCGCCTCGGCAGGCATGCCTACGGCGTCGACCTGATGTACCCGAAGCTCGCCGGCGACGAGCCGAGCGTGGCCGCGGCGCGCGAGAAGCTCTCCCCCGAGCACCTCGCCTTCGTCGAGGCAATCCGGAAAAAGTACAAGGTGCCGGCGCAGACGAAGCCGAATTTCTTCGCCGACACGGTGCGCAACGAAGCCTTCTTCCGCGCGCAGACCGACGCGGTGCTCGGCTCGGACGTCGACGCCGTGGCCACGGCCGTCGGCCTGCCCAAGGCGGTCGTCGAGCGCGCGAAGGCCGCGGGCAAGACCACCTTTGCCCTGATCGGCAGCGCGCGCCACGTCGCGCCCGCGCTCGAGGCCGGGATCGACATCCTGGTCGCGCAGGGCTATGACGCCGGGGGCCACACCGGCACCGTGGGCACCTTCTGCCTGGTGCCGCAGGTGGTCGAGGCGGTCGAGGCCGCGGGCGCGCAGGTGCCGGTGCTCGCCGCGGGCGGGGTCGGTTGCGGGCGCCAACTCGCCGCCGCGCTCGCGCTCGGCGCGCAGGGCGTCTGGCTGGGTACGGCCTGGCTCGCCACGCGCGAGTACGCCACGCCGCCGGTGCTGCTCGCCCGGTTGCTCGCGGCGCGCAGCGAAGATACCCTGATCACGCGCGCCCACAGCGGCAAGCCCTGCCGCGTGCTGGCGAGCCGGTGGAACGAGGAGTGGGAGGCGCCGGGCGCCCCGGCACCGCTTGCCATGCCGTACCAGCACGCCCTCACCGGCGCGCTGCTCGCGGCCATCGAGGAGCACCAGGTCGAACCGTTGGTGTACGAGGCCGCCGGGCAGTCGGTGGCATGGTTCAACGAGCTCACCACGGTGCGAAACATCATCGAACGCCTGGCGCAGGAGGCGCAGGCCGCGTTTGCATCAGTAAAGCCTTACGCAATTCCGCAATCCTGAGGAGGATGCATCATGAAGAAGAGACAGTTCATCGCCACCACCCTCGCCTGCGCGCTCGCCGCCGCCTTTGCCGCGCCGGTCGCCGCGCAGACCTTCCCCTCCAAGCACCTGCGCATCGTCGTGGCCTATCCCGGCGGCGGCATCGTCGACCTGATGGCACGCTCGGTGAGCGAAAGCCTCGGGACGAGGCTCGGCCAGCAGGTGATCGTCGAGAACAAGCCGGGGGCGAACGCCAGCATCGGCACCGATGCGGTGGCCAAGTCCGACCCGGACGGGCACACGCTGCTGCTGGCGACGCTCGCCACCACGGTCAACCCGAACCTGAACAAGGTGCCTTGGCACCCGGTGAACGACTTCGCCGGCGTCGCGCACATGGGCGTGGTCGCCAACATTGCCGCCGTGCACCCCTCGCTCGGCGTCAAGGACCTCAAGGGCTTCATCGCGCTGGTGAAATCGAAACCCAAGCAGATCAACTACGTGAACCCCGGCAACGGCTCCTCGCCGCACGTCAGCGCCGAGTTGCTGCAGCAGAACACCGGCACGCAGATGACGTCCATCGGCTACAAGGGCATCCCGCCGGCCATTCCCGACTTCCTTTCGGGCGCCGTGCCGTTCGGCTTCTTCCCCTACGCCACCATCGCCACGCACGTGCGCTCGGGCAAGGCGGTGGCGATCGCGATCGCCTCCCCGGTGCGCGACAAGCAGTTCCCCGAGCTGCAGACCATGACCGAGCAGGGCTTCGAGGACTCGCAGGTGAACTCCTGGTACGCCTTCGCGGTGGCCAAGAAGACGCCGAAGGAGATCATCGATCGCCTGAACAGGGAGATCAACGCCGTGCTGGCGGATCCCGAGACCGTGGCGCGCGTCGAGAAGATCGGCGGCACCGTGATCGCCGGCTGGACCCCGGCGCAGACCGACAAGATGTTCGCCGACGACCTCGCGCGCTGGGCGAAGTTCACCAAGTCCGCGGGCATCGAGGCCAAGTAATGGCGAGCGACGCCGAGGCGCTCGCGCTGCTCAAGCGCTTCGGCAAGGCCTTCAACGCCGGCGACGCCGCGGGCATCCTCGAGTGCGTCACCGACGATTTCGAATGGTGGCTGCACGAGGGGCCCGAGGCGCCGCACGGGCGCATCGTGCGCGGGCGCGCGGCGCTCGAGGCGGAACTCGCGGCGCGCAAGGCCCGCTACCGCGAGCTGCGCTTCTCGGAGACCGGAGTGCTGGTCGCCGGCGAGCAGGTCGTGGGCACCTTCCGCGCGCGCGGCGCCCATGCCGAGGGCGTGAACGGCGGCGCGGCCATCGACGTGCGCGGCTGCGACCTCTACGTCCTGCGCGAGGGCCGCATCGCGCGCAAGGACAGTTACTGGAAGCACATCCCCCCCGGAGAATCGACGACATGAAGCTCAAGGACAAGGTCTGCGTGGTGACCGGCGCGGCGAGCGGCATCGGCGCGGCCGCGGCGGCGCGCTTCGCCGCCGAGGGCGCGCGCGCGGTGGTGGGCGTGGACCTGAAGGAACCCGCCGGCGGCGGCATCGCCTGCGATGTCTCGGACGAGGCGGCGGTCACGCAACTGATCGAGACGGTGATCGCGCGCCACGGCCGCATCGACGTGTTCTTCTCGAACGCCGGCATCATCGAGAGGAGCGGCCTGGCGGCGACGCTCGAGACCTGGCGGCGCACCATGGATGTGAACTTCATGGCGCACGTGCTCGCCGCGCGCGCCGTGGTGCCGCACATGGTGCGCGACGGCGGCGGCTACCTGCTGAGCACCGCCTCGGCGGCGGGCCTGCTGATGCAGGTGGATTCGGCCACCTACACCGTGTCCAAGCACGCCGCGGTGGCCTTCGCGGAGTGGTTGTCGGTGAACTATTATGAGCGCGGCATCCGCGTCTCCTGCCTCTGCCCGCAGGGCGTGCAGACGCCGATGCTGCTCGGGCCGAAGGGCGACCGGAAGTCCTTCCTGCTGGAGGCCTCGGTGACGGCCGAGTTTGCCGTCGATTGCGTGGTGCGCGCGATGGAGGCCGAGACCTTCCTCGTGCTGCCGCACGCCGAGGTCGCCGATTTCGAGCGCCGTCGCGCGAACGATCGCGACCGCTGGCTCGGCGGCATGCGCCGCATGAAGGCGAAGATCGACGCCAACCCGGCGCTGCAGGGACGCGACTAGCCGGGCCGGCCGATTCGGCCCGCAGGGCGCGGGCTGATACCATTGGCGCCGCGGGGCCGCAACGGCCCCGGTTTCAATTCATGACCCGCATGGAGGGACCGCCATGGAAGAAATCCGTTCCCTGATCGGCATGTTCGACGCGAAGGAGTGGAAGACCTTCGTCTCGAGCGCCACCAGCATCGCGCTCATCCTCGTGCTCGCCATCGTGGTGCGCGCGGTCGCGCACCGGCTGATCCGCGGATTCCGCAGTTACGTGCAGCGCCACGCCGAAGACGCGGGCCGCGCGCAGCGCGTCGAGACCCTCGGGCGCACCTTCCGCTACATCACCACGGTGGTGATCAGCATCGTCGCCGGCTCGCTGGTGCTCGACGTGCTCGGCATCTCGGTGGCGCCGATCCTTGCCGCGGCCGGCGTGGCCGGCATCGCCGTCGGCTTCGCCGCGCAGAGCCTGATCAAGGACTACTTCAACGGCTTCTTCCTGCTGCTCGAGGACCAGATCCGGCAGGGCGAGATCGTCAACGTGGCGGGCGTCGCCGGCGTGGTCGAGGGCATGACGCTGCGCTACGTGCGGCTGCGCAACTACGACGGCCACGTGCACTTCGTGCCAAACGGCGAGATCAAGCTGGTGATCAACCTGACGCGCGACTTCGCGCAAGCCGTGGCCGACATCGGCATCGCCTACCGCGAGAACGTCGACGAGGCGATCGGCATCATGAAGGAAGTGGGCGCGGCGATGCGCGCCGACGAGACCTTTGCGCCGAAGATCCTCGCCGACCTCGAGATCGCCGGCGTGGACAGCTGGGGCGACTCCGCGGTGATCGTGCGCTGCCGCTTCAAGGTCAAGGGCGCGGAGCAATGGACGGTGCGGCGTGAGTTCCTCAAGCGGCTGAAGGCGGCCTTCGATGCGCGCGGCATCGAGATCCCGTTCCCGCACCTGACGATCTACGCGGGGCAGGCGAAGGACGGCAGCGCGCCGCCGCTGCGCATCGCCTCGGACGTCAAGGCCTGAGCCGGCGCCGCCAATGATCCCCGCGGACGAAGCCCTCGAGCGCCTGCGCGCGGGCAACCGGCGTTTCGTCGAGGGCCGGCGCAACCCGGCGGCGCAGAACGGCCAGGCCCGCCGCAACGAACTGGCGGAGGGGCAGCAACCCTTCGCCATCATCCTCGGCTGCTCGGATTCGCGCGTCCCGGCCGAGATCGTCTTCGACCAGGGGCTCGGCGACCTGTTCGTGATCCGGGTGGCCGGCAACATCGTCGCGCCCTCGCAGATCGGCAGCGTCGAGTTCGCCGCCGAGCGCTTCAGCACCCGGCTGGTCGTGGTGCTCGGGCATTCGCAGTGCGGCGCCATCGAGGCGACCCTCGAGACCCTGCTGGCCCCGGGCGAGCGCCCCTCGCGCAACCTGAGTTCCATCGTCGACCGCGTGCGGCCCGCGATCGAGGGCCTGATGGCCACCGACCTGCGGCACGACCCGGCGGCGCTGGCCACCCAGGCGGTGCGCGCCAATGTGCGCGCCTCGGCGAACCAGCTGCGCCACGGCTCCGGGGTGCTCGAGGAACTGATCCGCGACGAAGGCCTGCGGGTCGTCGGCGCCGAGTACTCGCTCGAGACCGGGGTGGTCGAGTTCTTCGACGGCAGCGCGGCCCTGCGCTAGGATTTCACCTCCCGACCCCTGACCGGAGGCCCCATGACCACCACCGCCATCGACACCACGGCGTTCGAAGCCGAACTGCGCCGGGATGGCTACGACGACATCGTCCTGCGCGAGATCCCGCCGCAGACCGTCGTCAAGGACCACAGCCACGACTTCGACGTGCGCGCCCTCATGCTTGCGGGCGATTTCACCCTCGGCTGCAACGGCACCGCCACCACCTACCGTCCGGGCGAGGTCTTCACCATGGCCGCCGGGCGCAAGCACGACGAGGCCATCGGCGCACAGGGCGCAAGCTACCTCGTCGGCCGCCGCCACGCGAAGCGCTGAACCCGATGCTGCAACTGCGCCCCAATTGCGAGTGCTGCGACAAGGACCTGCCGCCGGCCTCGCTCGAGGCGCGCATCTGCTCGTACGAGTGCACCTTCTGCGCCGCCTGCGCCGAGGGCGTGCTGGGCGGGCGCTGCCCGAACTGCGGCGGCGAGTTGCTGCGCCGGCCGGTGCGGCCGGCGGAAAAGCTGGCGAAGCACCCCGCCTCGACCGAGCGGGTGCTCAAGACCGGGGGCTGCACGGCCGTCTGAGCGCCGATTGGCGCCCTCGGACTGATGGGGCGCACGATGGGAATGCGCGCCCTCGTACTGCCGGGGGAGCACGAGGGGGCAGCGCCCCCTCGTAGCCGACTGCGACTATCTCTGCATACCCCAGCGCCGCACCGTGCGTAGTTCCACCGTGCGGAAGATCAGGTACTCCACGGCCACGCCGATCAGGATGATGATAAAGAGGCCCGCGAACACCTGGTCGGTGTTCAACAGTTCCGCGTTCTCGAAGATGTGCCAGCCCAGCCCCCCGCCCTGCGCGGTCGCGCCGAACACCAGCTCGGCGCCGATCATCGTGCGCCACGCAAAGGCCCAGCCGATCTTCATGCCCGAGAGCACCGTCGAGAGCGCCGCGGGAATCAGGATCTTCGCCGCGAACACCACGCCGCGCAGCCCGTAGTTCTGGCCGACCATGCGCTGCGTGTGGCTCACGCCCTGGAAGCCCGAGTAGGTGTTCAGCGCCACCGCCCAGAGCACCGCGTGGATCAGGATGAACACCAGGCTGAAGGTGCCGAGCCCGAACCAGAGCATGGACAGCGGCAGGATCGCGATCGAGGGCAGCGGGTTGAACATCGCCGTGGCGGTGGTGAGGATGTCGGCCCAGACCCGCCACACCGAGGCGAGCGAGACCAGCACCGCGGCAACGAGCAGCCCCACTGCATAGCCCATGAAGAGCGAGCTCATGGTGAAGGTGATCTTCGCGAGCATGCGATGGTCGTTGAACGCCTTGACGATCGCAATGCAGGTGTCCGAGAAACTGGGAAAGAGCAGCTTCGGCACGTCGGCGATCTGCGTGTACGCCTCCCAGAGCACGACGAACATCAGCAGCACCGCGAGGTTGCGCACGATCTGCACGTTCCACAGCCGCTCGAGGAGCGAGAGCGGGCGCTCGACCTGGCCGATCTTCGAGGCATCGAGCGGCGTCAGCTCGAACTCCGGCCGGTCCACCGGCATCGGGCGCGCATCCGTCATCGCCGCGCTCATGTGTGCATGCCCCAGCGCACCACGGTGCGCTGCTCGATGTTGCGGAAGATCACGTTCTCGACCACGAAGCCGATCAGGATCACGGTGAGCAGGCCGGCGAAGGCGCCCGGGATGTCCATCTCGTTGCGGCTGGCGAAGATGAACCAGCCCAGCCCCCCGCCCTGGGTGGCGGCGCCGAACACCAGCTCGGCGGCGATCAGCGTGCGCCAGGCGAAGGCCCAGCCAAGCTTCAGGCCCGCAAGGATCGACGGAAAGGCCGCCGGGATCAGGATCTTCGCCACGTAGCGCACGTTGCGCAGGCCGTAGTTGCGCCCGACCATGCGCAGCGGTTCGGCCACCGACATAAAGCCGGTGTGCGTGTTCAGCGCCACCGGCCAGACGATGGAATGCAGCAGCACGAAGACCAGGCTCTTCGGCCCCAGCCCGAACCAGATGAGGGCCAGCGGCAGGAGCGCGATCGCCGGCAGCGGATTGAGCATCGCGGTGAGCGTGCCCAGCACGTCGCTGCCGAAGCGGCTCGACACCGCGATGAAGCTGAGCATTGCGCCGATCGCAAGCCCGATCGCGTAGCCCGTGAGCAAGAGGCTCATCGAGGCCCAGATCTGTCCGCCGAGGCCGTAGTCGGCAAAGCCGCGCCACAGCGCGACGACGGTGTCCTGGAAGGTCGGGAAGATGAGCGGCGGCACATTTGCCGCCCGCGTGTAGACCTCCCAGAGGACGATCACGCTCAAGAGCACGGTGAACTTGCGCACCGGGTCGACGTTCGACAGCCGCTCGAACAGCGAGAGCGGCCGGGCCACGTCGGCCGTGTTCGCCGCGCCGATCCCGGCGTGCTCGAACTCCGGGCGCTCGACCGGGTCGCGCAGGGCGCGCGCGGGCTCAGCCACGCGGCACCGCTTCTTGTTCCAGCACGCGGTCGGCGAACAGCATGTCGTGGATGCGGGTCTGCAGCGCGACGAACTCCGGGCTGCCGAGGTTGGCGTGCGAATGCCGGTTCGCGTTCAGCTCCGCCTTCACCTGCCCCGGGTGCGGCGAGAGCACCAGGATGCGGCTGCCCACCAGCAGCGCCTCCTCGATCGACTGGGTGACGAACAGCACCGTGAAGCGCGTATCGTCCCACAGGCCGAGCAGTTCCTCCTGCATTTGTCGGCGCGTCAGCGCGTCGAGCGAGGCGAAGGGTTCGTCCATCAGCAGGATGTCGGGTTCCATCGCCATGCCGCGGGCGATCGCCACGCGCTGCTTCATGCCGCCCGAGAGCATGTGCGGGTAGGTGTTCTCGAATCCGGTGAGCTTGACCTTGCGGATGTAGGTCATGGCGATCTCGTCGGCGTCGGCCTCGCGCGCGCAGCGCCCGCCGTTCACCAGCGCGAAGGTGATGTTCTGCCGCACCGTCTTCCAGGGCAGCAGCTGGTCGAACTCCTGGAACACCATGACGCGGTCCGGCCCGGGCCCCTCGATGCGCCGGCCCTTCAGGCGCATCTCGCCCTCGACCGGGCGCATGAACCCGGCGACCCCCTTGAGCAGCGTCGACTTGCCGCAACCGCTGGGCCCGAGCAGCACGAAGCGATCCGCCGGGTAGACCTGGAAGCCGACCCGGTAGGTCGCGGTGATCAGGTGGTCCTTGGTCTTGTACTGCAACGTGACGCCCTGGACCTCCAGGATCGGCGCCACGGCCGGCGCGGCGCCCGCGGGCGCCGCCCCCACCGCCTGTTCGGACACGCTCAGTCGCCCGTCATGCCGTGCGCGCTCTCGTGGAAGTAATCCTTCCAGCTGGCGGGCATGTTCTTGATCGTGCCGGTGCCGTGCATGAACTTCGCGTACTGCATGGTGCCCTTGGGCTCGGGTCCGTAGGACATCTCGGCCTTGTCGCTGATCATCGCCTTGACGTCCTCGACGCTGAGCTTCGACTTGGTGAAGTCCACGTACACCTTCGCCGCGCGGCCGAGGTCGGCCTCGATGAAGGCGAAGGCCTCGGCATAGGCGTCCTGCACCACCTTGTAGAGCTTCGGGTTCGCCTTCACCCACTTGGTGGTGCCGTACAGCGAAACGATGCTGTGCGGCCCGCCGAGCACGTCGAAGGAATTGAGCACCAGGTGCACCTTGCCGCTCTTCAGCTCCTGGTAGGAAAACGGCAGCGTCGCGAAGTGCGACTTCACCGTCTGCCCGCCCGAGAGCACGGCCGCCACCGCCGTCGGATGGTTCATGTTGACCAGCAGCGGATCGAGCTTGTTCGCCCCGGCCGCGCCCCAGAGCTTGGTGGCCGCCATGCGCAGGGTCACCGCCTGGATCGAGGAGATCGAGGGCGTGGCGATCTTGTGGTCGCTCACCTTGAGGTAGTCCTCGAGCTTCTTCACGTTCGGGTCGTTGGTCAGCAGCTTGAGCGGCATCTTCGACAGGTCGACCATCGCCTTGACGTGTTCGTCGGTGCCGTAGGTCTTGTCCCAGATGGTGAGCAGGGGCCCGACACCGCCGGAGGCAAACTCCACGTTGCCCGAAAGCAGCGCCTGGTTCACTGCAGCGCCGCCCGAGAGCTTGACCATCGCGCCGGTCACGCCCTTCAAGCCTGCCTTGGCGGCGTGTTTCTCGACCAGCTTCTCGTGGATCACCACCTGCATCGGCAGGTAGAGCAGGCCGAACTGCTCGGCGAAGCGGATTTCCTGCGCGGCGGCCGGCGCGGACGCGCCGGCGCAGACCAGGGCGAGCGCCGCGGGGATCGCGGCAAGCATCGAACGCTGATGTTTCATGGGCCTCTCCTCCTTGATTGACGGGGTCTCCAAACCCCGGGTGGCCCGGGTTGACCCCCCCGGTATCCTAAACCGGTTTTGCGTCCCGCCGCAAAACGCCCGAGACCCGTTTCACGCGGCCGCGTTGACCGTGTCGTACAAGCCCCCTAGATTGGGGGCCGTCCCCCCGAGAGCCTTTCATGACGGCATGCACGCCGCCCTGTCACTGAAACCGCGATGAACTCCACCACGGCGTCCGGCCTGCACGGCGTTTTCCCCTACCTCGTCTCCCCGATCGACGCGGCGGGCGAAGTCAAGGCCGAGGTCCTCACGCGACTGTGCGAAGACCTGATCGCCTCGGGCGTGCACGGACTCACCCCGCTCGGCTCCACTGGCGAGTTCGCCTACCTCAACTGGGCCCAGCGCCGCCGCGTCGTGGAGGTGGTGATCGCCGCCGCCCGGGGCCGCGTGCCGGTGATCGCCGGCGTCGGCTCGAACACGATCGCGGACGCGACGATGCAGGCACGCGAGTTCGAGGCGCTCGGCGCCGACGGCATCCTCGCCATCCTGGAAGCCTACTTCCCGCTGTCGGATGACGGCGTGGTCGCCTACTTCGAGGCGATCGCCAATGCGGTGAAGTGCCCGGTGGTGCTTTACACCAATCCGAACTTCCAGCGCTCCGACCTGACCCTGCCGGCGATCGACCGCCTGTCCCGGGTGCCAAACATCGGCTACATCAAGGACGCCTCGGTCAACACCGGACGGCTGCTGTCGATCCTCAACAAGGTCGAGGGGCGCATGCAGGTGTTCGCCGCCTCTTCGCACATTCCGGCGGCGGTGATGCTGATCGGCGGCGTCGGCTGGATGGCGGGGCCCGCCTGCGTCGCGCCGCGCGCCAGCGTCGAACTCTACGAGCTGTGCGTCAGGCAGGACTGGCCGGCGGCGATGGCCCTGCAGAAGAAGCTCTGGAACCTGAACCTCGCGTTTGCCAAGTACAACCTCGCCGCCTGCATCAAGGGCGGCCTCGAACTGCAGGGCTATGCCGTGGGCGCCCCACTCGCCCCGCAGGCGCCGCTCTCGCCGGAAGGCGTGGAAGACGTGCGGCGCGCGCTGCAGGCCATTGGGGCGCTCTGAGCCGCGCCACCGTGGGCGCCCTCACCCACGCCGGCCTTGCGCGCGCCTGCACGCTGCTGGCCCGCGCAGACCCCGACCTCGCCCGCCTGCACAAGCTGCACGGCCCGCCGCCGCTCTGGGCGCGACGCCCGGGGTTCGAGGCACTGGTGAGGATCATCCTCGAGCAGCAGGTGTCGCTCGATGCCGCGCGCACGATGTTCGGTCGCCTTGCTGAACGACTGGACGGCATCACGCCGCAGACCGTGGCGAGTGCCGGCGTCGAGGGCCTGCGCGCGCTCGGCCTGACGCGGCAGAAGGCCGCCTACTGTCACGGGCTCGCCGAGCGGCTGCGCAGCGGCGCGCTCGACCTGCGCGCGGTCAGCCGCGCGCCCGAAGCCGAGGGCCGCGCGCTGCTGCTCGCCGTGCCCGGGCTCGGTCCGTGGAGCGTGGGCCTCTACTTCATCATGGCGCTGCGGCGCCCGGACGTCTGGCCACAGGGCGACCTCGCGCTCGCCATCGCGCTCGCGCAGGTAAAGCGGCTGCGCTCGCGCCCGGACGCGGCGCGCCAGCTGCAGCTCGCGAAGCGCTGGGCGCCGTGGCGCGCGGTGGCGGCGCGCATGCTCTGGCAGCACTACCTTGCGCAGCGCGGTCGACTATAGTAACGTATATGTTACTTTGAGCGCGGGTTCGGCGTCTGCCGCGCCTCCCAGGCGGCGAAGATCGCGTGCATGCGCGCCACCCCGTCGGTCAGCGCCGCCGGCCCGGGCTGCAGGATCTCCACTGACTTGATCTCGTGCAGTTCTCCATCGCGCACCGCGGGCACCGATGCCCAGCCGGGGCGCGAGCGCACCCGCTCGGGACGGAACTTCTTGCCGCACCAGGAGCCGAGGATGATGTCCGGCGCGCGGCGCGCCACCTCGCCCGGGTCCGCGATGGTGCGCCCGGCGGCGCCCTGCGAGCGCGACAATTCGGGGAACACGTCGTCGCCCCCGGCCACGCCCACCAGTTCGCTCACCCAGCGGATGCCGCTGATCATCGGTTCGTCCCATTCCTCGAAGTACACCTTCGGCCGGCGCGAGAACTTCGCCGCGCGCGCGCGCAAACGGTCGAGGTTGCGCTCGAGGCGCGCCGCGAGCCGCCGGCCCTTCGCGCCCGCGCCGACCATGGAAGACAGCACCAGGATCATCGACAGGATCTCGTCGATCGAGCGCTGGTTGAAGAGCACCACGTTCAGGCCGGCTTTCGCCAGGTCCTTCGCGATGTCGGCCTGCAGGTCGGAAAAGCCGAGCACCAGGTCGGGTTCGAGCGCGAGGATCTTCTCCGTCTTCGCCGACAGGAACGAAGAGACCCGCGGCTTGTCGCGCCGCGCCTCGGGCGGGCGCACGGTGTAGCCGGAAATGCCGACGATGCGCTCCGCCTCGCCGAGCAGGTAAAGCGTCTCGGTCGTCTCCTCGGTCAGGCAGACGATGCGTTGCGGATGGCGGGCGGGCATGTTTCTAAAAGGCGGGGTCGACTCAGGATATCATCGCCCCATGGGACCCCTCTCCGGCATCAAGATCCTCGAATTCGAAGCCATCGGCCCCGGGCCGTTCTGCGGCATGGTGCTCGCCGACATGGGCGCGGACGTGTTGCTCGTCGACCGCCCCGGTGGCTCGGCGCTGGGACTCAAGCGCGAGCGCTGGATGGACGTGATGATGCGCGGCAAGCGCTCGGTGACGCTCGACCTGAAGTCGAAGGACGGCGCGGCCGCGGCGATCGAACTCGCCTCGAAGGCGGACGCCATCATCGAGGGCTTTCGCCCCGGCGTGATGGAGCGCCTCGGCCTCGGCCCCGAGGTGCTGCTCAAGGCGAACCCGAAGCTGGTCTACGGCCGCATGACCGGTTACGGGCAGGACGGCCCGATGGCGGCGCGCGCCGGGCACGACATCAACTACATCGCCCTCTCGGGCATGCTGCACGCCATCGGCAGGAAGGGCGAGGCGCCGGTGCCGCCGCTCAACCTCGTCGGCGACTTCGGCGGCGGCGGCATGCTGCTGGGCTTCGGCGTCGCCTGCGCGCTGGTGGAAGCCGGCCGCTCCGGCAAGGGACAGGTGGTCGACGCGGCCATGGTGGAAGGGGCCTCTCTCCTTGGCGCGATGTTCTCCGGCATGCTGGCGGCGAACCGCTGGAGCGAGACGCGCGGGGTCAACATCCTCGACTCGGGCGCGCCCTGGTACGACACCTACGAAACGCGCGACGGGCGCCATGTCGCGCTCGGTTCGATCGAGTCGAAGTTCTACGACGACCTGCTCGAGCGCCTCGGCCTCGCGAACGAAAAACTGCCCGCGCAGATGGACCCGGCGGGCTGGCCGGTGCTGCGCGAGCGCTTCACCAAGGCGTTCCTTTCGAAGACGCGCGACGAATGGTGCGCGGTGTTCGAGGGCTCGGACGCCTGCTTCGCGCCGGTGCTGTCGTTCTCGGAAGCGCGCGCGCATCCGCACAACGTCGCGCGCAAGGCCTTCGTCGAAGTCTCAGGCGTGCCGCAACCGGCGCCGGCGCCGCGCTTCTCGCGCACCCCGGGCGCCGTGTCGCGCAAGCCCCCGGAGCGCGGCGAGGGCGGGCGCGAGGCGCTCGCCGAGTGGGGCTTCAGCGACGCCGACCTGAAAGGACTGGTTGCGAAGGGACTGGGCCTCGCCATCTAGCGGCGAGTGATGCTGCCCGCCTGAAAACGGCGCTCGCGCTCAGTGGCGCATGCCCTGGCCGCGGCCGCCCGGGGTGATGCCGCCGGCCGCGCCCATGCCGCCGATGCGGCCGACGTTGAACTCGGCCTTCACCTCGCCGGCCTTCTCGAACTTCAGCGTCACCGGCACCTTGTCGCCCTCGACGAAGGGCGCCTTGATGTCCATGAACATCAGGTGCGCGCCGCCGGGCTTGAGTTCGAAGCGGCCGTTCGCCGGGACGTCGTAACCCGGGACCTGGCGCATCTTCATAATCTCGTTCTCGATGAGGTGCACGTGGGTCTCGACGCGCGCGGCCGCAGGCGAACTGGCACCGACCAGCCGGTCCGGCGCGCCGCCGGTGTTGCGGATCGTCATGTAGCCGCCGGCGACCTTTGAGCCCGGGGCCGAGGCGCGTGCCCAGGCCCCCTCGATCTCGACCTGCCCCCAGGCCACGGGGGCGACGAAGCACAGCAACCAGGCCAGCTTTTTCATCAGGCATTCTTCCCGGAAAGTTTGCGGTTCTCGAGTTCCTGCAGTTCGCGCCAGAATACCTTGCCCGAGGCCGTCTTCGGCAGCGATTCGACGAACTCCACCACGCGCGGCACCTTGAAGGCCGCCATGCGCTCGTGCGCCCAGGCGGTGATGTCCGCCGGCTTCACGCGCGCGCGCGCCGCCGGGTGCAGCACCACCACCGCCTTCACGGTCTCGCCGCGGTACGGGTCGCGGGTGCCGATGATGCAGGCCTCGCTGATGTCCGGGTGGGCGTAGAGCATCGACTCGACCTCCGCCGGCCAGACCTTGAAGCCCGAGGCGTTGATCATGCGCTTCAGGCGATCGGTGATGAAGAAGTAGCCCTCCTCGTCGTAATAGCCGAGGTCGCCCGAGCGGAAGAAACGATGGCCGTCGTGCTCGAGGAAGGTCTCCTCGGTCGCCTGCGGCTGCTTCCAGTAGCCCTGGAAGATCTGCGGGCCGCGCATGACGATCTCGCCGACTTCATTCGGGCCGAGTTCCTTTTTCGTTTCCGGGTCGAGCACGCGCGAATCGGTGTCGAAGATCGGGATGCCGCCGCACTGGCGCTTCGGCCGGTGCGGCGGGTTGACGTGGGTGGGCGCCATGGTTTCCGACAGACCGTAGCCCTCGATGAACTCCAGCTTCAGCACGTCCGACAATTTCTTCGCCAGCGCCTCGGGCATGGCCGCGCCGCCGCCGCCCAGCGTGTTCATCGACGACAGGTCGTACGTCGCGAGCTCCGGGTTGCCGAGGAAATCCACCATCATGGTGGTGATCGCGGTGAACGAAGTGACGCGCGCGCGCTCGATCTGCATCGCCGCGCAGGTCCGGTCCCAGCGCGTCATCACCACCATGGTGGCGCCGGCCTGGACCGGCGTGTTCATGCCAGCCTGCATGCCGGTGACGTGGAACATCGGCAGCACCGCCAGCACCACCGCGCCGCTGGAGGAGCCGCGCCAGTGGCATTGCGCGGTGCTGGTGGAGAGCACGTTGGAATGGGTGTGCATGCAGCCCTTGGGCTTGCCGGTGGTGCCCGAGGTGTAGGGCATCACGGCGAGGTCGTCCGGCCCAGCGAGCGGCGGGCCGGGCGCATGGGCGGCGGCGAGCGCGTCGTGCCAGGCGGTGACCCCGGGCGCGGCGGGGATATCTCGCGGCGCGCGCACGAACTCCGGCAGCGGCAGGTCGGTCGAGGCCGGCAGGTACTCGGCGTGCACGCCGACCAGCGCGTGCTCGAGCAGGCCGGGGGCGATCAAGGGCGATGCGCGCGGCAGCAGTTCCTGCGTGGTGATGACCACGCGGGCGCCGGCATCCTCGACGTAATGCTGCAGTTCCTCGCCGAGGTTCATCGGGTTCACCGGCACCACCACCGCATCGGCGCGCAGGATGGCGTAATAGCCGATGACGAAATGCGCGCCGTTCTGGCAGTAGAGCAGCACCCGGTCGCCCTTGGCGACGCCGTGCGCGCGCAGCCAGCCGGCGATCGCCTCGGCCTGCCCGTAGAACTGCTCGTAGGAAAGCTTGCCGCCGTAATAGTCGATCGCTGTCTTGTCGGGATAGCGACGCGCGCTCACCTCGAGGTTGTAGAAGACGTTGGTGCGCGGCACCGCCAGCGACTTCGGCACGAAGGGCGGCCAGTGGGGATAGTGCCGGGTGAAGGTCGCCAAGGCCGTCCCCTCAGAGCGCGTACTTCTTCACGGCCTTCTCGTCCCAGCGCATGCCGAGGCCCGGGCGCTCGGGCACGAGGACACAGCCTTTCGACACCTTGGCCGGCTCCTCCAGGATCGGATTCGCCCAGTCGACGTACTCGAGCCAGTGCGCGGTGGGGGTCACCGCCAGCAGGTGGCAACTCGCCTCGGGGAACAGGTGGCTGGACATCTCCATGCCGGCGCCCTGCGCCAGGGCCGCGGCGCGCATCCAGCCGGTGACCCCGCCGATGCGCTGCGCATCCGGCATGCAGAAATCGCAGGCGCCGGCGGCGAGCGCCTGCGCCATCTGCTCCGGGCCCATGAAGTTCTCGCCGACCTGGATGGGGGTCGACAGCGTGCGGGTCAGGCGGGCATTGCCGGCGAAGTCATCGGCCCGGATCGGCTCCTCGATCCAGGTGACGCCGCCCTCCTCGTCGATCATGCGTCCGCGCGCGAGCGCCTCGGCGAGCGTCAATCCCTGGTTGAAGTCCACCATCAGGGTGATCCCCGGGCCGATGGCCTTCTTCACCGCGCGCAGCGCTGCGAGGTCGTCCTTCGCCTCGGGCCGGCCGAGGCGCAGCTTGACCGCGCGAAAACCCTCGGCGACAAGTTCCGTCGCCTCTTTCGCCAGGGGCTTCAACGGCTGGATGCCGAGGCCGTTGGAGTTGTAGGCAGGCACCGGGCGCGGCGCGCCGCCGAGCAGGCGTACCAGCGGCTCGCCCGCCGCCTGACCGAGCGCATCCCAGGCGCTCATGTCGATGCCGGCCATGGCGAAGAGCACGATGTTGTGCACCCCGAGCAGGGTGTACTTCGCGCGCAGCTTCTTCTCGAGTTCGAACGGCGCCACCGCGTCGCCCGCGATCATCGGCGCCATGGCCTCGACGAGCGCGACGATCGGCTTCAGGTTGTGCGCGCCGATGCCGAACAGGTAGCTGCGCCCGGTGAGTCCGCCGTCGGTCTCCAGGTCGATCAGCACCAGCGGGGCGATGCTGACCGCGCCGGTGGACGTGGCGAGCGGTCGCTTGATCGGCACCGCGAGCGCGCGCGCGCGCAGGCTGCGGACCTTGAGTTTCTCGAGCTTCATGCGGGCTTGCCTCCCGGGCCCCAGATCGACGCGGGCGCGGCGCGCGCGTCGCGCGGCGCCCAGCGGCCTGCCTCGACGCTGTGGAAGAAATCCTCCAGCAGCCGGTTGAACAGCGCAGGCTCCTCGAGATTGATGCCGTGGCCGCTCATCGGCAGGACGGCCAGCCCCGCCGTGCGGATGCAGCGCTTCATCAGCAGGTTCACTTCCAGCGCCGGCTCTTCCTCGTCGCCGAGCAGCAGCAAGGTCGGCGTGTCGATCTTCTGCATTTCGGCGGTGAGGTCGTAGAGCGAGGGCCGGCGGCCCTGGTAGCCCGCCATGGTGTTCGCCGAGCCCACCGGCGAGTGCTCGGCGAACTGGCGGATGTACTCGTCGAAGCCGCGCGGGTCCTTCGCCTGCAGTTGCACCCGCGTCGGGCCGTGGCCGTAGGTCTCGGCCACCTTGCCCATGCCCTCGGCGCGGATCTGCTTCGCCAGCGCCGCGGCGTTCTTCTGGAACTCGCCGTACTGCGCCGGGTGGGCGCCGTAGCCGCCGCCGGCGATCGCCAGCGACAGCGCACGGTGGCCGTAGCTGATGCCGAAATGCAGCGTGGCGAAGGCCCCCATCGACAGGCCGACGATGTGCGCGCGCTGCAACCCGAGCGCGTCCAGCACCGAGCGGATGTCGTCGCGCGCGCGCGCCTGCGAGTAGCGCTCGACGTCCTCGGGGACGTCCGAAGGTGTGTAGCCGCGCGCCGAGTAGGTGATGCAGCGGTAGCGGCGCGAGAAATGCCGCACCTGCGGTTCCCAGCTGCGGTGGTCGCCGGCGAACTCGTGCACGAAGACGATCGGCGTGCCGCTGCCGGTCTCCTCGTAGTACAGGTTGACGCCGTCGTCGGTCGCGAGTTTTGGCATGGTGTTTTGCTCTACGGGATTGCGGACAGGGCCGTGGGCCTGCAAGACTAGCAAACATCGGCTGGAGAGAGCAGAGGGTTTCATTCCGCGCCGAAACACCACGGGAAAAGGACACCGCATGAATCGCATTCTCGTTGCACTGCTTGCCGCGCTGCTCGTCCCGGGCGCGGCGTTTGCCCAGGCCTGGCCGTCCAAACCGATTCGCATGATCGTGCCCTACGGCCCGGGCGGCAGCACCGACCTGACCGGACGGGTGATCGGCGAGAAGCTGCAGCAGGCGCTCGGCGTTTCGATCGTGGTCGAGAACCGCGCCGGCGCCTCGGGCCAGATCGGCGCCGCGGAAGCCGCCAAGGCGGCGCCCGACGGCTACACGCTGCTCGTCGGCGCGCCGCAGATCGTGGTGCTCAATCCCCTTTTCTTCAAGGACATGCGCTACGACGCGGTGAACGGCTTTTCGCCGATCTCGATCGCCATCCTGTCGCCGAACTACATCATGGTGCACCCCGAGACCCCGGTGCACTCGATCCGCGACCTGATCGGCTGGGCCAAGGCCAACCCCGGCAAGGTGTTCTTCGCGTCCTCGGGCTTCGGCTCCACCGGCCACCTCACCGGGCTGCTGCTCAACAAGCTCGGCGGCATCGACATGGCGCACATCGGCTACAAGGGCAGCGCCGGCGCGGTCACCGAGGTGATCGCCGGGCGCGTGCCGGTGCTGGTCGACCAGCCGGTGCCGGGCATCGCGCAGGTGCGCGCCGGCAAGCTGCGCGCGATCGGCGTCGGCACCACCACGCGCGTCCCGGCGCTGCCCGAGGTGCCCACGGTCATGGAACAGGGCGTGGCCGATTTCGAGTCCGCCACCTGGTTCGGCTTCTTCGCCCCGCGCGGCACGCCGCAGCCGATCCTCGACCGGCTGACGCTGGAAGTGCAGAAGGCGATGAAACTCGCCGACGTGCAGTCGAAGTTCGTGCCCAGCGGCTACGTGCCGGTGGGCCTGTCGCAGGCCGAGTCGGCGGCGCGCATCGAGGCCGACCGCAAGAAGTGGACCGCGCTGGCGGTCGAGGCGGGGGTCAAGCCGCAGTAAAGGGTGTCTGGCGCCGGCAACGGCCTTATGGTAACATATGCGTTACTATATGGGCGCTGGCGGCGCCCGGCGGCCTACCCTGGCCGCCGCAACTGGAACCCCATGCGCGGGAAGTGCACCGCCACCTTCCCCGCGCGGTCGTCCGTCCTGAGCACCGAGAGCCGCTCGGCCGAAGCCTCCAGCAAGCGGCCGCGCACCACGTCGAGGGCGTAGTCCACCGGCAGCACCTCCACCTCGTCCCCCAGCGCGATACCCTCGGTTTCCAGCGCCTGCGGGTTGCGGATCGCCGCGGGCTTCGAGCCGTGCGCGACCCGGATCGCCTCGCCGCTGGTCATCGGGTGATGCCGGCCGTGGCCGATCGCGGCCATGCGCGCCATCCACGCCACCAGCTTCGGGTACGGCGCGTGCAGCGGCGTGAGCGTCGGCACGCGGCCGATCGCCCAGACCGTGTGGTAGAGCGCGAAGTCCGCCGCCGAGGGCGCGCCGCCGAAGGCAAAGGCGCGCCCGTCGATGAACTGCGCTTCCAGCCGCGGCAGCAGGTGCGCGTACACCGCCTTGCACTCGGCGAGCGTGCCGCGCCGCACCGTGCCGCCCTTGCGCATCTCGGCGCGGTCGGCGCGAAAGCGCTCCATGAAGGCCGCGTCCACGCCGGGAAAGAAGATGTCCAGCGCCTCGGGCTGGAAGGCGATCGGCACCGCGACGTTGAACAGCACGCTCTCGGCGAAATGTCCGAGCGCGAGCGCGGCAAGCGTGTCGCCGAAGGGATAGAGCGTCGGCGCCGGCTTGAGCGCCTCCAGCGCGCGCACGATGAGCGTGGAGTCGCAGTAGATGTCGGCGCCGAGCTGCAGGATCGGGGTGCGCCGGTAGCCGCCGGTAAGCGCCATCACGTCTGGCTTGGGCAGGATCGCGGGAATCGTCACCGAGCGCCAGGCGAGGCCCTTGAAGCCGAGCAGCAGGCGGACCTTCTCGGCGTATGGCGAGGCGGGATAGTGGTGCAGGATCGGTTCGTTCATGGCGGCATTCCACTCTGAAGACAGGGGCACGCGCAGGCTATCATGGCGCCTTCCACGATCTAAAGACCCGGATGGGAACGCGAATGAAAGCCGTACTGTGCAAGGCCTTCGGGCCGCCTGAATCGCTGGTGGTCGAGGACATCGCCTCGCCCGAGCCGGGCGAAGGCGAGGTGGTGATCACGATGAAGGCGGCGAGCGTCAACTTTCCCGACGTGCTCATCATCCAGAACAAGTACCAGTTCAAGCCCCCGCTGCCCTTCTCCCCCGGGAGCGAACTCGCCGGCGTGGTGAAGTCGGTCGGCAAGGGCGTCTCCGGAATCAAGCCCGGCGACAAGATGATGGCCTTCACCACCTACGGCGCCTTCGCCGAGGAAGTGAAGGTCGAGCGCTCGCGCCTGGTGCCGATCCCCGAGGGCATGGACTTCCAGGCCGCGGCGGCCTTCCTGCTGACCTACGGCACCTCCGACCATGCGCTGCGCGATCGCGCGCAACTGGCCGCGGGCGAGACCCTGCTGGTGCTCGGCGCCGCGGGCGGCGTCGGCGTGGCGGCGATCGAGATCGGCAAGGCCCTGGGCGCCACCGTGATCGCCTGCGCCTCGAGCGCCGAGAAGCTCGCGGTCTGCAAGGAACACGGCGCCGACGAACTTATTGACTATTCGAAGGAAGACCTGCGCGAGCGCATCAAGGCGATTACCGCCGGGCGCGGCGTCGACGTGGTCTACGACCCGGTGGGCGGCGCCTACACCGAGGCGGCGTTCCGCTCGATCGCCTGGCGCGGCCGGCTGCTGGTGGTGGGCTTCGCCGCGGGCGAGATCCCGAAGCTGCCGCTCAACCTGCCGCTGCTCAAGGGCGCCTCGGTGGTCGGCGTGTTCTGGGGCGACCTGGCGCGGCGCGAACCGAAGTCGCTCGCCGGGAGCATCGGGCAACTGGGCGCGTGGTACCGCGAGGGGAAGCTGAAGCCCCATGTCTCGGCGAGTTTCCCGCTCGCGCGCGCCGCGGATGCGCTGAAGATGATGGCGGCCCGGCAGGTGAAGGGCAAGGTGGTGATCACCGCCGGCGATGCCTGAGCACTCGGCGCGCGTCCTGGTGCTCGGCGCCGGCGCGCTGGGCGCGTTCTACGGCGGGGTGCTGGCACGCGCCGGCTGCGCCGTCGAAGTGGTGGCGCGCTCGGACTACGACGCGGTCGCCGCGAACGGCTACCGCATCGACAGCACGCTGGGGGACCTCTCGTTTCGGCCGGCGCGCGTGCTGCGCGCGGCGCAAGCCGCGACACCCGGCGCGGACTTCGTCGTCGTCGGGCTGAAGCTGGTGCCCGGCGCGGACCGCGTCGCGCTCCTGCGCCCGGTGCTCGGGCCGGCCAGCGTCATCGTGCTGGTGCAGAACGGCATCGGCATCGAGGACGAGGTGGCCGGCGCCTTCCCGTCGCACGAAATCGTCTCCGGCGTCGCCTATGCCGCGGCGAGCCGCCTGGCGCCGGGCCACGTGCGTCACCATTCGAAGTTCACGCGGCTGATCCTCGGGCGCTACCCGGCGGGCGAAGGCGACGGCGCGTCGCGCTTTGCCGCCCTGCTCAAGGCCGGCGGCGCCAGCGTGCAGGTGAGCGAGGACATCGTCGGCGCGCGCTGGCAGAAATGCGCCTGGAACACGGTGTTCAACCCGATCTCGGCGCTCGGCGGCGGGCTGGGCACCAGCGACATGCTCTCGGGCGAGGCGCAGGTGGCGTTTGCCCGTGCGGCCATCGAGGAAGTCTGCGCAGTGGCGGCGGCCGACGGCCATCCCCTGCCCGCGGACACCGCGGCGACGCAGATCCAGGGCACGCTGAAGCTGCCGAATTACGTCTCGAGCATGGGACAGGACGCGCTCGCCGGCCGGCCGATGGAGACCGAGGCGCTGCTCGGCAACGTGGTGCGCCTGGCCCGGCGGCTTTCGGTGCCGGTGCCGCGGCTCGAGGCGCTCTACGCGATGCTGAAGATGATGGAGGCGCGCGCGCCGAAGCAGGCGGCCCCGGGCTGAGCCGCTACTTCGCGGGCGGGGTCGCCGCCTTCTCGAGCGGCGGCGTTCCGTCCCCGGTGCCGAGCGGGCGCTGCATGTAGACGCTGTCGATCCAGCGCCCGAACTTCCAGCCCACCGAGCGCAGCGTGCCGACGCGGATGAAGCCGAGCGCGGCGTGCAGGCCGATCGAGCCCATGTTGGCGGAATCGCCGATCACCGCGATCAGCTGGCGGTAGCCGAGCGCCTCGCAGCGCTCGATCAGCACGGCGAGCACCGCGCGGCCGAGGCCGCAGCCCTGCAGGCCGTCACGCACGTAGACCGAATCTTCGAGCACGTGGCGGTAGGCCGAGCGCGCGCGGTAGGGCGAGCAGTAGCCGTAGGCGACCACGCTGCCTTCGAGCACCGCGACCACGAAGGGCAGACCGCGGGCCAGCACCTCGTCGGCGCGCCGGCGCATCTCCGCGATGCCGGGCGCCACCTCCTCGAACGAGGCGAGGCCGTGCAGCACATGGTGCGCGTAGATCGACTGGATGGCGGTGAAATCCGCTTCCGCCACCGGTCGCACGAGCGGCGATGGCGGTGGTGCGGGCTTCTTCTTCGGCATGTCGGTCAAGGTTCCGCAAAAGGAAAAGGCGCCCGCAGGCGCCCTTTCCGGTTTCACGAATGTGCTTCGATCAGGCCCCGCCTGCCGTCGCCTCGGTCGCGGCGGCCGCATCGACCTCCGCGTCCTCGGGCAGGTCGACCGGGATCGGCTCGGCGGCCTGGTCCCTGCGGACCCGGTGGTACGCCATGCCGGTGCCCGCCGGGATGAGGCGCCCGACGATCACGTTCTCCTTCAGGCCGCGCAGTTCGTCCCGCTTGCCCATGATCGCGGCCTCGGTCAGCACGCGCGTGGTCTCCTGGAACGAGGCTGCCGAGATGAAGGAGTCCGTCGACAGCGACGCCTTGGTGATGCCGAGCAGCATGTACGAGAAGGTGGCCGGCTTCTTGCCGTCGGCGAGCATCTTCTCGTTCTCGGTCAGCATCTTCGCGCGCTCCACCTGCTCGCCCTGGATGAAGCTGGTGTCGCCCGGATCCTCGATCTGCACGCGCCGCAACATCTGGCGCACGATCACCTCGATATGCTTGTCGTTGATCTTCACGCCCTGCAGGCGGTAGACGTCCTGCACCTCGTCGATGATGTAGCGCGCAAGGCGCTCCACGCCGAGCAGGCGCAGGGTGTCGTGCGCGTCGATCGGACCGTCGACGATGGACTCGCCCTTGTTCACCACCTGGCCGTCGTGCACCAGCACGTGCTTGTCCTTCGGGATCAGGTACTCGTGCTCGACGTTGTCCAGGTCGCGGATCACCAGGCGCTGCTTGCCCTTGGTTTCCTTGCCGAAGCTGACCGTGCCGGTGACCTCCGCCGCCATCCCCGCGTCCTTCGGCGCGCGCGCCTCGAACAGTTCCGCCACGCGCGGCAGACCGCCCGTGATGTCGCGGGTCTTGGAGACTTCCTGCGGGATCCGCGCCAGCACCTCGCCGACCGCGGCCTGCTGCCCGTCGCGCACCGCGATCACGGCACCCACCGGGAAGCTGATGTTCACCGCATGGTCGGTGCCGGCGATCTTCACTTCCTCGCCGGCCTCGTTCAGCAGCTTGACCGAGGGGCGCATGCCCTTCGCGCTCGCGCTGGTGCGCCGCTTGGCGTCGATCACCACGAGGCTGGAAAGCCCCGTGACCTCGTCGATCTGCTTCGCCGCGGTGGTGCCTTCCTCGACGTTCTCGAAGCGCACCGTGCCCGCGTACTCGGTGATGATGGGACGGTGGTGCGGGTCCCAGCCGGCGAGCATCTTGCCGGCCTTGACGGCGTCGCCGTCGGCCACCAGCAGCTGCGCGCCGTAGGGCACCTTGTGGCGCTCGCGCTCGCGACCGTTGTCGTCCGTCACCATGGCCTCGCCCGAGCGCGAGATCACGACCTTCTCGCCCTTGGTGTTGGTCAGGTAGCGCATGGTGGCGGAGAAGCGCACCGTGCCGTTGGACTTCGACTCGACGCTGTTCTGCACCGCGGTCCGCGAAGCGGCGCCGCCGATGTGGAAGGTCCGCATTGTCAGCTGCGTGCCGGGCTCGCCGATCGACTGCGCCGCGATCACGCCGATCGCCTCGCCGATGTTGACCAGCACGCCGCGGCCGAGGTCGCGGCCGTAGCAGTTGGCGCAGATGCCCCAGCGCGTGTCGCAGGTGAGCGGCGTGCGCGCTTTGACTTCGTCGATGCCGAGTTCCTCGATGCGCTCGACGTGCTCTTCGTCGAGCAGCGTCCCGGCCGGCAGCATGACGTCCTGCGTGTCCGGGTGCAGCACCTCGATGGCCAGCACGCGGCCGAGGATGCGCTCGCGCAGCGGCTCGATCACCTCGCCGCCCTCGATCAGCGCGCGCATGACGATGCCGTTCTGCGTCTCGCAGTCGTCCTCGGTGACCACCAGGTCCTGGGTCACGTCGACCAGGCGGCGGGTCAGGTAGCCCGAGTTCGCGGTCTTCAGCGCCGTGTCGGCCAGACCCTTGCGGGCGCCGTGCGTGGAGATGAAGTACTGCAGGACGTTCAGGCCCTCGCGGAAGTTCGCCGTGATCGGCGTCTCGATGATGGAGCCGTCGGGCTTGGCCATCAGGCCGCGCATGCCGGCGAGCTGCCGGATCTGGGCCGCCGAACCGCGCGCTCCGGAGTCCGCCATCATGTAGATGGAGTTGAAGGCCTCTTCACGCACCTTCTTGCCGTGGCGGTCGATGACCTCCTCGGTGCCGAGCTGCTCGAGCATGACCTTGCCGACCTGGTCCGCGCAGCGCGACCAGATGTCGACCACCTTGTTGTAGCGCTCGCCCTGGGTCACGAGACCGGAGGTGTACTGGTTCTCGATCTCCTTCACTTCGAGCTCGGCGGCGTGGATCAGGTCGTGCTTCATCTGCGGCACGCGCATGTCCTGTGCGCCGAACGAGATGCCGCCCCGCGTGGCGAAGGTGAAGCCGGCGTTCATCAGCTTGTCGGCGAAGATCACCGTCTCGCGCAACCCGCACTGGCGGAACGAGGCGTTGATGAGCTTGGAGATCTCCTTCTTCTTCAGCGCCTTGTTGATCAGCGCGAAGGGCAGCCCGGCGGGCAGCACTTCGGAGAGCAGCGCGCGGCCGACCGTGGTCTCGTAGCGCGTCACTTTCTCGATCGTCTCGCCGTCGTCCGTCAGGTCGACCTCGCGCAGGCGCACCCAGATGCGGGCATGCAGTTCCACCAGGCGCGAATCGTAGGCGCGGTGCACTTCATTGATGTCGGCGAAGGACATGCCCTCGCCCTTGACGTTGATGCGCTGGCGCGTGGCGTAATACAGGCCGAGCACGATGTCCTGCGACGGCACGATGATCGGCTCGCCGTTGGCGGGCGAAAGGACGTTGTTGGAGGCCAGCATCAGCGTGCGCGCTTCCATCTGCGCTTCCAGCGACAGCGGCACGTGCACCGCCATCTGGTCGCCGTCGAAGTCGGCGTTGAAGGCGGCGCAGACCAGCGGATGCAGCTGGATCGCCTTGCCCTCGATCAGCACCGGCTCGAAGGCCTGGATGCCGAGGCGGTGCAGCGTCGGCGCGCGGTTCAGCATCACCGGGTGCTCGCGGATCACTTCCTCGAGGATGTCCCAGACTTCCGGCACTTCCTGCTCCACCAGGCGCTTGGCGGCCTTGATGGTGGTGGCCAGTCCCAGCAACTCCAGCTTGTTGAAGATGAAGGGCTTGAAGAGTTCGAGCGCCATCTTCTTCGGCAGGCCGCACTGGTGCAGCTTGAGCTGCGGGCCGACGACGATGACCGAACGGCCGGAGTAGTCGACGCGCTTGCCGAGCAGGTTCTGGCGGAAGCGGCCGCTCTTGCCCTTGATCATGTCGGCGAGCGACTTGAGCGGGCGCTTGTTGGCGCCGGTCATGGCCTTGCCGCGGCGGCCGTTGTCCAGCAGCGAATCCACGGCCTCCTGCAGCATGCGCTTTTCGTTGCGCACGATGATCTCGGGCGCCTTGAGTTCAAGCAGGCGCTTGAGGCGGTTGTTGCGGTTGATCACCCGACGATACAGGTCGTTCAGGTCGGAGGTGGCGAAGCGACCGCCGTCCAGCGGCACCAGCGGCCGCAGTTCGGGCGGCAGCACCGGCAGCACTTCCATGACCATCCAGTCGGGCTTGATGTGCGAGGTCTTGAAGCCCTCGAGCAGCTTCAGGCGCTTGGCGATCTTCTTGATCTTGGCGTCCGACGAGGTCGCCTCGAGGTCCTTCCTCAGGGTCTCGATCTCGCGGTTGATGTCGAGCGAGCGCAGCAGCGCGCGCACGCCCTCCGCGCCCATCGCGGCGGAGAAGTCATCGCCGAACTCCTCGACCTTGGCGAGGTAATCGTCCTCGGTGAGCAGCTGCGCGCGCTTCAGCGGCGTCAGGCCCGGGTCGGTGACCACGTAGGCCTCGAAATACAGCACGCGCTCGATGTCGCGCAGCGTCATGTCGAGCACGAGGCCCAGGCGCGAGGGCAGGCTCTTCAGGAACCAGATG
This sequence comes from Burkholderiales bacterium, assembly GCA_036526195.1. GTDB lineage: Bacteria > Pseudomonadota > Gammaproteobacteria > Burkholderiales > SG8-39 > DATCYZ01. Next base: position 34,758 of record DATCYZ010000118.1, read on the forward strand.
TGCGCGACCGGGCTGGCGAGCTCGATGTGGCCCATGCGCTCGCGGCGCACCTTGGCCAGCGTCACCTCGACGCCGCACTTCTCGCAGATCACGCCGCGGTGCTTGAGGCGCTTGTACTTGCCGCAGACGCACTCGTAGTCCTTGATCGGCCCGAAGATCTTGGCGCAGAACAGGCCGTCGCGCTCGGGCTTGAAGGTGCGGTAGTTGATGGTCTCCGGCTTCTTTACTTCGCCGTAGGACCAGGACCGGATCTTCTCCGGCGATGCGAGTCCAATCTTGATTGCGTCGAATTCCTCGACCTGCTGGACCTGCTTGAAGAGCTCAAGTAGTGCTTTCATCGGTGTCTGCTCCGCCT